>NZ_JBIVQA010000003.1:174931-505182 GCF_044754985.1 Sphingomonas sp. NPDC092440 | reverse complement strand
GGTCAACCCTCGATGCATGCAGCATTCGCGTCGATGCGGCGTTGCGCCTCGAGAGCGGGGACGACGGCGAAGATGCCTCCAACATCTACGCGATCACCGATCCGGCGACAGAGCATAAAGGCCTGTTGATCGACGCCTTCGACGTGTTCCACGAAATCTGCCCCCGCGACTTGTCCGAGCGCCTTGAAGCGCATCGGGAAACAGCGCCCGCGGGTGACCAGGACGCGCCGAGCAAGCATGGACTGCGGAAAGTCTACAAGAGCGAGTTTCACAGCGATCCCGAGCGTTACGTTCTGCGCGAGGGCTTTCCAGACTTCCCGCCATGCCCTTTCGGCCAATCCTTCAGCATCCTCGGCTTCGATACCGCCGAGCAGGAATATGTCTGGCTCGTCACGAGCATCATTCGAGATCCTCGGCTGATCAGGGTTCCATACCAGGGCGAAGACGTCATCAGCGACGAATAGCGGTGTCGCTTAGCCGGAAAGGCTGACCTTCCTGGCCCACACATCTGCAGGCTGAACTTTAAGAACATCGAAAATTAGGAGGTGATTATGGACTGGAACAAGGACCACATACGAGAAACTATGCTCTTGCTGGAGACAGCAGCGTTGCACAGCGCTCGCGAAAACTACCTGGACTATGTCTCTACCGCTCGGCTCGATCGGAGCGAACCGATCGAAAACGACGAACTAGCTCAGGCCGAGGTCGCGAGCGACTTCGCTGAAGCGCTCGATGACACGCTCCATGACTACGCCGATAAACTCGAAAAGCTCAGGACGATCGATTTCGGCCCCAAGTTGGCCGTCAACGAAGGCGCTGTCGTCAAGCTGTCCGGCCGCCACTTTGTGATCGCGGTGTCAACGAGCAAGTTTACCTGTCAGGGGCGTGAGCTCATGGGCATTTCCACGATGGCGCCGATCTTCGAAGCGATCGAGGGTGCCCGAGCCGGGGAGACCGTGCAGTTCAACGGCCGAGACCTCACCGTAGAAGACGTGGAATAAAGCCCTCCACCGCAGCCGGCGCGCTAGTGCCGAACGCCCTGCATCTCTTTCTGCATGCATACGGTCACTTGCAGCCGCATTGACCTGGCTCATCAAAGGCAAACTCATGACAACACCTTCATTCTTCATCACCCCCGGATACGGGACGCGCCTGCATGACGCGCTTCATTATTCTCAGGCAATGCGCATTGGTGACCGCGTGGAAATCTCCGGACAGGGCGGATGGAACGACGATCTCGTCATTCCGGAGTCGATTGAGGAAGAGATCGAGCAGGCGTTCAAGAACGTGGAACGGACGCTCGCGACCGCCGGAGCACGCTGGCCGCATGTGGTCCACGTCAATTCCTATCACGTCGGTGGATTCCCTCCTGTGATCAACGAAACAATGGCCAAGCTGTATCGCCACTACATGCCCGACCGCGCTCCAATCTGGACGCAGTTGGGAATCGAAGCGCTGGGGCTTCCAACCATGCGTATCGAAATTCGCGTAACAGCTATCATCGCCTGACCCCGCGGTTCGTGCAGGAGCCGTGCCGCGCTAATCCCGCACGCCCTGCGCCCGCTTCTCCATGCATATCATCGTATCGAGAGATCCGGTTATCATCGGCGTGCTCGGAGAACGGGGGGCCGCCTTGGCCTGGTTGGCGCGCCTCGGCTGCCTGCGGGCGATGGCCAGCACTGCCAGGAGCGTGAGCAACGCCGCCGCATAAAGGAACAGGCCGCCAGGGCCGACGATATTCATTGCAGCTGCTCCTATTAGGGGGCCAGCGGCTGTCCCGATCCCGTTGAGCAACAGAAGCCCGCGCGCGGTGCCGAGTAGCCGACCGGCCGGAAGATCGTCGTTTGCGACGGCGAGACACAACGAATAAATCGGGATGCCAAAGCCGCCGAACAGCGCACCCGCCGCAAGGAGCAGCGGCAGAGGCGCTTCCACCGCCAACGCTACGCCGATGGCAGACGCTGCGGACGCCAGCGCCGCACCGGCGATGACAAGATTCCGGGGCACTCGATCCGAAAGCCAACCGAGTGGCCAATGGAAGGCGAGCGTTCCACCAAGAACCGCAGCCATGAAGGCGGAGATACCGCCCACATCGAGGCCGATGCTCTGGGCGAAGCTCGCGCCCATGCCCCAGAAACCACCGATAGCCAGGCCGGCCAGGAAAGCGCCAGCCGCAGCGAGAGGTGATACGAGGACGAGGTCCCTGAACGCGACCCATTCCTGTTCCACCTGGGCCGGCGGATGACTGGGCAGCAAGGTGATCGGAACCACCGCCGCTGATATCAGCAGCGACACGATGAGGAACAATGTCACGTCGGCGGGCGGTGCGATGTTGAGTAACGCCTGCCCGATTGCCCATGAGGCCATAGAGACAACTCCGAATATCGACAGGAGCTGCCCGCGTGTGGATGGCAATGCGTGGGCGTTGAGCCAACTCTCCGTTGCGAGGATCATGCCCGCGTAGGCGAAGCCGGTAATCAGGCGAAGCGGCATCCAGGCGATCGGCTCCACGAACGCCACATGGAGAAGGGCGGTCATCGAGGCAATGGCCGCGAAGCCGGCGAAGGTTCTGACATGTCCCACGGAGACGATGATCGGTGGCAACACGAGCGCGCCGATCGTGAAACCCGCGAAGTAGAAGGACATCATCGCGCTGATCGCGCCGGTCGAGAACCCCTCATGGCCGGCTCTCACGATCAGGAGCGTGCTCAGCAGGCCATTGCCCAGCAGCAGAGCGGCGACGCTCAGCAGCAGCGCCGCCACCGGCGCGAGAACGAGGCCGCGCTTGCCCGCCGACCTCATGGTATCCATCGCCGGGCTCATTCTCGGGCCTGACTTGAGGGTTGATACTCTGCCGCACTGATGAACTGGTCGAATGCTTCGCACCAGATGACGACCGTGTTGTAGTCACGGACATCGATGCCGGCAGGCACCTCGACGATGAAGCCGTTGAACGTCTTCACGTCGCCCACGCGGACTGATCTGTCCTTGATCAGGAGAAAGGCCTCCTTCGTGTCGACGAAACGTGGTGCGAGGTAGAGCTTGTAGTCGGGACCAGGGGCGAGGCGCCCGATATGGGCGATACGGTCGCGCGAGACCCGGATCTCGCCTTCCCCCCAGTGAAGCAGGTCGCTGCCTTTGAGATCGCGGGCCAGACGCCCTGCGTAGAGCGTCTCGGCTGAGATGGTCCGCAAGGCCGCCGCATCCGGGGCCTGGGGGGCGGTCAGGATCGGCAGCGTGTAGACACCGCCCGCGAAGCCCATGGCGAGCATCGCGAGATGGGTGGCAATCAGGATGACCCAGCGCCGCATCGGTTACACCAGCTCCAGTCCCTTCACGAGCTGATCGGCGTCGAGATGGAAGTCCGAGAATACGATGCGGCCGCCAGCGTCCATCACGGAGAACCAGGGCGTTCCCCGCGTGCGGTAGTCCTCCATGAAGGTGGGAAGCGTCGCGCCGGCAGGTGGCTCGTCGTGACCGAACGCGACAGGAAGCGCATACTTGAGCTGGTTCACGCGCAGCTTCTCGAAGGTGTTCTCATCCGCTCCTTCGAAGACGGTCTGGATCACCGCGAAGCCCACGCCCTTGGCGCTCAATGCACCATGCAACCTTTGTAGCGTCGGAAATCCATGCAAATGGCAGCCACGGCACCAGTGCTGGAAGGCGAAGAGGACTTTCGGGCCGGTGCCGAGATCCGACAGCTTGAGCGGCGCGATGCTTTCTCCATCCACGCCAATCCATCTCTGCACCCGCAGCTCGGGGGCTTGTCGTTCGTCGACGCTCATCTAATCCTCCAATTCCGATGCAGAAGTCCGATGAGTGGTCGCGTGTGGCGATGGCACGCGAACCTCACCGCCTTGATCCCCTACAGGTTGTAGGATGCGAGTTCGCCGACCGATACCTCGTGGCCAGCGCCGCCGTTCTTCCGTCGGTGTGTCACCGCCGCCCCTCAATGACAAAGGCGCGATAGCGGGAACCGGCAAAACGGTGCGCAGCGATGGTTTGGTAGGCGGGGCTATGATACCAATCACGGGCGGCCTGCATCGTCGGGAACCGCAAAATTACGGCCCCTTCGACGGGCGGCCCCTCCAAATGCTCCATCGCGCCATAAGCGGCGAGAAAGGTTACGTCGTGGCCATCGAACGATGGGCCGACGCCTTCAGAATAGTTTGCGAGTTCTTCCGGATCGGTGGTTTCTTCGCGGGTGAAGACGACGAACGCTTCCATCTTAAAGTCTTTCATAAGGTCGCATCTGCAGGCCACCGCCGCTGGCGATGGCCTTAATGTCGTCAGGCTGGCAGCTCGAACCCGATTTTCGTGAGTGCCTCGACGCACGCATCCTGATCCTGCTGATAGTTGCCTCCGGAGATGCCGATCCCGCCGATCAACTTCCCGTCTTCCAGGATCGGATAGCCTCCGCCGACAGCGACCATCCGGGGGCGATAGGCCAGCGGCGCCACTTTTGGATCGTTCGAAACATAGTCGTTCCAAACATGGGTCGGGTACCCAAACGAGGCGGAACTCCAAGCCTTGTCGATGGCAACATCGACGGTGAGAAACGGCGCGTCATCAGTGCGCTCGAACGCGCGCAGGTTACCGGTGGCGTCGACGACGGCGACCGCAGCCGGGATGCCGATTGTACGTGCCGCGGCGATCGCCGCGTCGATGAGGGCGACGGCGGTTTCGCGGTTGATCGAGGCGGTGGCAATGGATTTCGTCATGGAATTTCCTTCGCCGTGGCGTAATCCGTCCGGCGTTCTTGAGGTTAGAAAAGACGTTCGGCGGTGGCAGTCATCAGAAGCCTTCGAGGACAATCTTGCCTCTTGCCGCGCCACTTTCGATCAATGCGTGCACCGTCTTCAGATTGGCGGCATTAATTGGCGACAATTTTTCGGTTAGCGTCGTGCGAATTTTGCCGTCGTCCACCAGCACCGCCAGCGAATTGAGGATCTTGCCCTGCTCATCCATGTCGGGCGTGCCGTAGAGCGACCGTGTGAACATCAGCTCGTGGTGGATCGACACTGCCTTGCGCTTGAACAGCATGACGTCGAGCGCCTTGGGATCGTCGATGAATCCGAACCGTCCTTGCGGGGCGATCAGTTCGGCGATGTCGGATGCATGCTGCTCGGTATGCGTGGTCGAGAACACGAAAGCGGGAGCGCCGATGTTGAGCTCGGCGATCTGTGGCGCGAGCGGCCGAGAGTGGTCGATGACATGATGAGCCCCAAGCCCTTTAACCCACTCCTGGGTTTCCGGCCGAGAGGCGGTGGAGATGACGATGAGATCCGTGCGCTGTCGAGCGATCTGGATGGCGATCGACCCGACCCCACCCGCACCACCGATGATGAGGATCGCCGCCGCCGCCCCGGGAACGGGCTTCGTCACGTCCAGGCGATCGAACATGGCTTCCCAGGCCGTCAACGTCGTGAGTGGCAGCGCCGCCGCTTCCGCCCAGTCGAGCGACGCGGGTTTACGACCGACGATCCGGGCGTCGACGAGATGGAACTCCGCATTGGTGCCAGGCCTTATGAGCGATCCGGCATAATAGACCTCGTCGCCTACCGCGAACTGCGTCACGTCGGGGCCGACCTCTTGCACGATCCCGGCCGCATCCCATCCCAGCACCTTCCAATCGCCATCAGCGGGCGGCGTGCTGCTGCGGATTTTGTAGTCGACCGGGTTGACCGAGACAGCCTTCACCTCAACCAGGATATCGCCTCCTTCAGCGACAGGCCGAGGCAGATCAATGTCGACCAGAGAGGCGTCCTCGGCGATGGGTCCCGGAACCTTGTAACCAACGGCTTTCATCGGTGTCTCCAGCTTGCTGTATCCTGAAGTCTTATCGATCAGATCGAATTTTCTTCCGAAATATACTCAGGATTTAAAGATTTCGCGTGTCAGACTATGAAGGTATGCGCGCAACATATCCAATAGCGGTACGACATAGTTTCCATACCTCGGAGCCGGATTCAGAAGTTTATCGAAAATAGCGGTTTATTGCTGTTCGGCGGGTGAGCATTCGGATGGAGGCGATAAGCGCCCAAGCGGTTGAGGAGTCGACCTCTCAGCGGTCGCGTTGGCAGGGGCGATCTCGCCCGCCGGTCTCACACCAACGTTGGCAAGCGACGGCGTCCGCTCGAAATCCGCTGACGGGGATACGCCTGCAATGCCGATTCGAAGCTATCGAAACTATAGCTACAGGGTATTGGGAAATCATACTGGACTGACGCTATAGTCTTCACGCATAACCACGACTCAAAATGGTCCAACACTTTTATACGCTAATAGAGAATCCGGTATTCTGATTTTCAGTGAATTGGCTCGTTCGGCGGTGGTGCGCGCAAAGATCTTTTACAGAATTCTGAACTGAATCAGGTTCTGGTCTGTCGTGACAAGCAAGGGGGTTTCGCTATGGTCACCAGAGGTTTCACAGGCCGCGGGCCAGGCGGCGACCAGTACGATCGGATTCCGCCGGGTCAGCATCTCGTGGAGAATTTCCCTGTTCTGACGGCCGGGCCAACGCCGAACGTGGAGCCCTCCGATTGGAAATTCACCGTCAAGATCGGTCCGAAGCCGGTCAAAGTGTGGAATTGGAGCGAGTTCAACGCTCTACCGAAGACCAAGGTGACCCGAGACATTCACTGCGTCACGTCCTGGTCCAAGCTGGATACCGCGTGGGAGGGCGTACTCGTAGAAGACATCCTTGCAGATGCAGGGCTCGATCGGCCCACCGATTTCGTCTTGGCGCACTGCTACGATAACTACTCGACAAACATCCCGCTGGCGGATCTTCTCTCCGGGAAAGCGATGGTCGCCCTCAACTATGCGGGCAAGCCGCTTCCCCGCGATCATGGAGGGCCGGCGCGTCTTCTGGTTCCGCACCTTTACTTCTGGAAGTCCGCCAAATGGGTGAACGCGCTGCAATTCACAACGCGTGACGAGGCCGGATTTTGGGAGCTGCGCGGCTATCACATCTACGGCGATCCGTGGCGCGAGCAACGATACACCAATGACTGAAAACGGCGCGCAAATCGCGTGGCAGCCATGCGTAATCGACGAAATCGTCCAACAGACCCCGAGTATCAAGAGCTTCTTCCTTCGGTTGAGCAAACCGTTCGCGCACATCGCAGGGCAGCATGTCGATGTCCGGCTGACCGCGCCCGGTGGCTACAGTGCGATGCGGAGTTACTCGATCGCGTCTTCGGCAATCTCGTCTCCGATCGTCGAGCTCGCTATCGAGCGCCTACCGGATGGCGAAGTTTCGCCGTTCTTTCACGATGTCGCAGCGATCGGCGACGAAATCGAGCTTCGTGGTCCGCTCGGCGGCCATTTCCTGTGGCCTGAACCTGCCATAGACCCAGTGCTGTTGGTCGGGGCAGGCTCGGGCCTCGTGCCGTTGATGGCAATGATCCGGCAGCGCCGCGCGCTGGCCCAAGTCGTGCCGACAGCGCTGCTCTTGTCCGCACGAACCGCTGAGGACGTTCTCTTCTCAAAAGAGCTTCATTCCATCGACGTCAGCGACCCGGCATTCGTCTTGGCGCTGGCAATTACGCGCGAGAAACCGATCCGCCCATCGGACTTTGCGCGACGGATCGACGGCGCGATGGTCCAGGAAATCCTGGCTCGGCTTCCCCGAAATCCCACACAAGTCTTCGTTTGCGGATCCAACGGATTCGTCAACATCGCGACCGAGGGCGCGCTGCTGGCCGGCCTAGACCCCTCCATTGTCAAAACCGAGCGCTACGGCGGCTAGCGGCGCAAGCTACTTCGCGTCCCGCCGATCGTGGACGTGCAGCCCACGGATTAATTTTGGAGATCATCATGAGCCGCTTTGCCGAACCCGTCTTCATTGCCGCCGGCCTTCGGACGCCTTTCGGCCGCGGTGGAGGCGCGTTGGCTGCCTACGATGCCATCTCTCTGTCCGTGCCTGTCGTGCAGGCGATGGCGGCGCAGGCGGAGCCTGATCTCCTCGTCTGGGGAACCGTGATCCCGAATTTGGGCTGGAGCAATATTGCTCGAGAGACCTGGCTTGACGCCAAGCTCACTCCGACGGTTCCGGCATTCTCCGTCGTCCTGGCATGCTCAACCAGCATGACAGCGACCTTCGCTGCGGCGGGGATGCTAGGTGGCGAAACGGACCTCACCATGATCGGCGGGTCCGAAGTGATGAGCCGCCCTTCAATCGCCCTGACGGCCGAGGCGTCGAAGCGGCTCACTGACCTCTTTGCGAAGGATGCGATGGGCGCGCTCACCGCCCTGCAGTCCCTTGCCCCAAACGACTATGTGCTCCCCACCAAGGGCTGGGCCAACCGGATCACCGGCAGGACGATGGGTGATCACATGGAGGAGACCGCCAAGGCCTGGCGGATCTCGCGCGAGGCTCAGGATGATTGGGCGCTCAAGAGCCACGAGCGCGCCGTCGCGGGTTGGGAACGGGGCTTCTTCGACGATCTCGTGATTCCCCTGCCTGAACTGGCGCGCGATGCGAACCCGCGCGCCGACACGTCGTCCGAGCGGCTTGCCGCTTTGAAGCCGGCCTTCGATCGCGACAGCGGGAGGGGAACCTTGACCGCCGGGAACAGCTCGCCAATCACGGATGGCGCCGCCGGCTGCTGGGTCGCCACCGAAGCCGGTGTGGCGAGACTCCCGGCGGGCACCCCCTACGCGCGGCTCGTTGACTACGAGGTCTCGGCCGTCGATTTCCACACCGAGGGTCTGCTGATGGCGCCCTCCTACGGCATTCCGCGCCTGCTCGCCCGCCATCAACTCGGCTTCTCCGACATCGCGCTCTGGGAAATCCACGAAGCCTTCGCAGCCCAGGTGCTGGCGAACGTCGCGGCCATCACCGACCCGGAGTGGGTGCGCGCGACAGCCGGCGTCCAGGCGGCGATGGGCGATTTCGACTGGGACCGCGTCAATCCCAATGGAGGCTCGGTCGCCCTGGGTCATCCGTTCGGGGCTACAGGCGCGCGCGACCTCAGCCAGGCGGTGAAGGAGCTCTGGGCCATGCCGCCCGGATCGCGAGCGATCGTCAGTATCTGCGCCGACGGCGGCCAGGGCACAGTCGCCCTTCTCGAACGCGGCTGACCGGAGATCGCCGCCACGAAAGCGATCCGCTTCCAACTGTCGGAGACGCGATATGACAACTGATGTGCTGCTGTACACCACGAACTGGTGCCCCTTCTGCCGCCGGGCGAAGACGCTCCTCAAGGAGAAGGGCGTGCAATGGAAGGAACTCGATATCGAAGCTGATCCGGTCCACCGGCAGGCCATGACGGAAGCTTCGGGTCGAAGCTCCGTGCCGCAGATATTCATCAACGGCACGTATGTCGGTGGCTCCGATGAGCTTTTCGCGCTCGATGTTAGAGGCGAGCTCGACAAACTTCTCGGGCGCACGTCGCCCTCCGCCTGAGGAAACCCGGGCCGGACAATGCGGGGCCCCGCACGGGTCGATGAATACGAAAGGAGAGCCTCTTGGTCTCAGCAATCTGGAACGGCGCCACCATCGCCACAAGCGAAGAGACAGTCGTCATCGATGGAAACCACTACTTCCCGCCTTCGGCGGTCGATTTCGGCCTGCTCGAGATGAGCCCGCACACATCCGTCTGCCCGATCAAGGGCGCCGCGCGCTACTTCCATGTTCGCGTGGGCGAAGACCTCAATGTGAATGCGGCCTGGACCTATCCCGAACCAAATCCGGGCTCCGAAGGCATCCGGGATCACATCGCCTTCTGGAAGGGCGTGGAGGTCGGGTAGAAGACCGGACCAGCGGCAGCTTGGCAGATGGTTCGGTAGGGGTCTGCGCCGCAATCCATTCGCCCGGCCCGGGACGGGTGGGCTCTCGCAGCCGCAGGGGACTTCCCGCGGACGGGCGCCTGCAGCCGATGCGCGGCCGCGCATCGGCTGATCAGGACGGAGGGACATCATGGAGCATGCCGAGTTCAACTCCGCTTTCGCGAAGCTTGCACTGGGATACGGCGAAGGCGTCTACGACGGCCGGCGTTTCGGCGTGACGGTCCGGCGATCCCCGGATGGACGGCGCAACAGCCTGTTCGCCAGGGAGTTGGCTGGAACCAACATCGTCAGCTTCAACCTCTACCGGACCGGGTCGGATCAAACCTTGCTTAAGCCCTGCGAAATGTCCGCCGAAAAGGTCTTGGCATTCGTGCTGGATTTCAAACCGGACTCCTGACGGGCAGGTGGAGGTCGCGGCCGACCGGTTCGACTGCGACGCCCGCCCCCTACGATTGCGCATGGCGCTCAAAGGTATCGAAACTATAGCCGCCGGTCATTGGACTTCGTCGGGCGATGAATTCATCTTCTATAAATCGCCATCCGTTGGGGAATCGGTGCTGGCTCTGGTCTACGCCAGATTGAGAAAGTCTAAGCGATGACGAACAACAATGACGCTACCTTTCCGACACCTTCTGATCTTGATGAAGGCGCGGCGATGACTGTCGCCGACGCTCTGAAAATTATTCTGGCGAACAGCTACGCGATTTACCTGAAGACGAAAAATTTCCACTGGCACGTCTCTGGACCCTACTTCAGGGACTATCACCTGCTTCTTGATGAGCAGGCCGCAGAGATCCTCGCCGCCACCGATGCGATCGCCGAGCGCGCCCGAAAGACGGGCAATACCACCATTCGATCGATCGGCGATATCGCGCGCCACCAGACCATCAAGGACAATGATGCTGAGTTCGTGACGCCGCAGGACATGCTGGGCGAACTCCGCGCCGACAATCTCCACATGGTCGAGTCGTTTCGCCGCGCAAAGGACGTCGCGGACAAGGCGAAGGATAATGCGACGTCCGGCCTGATCGACGCTTGGACGGACGAGGCTGAGCGCCGTGCGTGGTTTCTCTTCGAAATCAGCCGCTAGCGCTTCGCCGAGCAAACCTGCGTCAGGAATGACGCCCGGGCGTGGGAGGCGATGATGGCGAAGGCCGGCTTTGGAGGGGGATGCCATTGGTGCACAGAAGGCGTGTTCCAGGCGTTGCGCGGGGTCGCCCAGGTCGACCAGGGCTTTGTCCAGTCGGACGCGCCGGCAGATACCTGGTCAGAAGGGGTGATCGTCACCTTCGATCCATCGGTTATTCCGTTGGCGACGCTGTCCGAGGTGCATCTCAGAACGCATTCCGCTGCCAGGGTCCGCTCACCTCGCAGCAAGTACCGTAGCGCGATCTACGTCTTTGAAGAGAGCCAGCGGCCTGAGGCCGAACAGGCGATCGTCCGCTTCGCCGACGCGTCTGGCAAGGCGGCGCACACCCTGGTCCTCCCGTTTAAAGGTTTCAGGGCGTCGGACGAGCGTTACCAGAACTACTATCGAACCGACCCGAGCAGGCCCTTCTGCCGCCGCTACATCGATCCCAAGCTGGATCATATCCGACGGCACTTTTCGGAACTGGCGCTCCCTGAAGCGACCCCGACTGTCCGGCGAGCCATCGAAAGCGGTGATGGCTCGTAGTTCTAATGCGGCTCTCGAACGCGCCGGCTTAAGCGGCTCGCCGTTGAGCAGCGCGGTATCGTCCGTAGCCAACCTTGATCAACAGTCCCTCCTCGCACATCCGAGTTAGGTAGCACCGAGGAATACCGATCTCCGTCAGATCGCGGGTGCGGGCTTCGCCGAGCTTCTCCACCAACCTCACTGCATGCTCTCGGAGAGTCGGCATCGGCCCGCCGGCAGCGGCAATCCTCTCTGCTCTCAGTCGATCACGCTTACGCACCTTGACGGAGGGCGTTTGGATATGATTGAGGGAAATTGGCAGGTCGAAGTTCGCATTTTCGTCGACCCCGGCGAGCCATCCTCCGGCACAGCGCGAGATAGCCGAAATCCGGGCCAGGATTTCGCCATTATTTCTACGATTTGCGCCGATTTGAAGCGCTGCTTCGCTCTCGATTGGAGTAGAGAATCGGGCCTGAGCGTAGCTTAGCGTACCTGATTTCTACATCCTTCTCCGCCATCACTGGGTTCGATACGCACTCTCCTTCCCTAGCCCGCAATCTATACTGCGCCGGCACAATTTCTGAGCTGCCTTTGGAAGTAATTTAGCGAGGTGCTGATGGCCGGAAAAGCCCTCCGGGGCGTCGATCGTAGTTTCGGCGGCAATAGCGTACAAAGATCTATGGACGGCAGCTTTGCGCTCTCGTTCCGGACATTGAGATTGTCTGCCGGCAATCCCGAAACCTGCCACTGGCGATTGTTCGATGTAACTTCGCGCTGGCTCGAAAGTCGCCATTCGTTCCTGCTTCACTCGGCGACCTGCTGTACGGCTGAGATTGGCGGGGATTCTCCGCTTCGGACGATTTGGCCAAAGTTGCCTCCGCTTTTCGCCCTACATTTTCTGTCGGCTTCAATGGCGCGCGTTGACATGCCCTTGGACGGCAATCCTGGAATTACCGTTCCGAGACGATGGAAAATCTGCCGTTCACAAGAGGGAATGGTCTAGAAGATGCTCACCCGTTGAGAGCCAACCGCAAAGATTCGCCCGTGTTCATCTGCCAGTAGCACGGTCGGCACTTCACCATTTCTTGTTTCGATGCCCCGAGCCAGACAAAAGAGCCCCTGAGCATTTCGCAGCGTCAGTGCCAGGGCTTCGTCTGCGCTCCTTGCGACATGGATGACTGCATCGGCATCCTCATCCACGACCGCATTGACGTAGCCGCGACCGAAGTCGCCGGGCTGCACTGTGTCGAACCTCCCGATTTCGGGCCCCACCCGTTCGGCGGCAGCCACCCGCGCATATTCCTCCCGATCCTCGCTCCAGGATTGGATTGTCATCCGCGCGGTAACGCCGCCACGCCCGGTCTTCATGCGATCGACGTTTTTCTGGCGATCCCAAAACCAGTCACGCAGTGCGCTCGGCTCCGGCGTATTGGGGCGAAAGCAGATGCTGGTCGAAAGTGTTCCGTTTGGATGCAATGTCCAGATCTCGAGAACCCCGCCCCGCTCACCACTCATATCCACGGTAACCCAGCTCGAGCCATCCGGATAATGTGAAAAAGCAATGGCTCGCAGGCGATCGGTCAGGCTGCAGGACCAGAGGAACTCGATCCGCGGAGAGGGCGCGCAGAGTTTCGCGAGATCAAGCGCGCCTATCTCGCCGCCGATCTGGACAAGCCACTGGGTTTCGGACGTTACGTCGTGATGGGCGGCAAGCGCGACCTTTCCGATCGTGTGGAACGTACCATTATGGGTGGCGAGCCGGGTGAGCAGGCTGGTGCCGTCTCGTTGCGCCTGGACCAGGATCGCGTGTCCGCTGCTTCCCACGGCGACCAGCGCGGACACGTCGCTTACATTCTGCTGCCACAGTGTCGCGCCATAGGGATCGAGCAGCTGGAGCAAGCGGCTTTCCCGCCAGACCAGCAGATTGCCATTCGCCAGCACACAGGCGCAGCGTACCGCCGGGCGGACGGAGACGGCGGGTGGCACCACCCATTCCCGGTCCGGAGAAGGCGGCGCAGCGTGCAGCTTCGCCAACTTGCCGATGTCCGTCTCCAGCACGATGAGGCCGGCATCGCCGAGGATCGACCGCAATGCCTGGAAATCGCGCGCCGACAAGCGGCTCGAAGCCGTGGCGATGGTCGCGCGGACAAAGGCTTCAACGAATGGCTGGGCAGGTCCCTTCCAGAAGTCCGCCTGTTCGGGACTGGCGGGCGATGCCAGCCTGGAAAGCACGGTCAGCAGTTCGATCACCGCCTGCTCCGGCTGCTCGGTGTCACCCCTCAGCACTGCCAGGAACCAGCCGAGCGCAGCGCCATGGGGATTGGCGCTCCGGACGGGCATGGAGGGGAAGGCGGTGACGTCCTCGGGCGACAGGTCGGTTCCGTCCCACCGGGCGGTCAGGATCGCGCGCGCCGCCAGTTCCCCCGCAAATGCCTCGACCGTGCTCACGGCCAGCGCGGCAGCGAGCCAGCGCCTTCGCGTCTCAAGAAGTGCATCGTCGACCGGTGCCGTGGCGGTCAGATGGTCGGTGACCTGCAGCGCGCGCAACGGCTGCCCCGTCGCGATCAGCGCGTCGGTCCAGGCCCTGATCACAAAGGCGTGAAAGGCAGGCTCCTTGACCCGACTGTCTTCGGCGAGCGCATCGAAACAGGCGGTGCGCTTCGCAAGGGCCAGCGCCGCGTCGAGATCGCCGGCGTGGAACAGCATGCGAATGGCCAGCGCGGGCGGCTGCCGGCTGTCGATTGCGAGCTTGGCCGCCTCGTGGAACAGCGCCCCCTTTTCCAGCGCCAGCACCGCGCGCTGGTGATCGTTCAACAGCTGCGAATGGATATAGGCGGCGCGGCGGAAATCTCCGTCGCGCTCCAGTTGCTCGGCGAGCTGGAGGTAGCGGCCGCGCAGCGCATAGAAGCGGGCATCGTGCAGGATCGGTGCGGAAAAACCCTGGTCGGCCAGATCGAAATCGAGCCGTGCGCGCATCAGCGGCAGCGCATTCGGATAGCGGCTCACGGTCTTCCGCCCGGGATTGCCACTGCCGAGCTTGAGCGCGAGGCGCAGGGCGGCATCGAGATCGCCGGCCGAGATCATCTTCTCCACCAGCTCGAGCCGCTTGTCATATTGGCTGCGCAGTCCGCGTCCGAGAGGCGTGTTCCAGCGCAGCCAGCCGGCGATGTTGGCGAGAAACCCTGGCCCGCGCGGCGCCTGCGGTACGCCACCACCACCGCCAACGGGTATCGCCGGGATCAGACCCGCCAGGTCGCGCAGCGCCTGGCGAGCGATCGATGCCAGCTTGAGGCGCTGCTCATCCGCGCGCAGCTGCCTGGCCATGTCGCGCAGCAAGTCCCCGCCTTCCCGCTCGATCGAAACCCCCGCGCGCGAGATCGCCGTCAGGCCTGCCGGCATCTCAGCGTCCCCCGCACCGATGACGTCAGGCGTCGCCGGCCCGCGAAGTCGTGGCGCGGGCACGTGCAGGTCGAGGCGTGGCATATCCCAGAGGCTCTGAAGCGGCAGCGGCTCGAGCGTGGCCAGCGCGATGCGATGCAGCCGCCCGGCCCACCACAGGTCACAGCTGCGCGCTTCGGCGGCTTGGGCTGCGTCCGCGCGATCGGGCGAAGGCGCACCCTGTCCGGCAAAACTCGTGAGGGTGGCGGCCCCGGTGAGCCGGAGCAACAGCGCCGCTGGCCATATCTCGGGATCGATGTGCAAGGGCTTGGTGAATGCCACCACGAACAGCGTCCGGGAGGCATCTTCGGAGAACCTGCCGCGCCACATCCCGCGGACGGCCTCGCGGACGGGGCGCAGGTCGGGCGGCTGTGCACCGGTGCGCAGTAGGAACGCCACACCATGGCATTCCGTGGTTCCGGTCAAAGTGGGCCGCGCCGGGAAATCCCGCCTGGCGAGGCGGGCGGTGCGCCGCGCGACATGGCTCCGTTCAGTCACGCAAGCCACTCAGTTCGACGCGCACCGCTTCGAGGGCCAGCGCTTGAAGATCAAAGCGCTGGCAGTTCTGAGCACCCCCTTTGCGGCGATAGACCAGCAACTCCGCCGGCGCCTGCTTCTCATCGACCGTCATTGCCCAGACGCCATCGTCGCCAAGCTGCACCTTGGCGATCGACAGCGCGTCCGGTCCGAGCTTGATCGCTGCCTGTTTGAGCGTGCCTACACCATTGTCATAGCGCATCGTGCGGACGGTTCCCTTGCCGCCATATCGTGCATCGGACCATATGCGCGCGGTCGCCTGTTGTACCGTTCCATAGGCGGCAAGCAGCGTCTCATGCGGCTCCAGTCGCAGCGTCGCCGCCTCTGCGGTCGGGTGGCGAGGAGGAATGGTCCAGACGCCCGGCGCGACGCTATACGCAAGGCTTCGCTGCGCCGGTGCATAGACCATGTCGAACAGCCGGTCGGCGTCAAACGCCTCCCGGTCGATGGCGTATCTGTCGTATCTGCGTTTGGTGTGCCGCAGCGCCTGAACCTCGGATGGCTCGGATTTGTCGCGCACGATACAATAGACCCCGTTGGACCAGAGCAGCTTTGGCTCCTTGTCCAGTGGCGAGAACCGCGGGGCCTCCCCCCAGCCGTGTTCCGCGAACAGAAACGCCTTGCCGAAACTCGAATAGACTTCGAGGCTGCTGCCCCAATTGAGGGCAGGCAGTGTCCAGGGCCGCTGGTTCCGGAAGAGATGCGCCGAGGGTACCTTGCGGGCCATGGTGGAAGCTATGCTGCCATGTCCATCCGCCAGATTGACTGCCCAATAGCGCATGACGTCCTGCCCGGCCTGGACCGCATTGACCGCGATCTGCAGAAGGCGGTCTTCCAGAACCACCCCTGCCAGTTTGACGTCATCGGGCAGCGGAATGAACCATTGCCGGCTCGACTTCCAAATCGCGTCACCCGCCAGGATCAGCAGGCCATCGGCCATCCGGACGATCTTCCGGTCGGCGCGCGGCGTGACGAAATACAGGGGCTCCCAGCCTTCCAGCCCAGCCTTCGGCTCCGTCGCCAGCTTGGGTAGATCGCTCGGTTTCAGGGGGGCGAACGGATCGTCGAGCGCCGATACGCAGATGCGGTCATCGGGCAGCAGAATCGTCTTGCGCGTTCGCTCCGCGCCGCCTCGGCGCACGCCGATCTGCATCGCCCGCCGTTCACCAGGCACCGGCGGGTTTAGCATGAAATGCAGCGCGCTCCCCGAGGCCCCGCCGCGCGGGGCAATCGCGCCGATCGTCCAGTCATGATAGTCCAGCGTGCCAGCGCGACTGGCATCGGGCACCAGCGTTTCCCATAGCCGCTGCGCCGCCTCGACATCGTCGCCGTCCATCTCGCGATAGCTCGCCGCGCGCAGGAAACGCTTGATGGTGTTCACTGACAGCGCATCGAACCACACCGCGCCCTGTTCGCGCGGCAGGAAACACCAATGGAACTCGGCGTCACGTGCCGCCGCGATGCGCGCCATGAAGAACAATGCCGCCAACGCAACCAATCGGCCATGGCCGAGCAGTCCCGGCCCGACCGACACGATGGCGCGATAGACCGGACGCGAACCCGGATCGGCATGTTGCCTTTCGAGGAACAGGGTCTCGGCTTCGGCGAGCCGGCGCAGGAACTCGAGCGGTGCCTCGGTTCGCAACAGCAGCTCGCTCTGGACAATGTGGACGATCTCACCGCGCGTGGTGAGTCCGCCTAGCCCCTCGAACTCGCCCTGGGGTGCGAGCTCGTGCCAATCGAGGCTAGAAGCCAGGCGCTCGAACTGGAGCAATTGCCCATGCAGCAGCTCGACCATCGCATCGGACAGGCGCTCGAACACGGGCAGGAAGCCGCCATAGGCAGGCGGGAATATCGGCCGTTCCGCGGATGGCTTCACTGCCCGGGGCACAACGCCCCCGGCCGATTGGCGAGCGAAGACTGGCCGAACGGTATCGGCTCGCGGATCAGGTACAGGTCCGCTTCGCGCGTGCTTGCTTGCGTGTCGGCGAAACGCGGTACTGCGATGGCCGGTGGCGCCACGCAATAATGATCGAACATCGCCCGCAGGAGCGGGGCGAGCGCATGATCGGGCACCGCCATTGCCACGCCTACCGGCAACCAGAAGTCGCGCGCCGCGCGGTAAAGCGGCGTTACCCCGGCAAGATGCGGCAGCACCGCCTCGTCCGCATCGGGAACCGACGCGGCGAACAGTGCGGCCCAGTCATCCCCGGCTTCGATCTTCAGTGTCCGAAACAGGCTGGCCTTGCCCCGCATTCCTGCCGCCATCGCATCGACGGCGGATGCGCCGATGGCGATCAGCGCGTCAACGGTCTGCACGGGATCGGTGCGGCGCCACTGCATCAGGCCGTCCCGGCGGAAACTGCCTCCGGAGCTGCATCCTTCGTCGCCGCTCCGTTGGAATGCGCTTCGAGCACCGTCTCCAGGCTTGCGCGGATCGCGCGCAGCTGGTGCGGCAAGCCCTTGGCATCGAACGCGGCATCGATCCGGGTCAGCATCGTCTCCAGCCGGACGAGCCACATCTCGTGCAGCGGATCGGTCACCAGCGCCGGACGCGTTTCGAGGAGCGCCGTAGCCTGGTCCGCCAGATGCGCGGCATGCGCGGTCGGTCCGTAGGTGGCGCGGCCGAGGCTGTCCGCCAGCACCGGATTGAAGCTGTGCTTCAGCTCGGCGGCCAGCGTCTCGCGCGCTTCTTCCTGCTGCGCTTTCGACTGGACGAGATAGGTGATCGGCCACAGATCCTCGGGCCCTGCGGCGGTCACTCCGCGCAGCAGGGCCGCCGCGGCGATCAGCTTCTGGCCCTTCACGATCTTGCGATCGGACAGGATCACACCGGTCAGCCGGATCTTCCGCACGATATGAGCATAGGCTTCGTGCACGCCACTCAGGTCGATCGCGAGCGCCGCCTCATGCAGCTCGGCGATCACCGCCTTGCCGATCGGCGCAATTGGAGCCGACTGGCGCACCGCTGCCCAGCCCGAGCGGAGCAACTCCGGCAACTCATGTTCCCCGACCGGATCGACAAACATGGTCAGCAGGAAGCGATCCGCAAAGGCCGCGAGCAGCGTGTCCTCCGGCATCGCATTCGATGCCGCGACGCATGAAATCAGCGGTGTGTTCATGCTGTACTGGCCGCGACGATAGGTCCGCTCGTTGAGGATCTTCAGGAGCGAATTGAGGATCGCGGTCGAGCCCAGGAAAATCTCGTCGAGGAACGCGATATCAGCCTCGGGCAGCATGCCCCGGGTGACGGGCTTGACCTGGCCATCCTTCAGCGCGGCGAGATCGAGTGCGCCGAACAACTCGGAAGGCTCGGTGAAACGGCCGATCAGATATTCGAAGGACACGGCGTCGACCGAAGCTGCGATCGCCTGCACGGCAGCCGACTTTCCCGTGCCGGGCGGGCCGATCAGCAACACATGCTCACGCGAGATCAGGCCCAGCATGACGAGTTCGAGCAAGGCGCGCCGCGACACGAACTGCGCGCTGAGCGCGTCGAGATGGGCGTTGACCTGAGAGACGGCGCCGGTGATCACGCGCTGGCGCTCAGCGGAAGCATGCATCGCAATTCCATGGTCGATAATTGATCTGGGGATTGCGTATCGGTCGAAAGCGCTGGCGCCAATCCCAAATATCGGAACAACGACCAGTCGGCCATCCGCATTCCCCATCACCTAGCACGCGAATATTCGTTGGTGTGGCCTGCTGCTCGAGCGGGCGAGATGTGCTGCGCACAAGCCATGGCAATCCGATGCGTGGCCAATAAGATTTCGGCATTTGCATCTTCCATTCAGCGCTGGACCGAGCGGACGGGCGGGAGGAATCTTAAATTCTGGGATAGTGATTTAATTTGTATCTAATTTACCCATAGCCTCATCGGCTGCCCCACATTTTTCCCATACCTATCGTGAACTTTTGTGAAGCGGCGCGAGACGGCACATGTCCGCTTTGCGCCCCAAACCCGGTCATTCGATTTAGGCGGCGCTGATCTCAAAACCAGCCATTTGAGCCGTGGCTTGTGCTAGGCGGCGTGGACAAATTTGAGCCAGTATCTGGCGGTGGCGAGATGGGCCATGCCGAGGAAGCTATTGGCCAGTTGGTCGTAGCGAATCTCTACGATGTCCAATGCATGCCCTCGTTTCCCCCGCAGGAGCCCCATCTGTCGATCTTGATCGGGTCCGGCAGCAGGTCAATCCCGTTTCAACATCTCGCGCAGCATGCCGATCCGGCTGACTGCATTCAGGGCACGATCGGGATCGACGAACGTCAGGCCCAGGACGATTGCCTCGAGTACGATCAGCGTCACGCCATGCAGGGCGATATGGCCATGCCGCCCGCGCCTGGCCGGCACGATGACATCGGCGCGGTCGGACAGGGTGCGGTCGAGCGAATCGCTGACGAGAATCAATGGCAAGCGCAGCCGCTTGGCTTCATCGAAGACCAGATCGACTTCCCGGTAGATGCGTCCATAGGCGAGGACAAGCAGGGCATCCCCGGGGCCGAGATCAAGCAATTGGTCGGCCATGGCGCTGCCGGTCGCATCGATCACGGCAGAGCGGCGGCCATGCCGGTTGAGCAGCGTCGAGATGTAATGGGCCAATCCCGCCGAAGGGCCGATCCCGAAGACGAGAATGCGCTTCGCGGGATCAAGCAGGCAGACCGCACGGACGATCGCGGACCTGGTTGCCGTATCTCCCGCCTGGCGCAGCGATTCGGCGTGCGTGTCGAAGACGTCGGCAACGGCGCGCTCGACGTCTTCGCCGATCGCGGCCGCGGTTCGCCGCAGGTTGCTCGCCGGATCCACCCCTTCCGCCAAACTATCGGCGAGCGCCGCGCGAAGGTCGCTCAATCCCTTGAAACCAAGCGCTTTCACGGCACGGACCACGGTGGCGTCGGATGCGCCCACCTGGTGGGCCAACTCCGCCGCGGATGTCGAAAGGGTGGCGAGCCGGTTTCGGTCGATGTGCCGCATCACCTTCTGCTCCGTCGGTTGCAGCGCGTCGAGATTGGCGTTCATCAGCATATCGAAGCGAGAACCATTGGGCTCCCGTGGCTCGATAGCTCCAGACTTGGGCATCCGAGGTTTCGAAGGATCGCGCATCATTCTTCCTGCTGTGTAGCAAATGCGACATATATGCCTTCTATGAAGCATTCACTACATATCGAGGTCTGAATTTTGCGGTTTCCGGCGGTCTTGCAAGCGATAAAACGGGCGAGGCCGGCGACGGTCGAGCGTCCCGTGGCTTTGCATACCGCAAGGTTGCGCGGTCTGGCGGTCGCGACGCTGGCGCTGATTGCCTTTGCGACGGTCGCCTTGTGGCCCGCTGCGCGCGTGGAACTCGTCCTGTACGCCACACTCGATAGCGCCCCGGCAATCGCCGAGGCGTTCACCGAGGAAACCGGCATCCCGGTACGGGTGGTACGGCTGTCGACCGGTCCGCTGCTGGCGCGCATCGCGGCCGAGGGGCACCGGCCGAACTGGACCCTGGCGTGGTTCGAAGGAGACATCGCGGCGGCGGCCCTGGATCGCGCGGGCGTACTCGAGCGTCATATTCCCTCGCAGGTGCCATGGAATGCCGTCGGCCGCGCCCTGGTGCCGGCCAGCGGCAGCTGGGTGCCCACCGGTGTGACGCTGGCGGGTGCCCGGATCGTTCGCAAGGGAAGCGCGGGGCCGATGGGGATGCCGGACCCGTCGATCTCCAGCGCTGCCTATCCGCTGCTCGCGGGCATGCTGCACGAAGCGGGGGGCTGGCCCGCAGGGCGGGAAAGGGTCGCGCAGCTGTTGACCGGACGCATCAGGCTGGCACCGACCGGCCCGGCGCTGATCGCGCAACTTGAAGCGGGTCGCATCGGCAGCGCGCTGATCCAGAGCAGCACGGCCTATGCGCTCGCGCGCAGCGATCCGTCGATAGAGGTGATCGTGCCGCGCCGTGCCGTCCTGCTGCCATCCGTCCTCATGATCGCGCGGGAGGCTGCCGCAGACCGTCGCGAGGACGCCGACCGCTTCATCGCGTTCGTCCTGTCACCGCGCGCGCAGCGCTTGCGGCTGGATAGCGGCGCGGTCGACAGCCATTACTGGCCAGTCGTCGAGGGTGTCCAGGCACGCGAGCCGCTGCCGCCGCTCTCGACACTGTCGACGGTTCATCTCGATCCCGATCATTGGGCGCCCTTGCAGGCACGGGTCCTGGCCTGGTTCGAGCCCATCGCCTCGAAGCGATGAATGGCCTCGCTCGCCTGTTCACGCCGCGCATCGCGCTGGCGCTGCTCGCCCTCCTGGCGTTCGGCTATCCTTTGTGCCGGTTGATGCTGGTGCCGCTGTTTCCGGCGCTGGCGCCGTTGCCGGTCGCATCGGCGGGGGGCGAACCGCCGTCGCTCGCCGCCATCGCCACCAGCGCCCGGATCGGGGTTGAGGCGGCGCTTGCCGCCGTCATACCCGGCTTCGCCGCCGCCTATGTTCTGGAGCGCTATGAGTGGCACGGCGGGCGCGTGCTGGCGGGCTGCATGTGGCTGCTCGTCCTCACGCCGAGCTATCTTCTGAGCGCTGGCTGGCAGTTGCTGGTCGCGATGCCCGTTCTCGCCGCGACGCCCGCCTATGATCTGCTGTTCAGCGAGGCGGGGATCGTCGCGTTGCTGGCGCTGAAGGGGCTGCCGCTCGCCTGCTTCGTCGGCCGGTCCTGCTGGGCGGCGGTCGGCGGCGAGATCGACGCGGCCCTTCGCGTCCATATCCGGTCGCCATATCGCCGGGCGATGATCCAGGCGCGGTTGATGGCGCCGATGGCAGGGGCGGTGATCGCCGTCGTCTTCATCGAAGGGATCACCGATTTCGGCATCGCCGCGGTCCTGGGTGCCCGCCTGCACCTGCCGCTGGCGATTCATGGCGTCTATGCCGCGCTTGCCCGAGTGCCGGTGGATTTCGAAAGGGCAGCGATGCTCGGCTTCACGCTGATCGCCATGTCGGCCGGCGCCGTGATGCTGCACCAGTGGTTGTCTGCCCGACTTGGCGGCCAGCACATGAGCCGGCCGCTCCCCCGCCGCCGTCCCGATCCCCTGCCGGCGGCGGCGGCGTGGTTCGGCGTTGCCGCGATCATCCTGCTCGCGTTCGGCGCGCCCGCGCTGGCGCTGGTCATCCGGGCGACAGGCGTGACGGACGGCACGCTGGAGCCGGTCCGGCTTGGCGCGGACCATTGGCTGACGCTGTTCCATTCGCTTTGCTATGCCTTTGTCACCGCGACCATATCGACTGCGCTTGCCCTTGTCCTGCTGGGCGCGGGCAGGCCGGTGGGAGCGAGGCGGGTGCTGGACGCCGCGATGCTGGCTTCCATGGCGGTCCCGGGTGTTGTGCTTGGTGCGGCCTATGTCATCGCCTTCAACGGATGGCTGCCGCTGTACGGCACGCCGATCCTGCTGATGCTCGGCCTGGTGACGACCCATGTTCCGTTGCTCGCGCGCTTCCTGCAGGGTCCGGTCGCGCTTGTGCCCGCGAGCCTGGCGGAAGCGGGCGCCGTGCACGGCCTGCGCGGCCGGGACCGGACCGAATTGATCCACGCGCCTTTGCTGATGCGGCCATTGCTCTGGGGATGGTCGATTGCGTTCGGAGGCGTTTTCTTCGAACTGCCGATGTCGAGCCTGCTGCACCCGACAGGTCGCGCCCCAGTGGGCGTTACGCTGCTCCTGCTCGACGAGACCCGCCGCTTCACGGCCGAGGCGCAATTGGCGCTGGCAGGCATCGCGATCTGCCTGATCGTGGTCGGGCTGGTCGTCGGCGTGCTTCCGCGCTGGCTCGAGCGACCTGCGGGCGATGATGCGGCGGTGCCGGCATGACCGCTCCGATCCTGTCGCTCCGCGCGGTCACGAAGCGCTTCGGGCGGACGCCGGTGCTCGACGATGTCGATCTCGATATCGCGCCGGGGGCGTTCACCATCCTCATCGGCGGTTCGGGGTCGGGCAAGACGACCCTGTTGCGGATCGTCGCGGGCCTCGATCATGCCGAGGCGGGATCGATCGAACTGCGCGGCGAGGTGGTGGACGATCCGCGATCCGGGCGGTTCGTGCTGCCCGACCAGCGCCGCTTGGGCATGGTGTTCCAGGACAATGCGCTGTGGCCGCACATGACCTGTATCGAGAATGTCGCCGCGGCGCTGCGCGGCCGCGACCGCTGGCGCCGCGCGCGCGAACTGCTCGGCGACCTCGGCATCGCGGCGCTGGCCGAACGACGACCCGCACAGCTTTCCGGCGGCCAGCAACAGCGGGTCGGGCTGGCGCGGGCGCTCGCCGCCGCTCCGGACATGCTCCTGCTCGACGAGCCGCTGTCGAGCCTCGACGTCGATGCCCGCGACCGGATGCGCGATCACATCCGGTCGACCGTGCGTCGCCACGGTGCCGCCGCCTTGCTCGTCAGCCACGATCCGGTCGATGCCTGGCGATTGGCGGACAGGGTCGCCGTCCTCGAGCAGGGGCGGATCGTGCAGGCGGCCGCTCCCGAGGAGCTCTATCGACTGCCGGCAACGCCGCGGGTGGCGCGCTTCACCGACGCTCTGGGAGGTTTCCCCGTGTCGGGATGCCGACATCGGGGCACGAGCGGCTGGTTCGACTGGGGCGGAGATGTCCAGCAGGCGATCGTGCCCGGTGCGTTGGCGGCGGGTGCGCCCGTGCGCGCTTTCATCCGTCCGTGCGGGGTACGGGCTGGTGATTTCGGCGAGCCCGCGACGTTGATCGATCGCACCTTCGAGAACGGGGCATGGCGGGCGACCTGGCACGTCCCGGCCCGCGACTGGACGCTGTGCAGCCTCGAGCCCGTGCCGCCGCCGGCCGCCACGCGGCTCGCTTTGTCGGAGCCGCACATTTTTCTGTACCCCGAAAAGGGATGGTCGCGATGACGGCGCATTGGCGGTTGTCGCGCTCCGGCAGGCCATCTCCGCAGGCGGGCACGGCCATGAGAGGTGGTCCATAGGGCATCGCACGGTGCCGCCCGGAACAGGCGCGCACCCACCGAACACCAAAGACTGCAACTTCCCGCAAGGCCGCCGGCCTGCGGGCCGATCAGATGCGACTTCTTTGAAGGGGGAATTCAATGGTTCGATTGTTACGTCGGGGTCCGGCACTGGCGAGATCCGTGCTCGCCCTTGCCCTTGCCCTTGGCACCGCCGCGCCGGCCCTGGCGCAGACGTCGCCGCAGCCACGGCTGGTGGTATTGGTCGCGGTCGACCAGCTTTCGTCCGACCTGTTCGAGGAATATCGGCCGCTGTTCGGCAAGGGCATGCGGACGATCCAGTCCGGCGTGGTCTTTCCATCCGCCTATCAGGGGCATGCCGCCACCGAAACCTGCCCCGGTCACGCGACGATGCTGACCGGCGCCCGCCCGGCACGGAGCGGGATCATCGCGAATTTCTGGGTCGATCCCAAGCTGCCGCGCGCCGACAAGAACGTCTATTGCGCGGAGGATCCGACGGTGCCCGGCTCTGCATCGGGGGCCGGCAAATTCCGGTTGTCGCCGCAGTTCCTGCGCGTGCCGACGTTGGGCGAACGCATGAAGGCGGTAGATCCGCGAAGCCGCAGCGTCATCGTGTCGGGCAAGGATCGCGCCGTCGTGATGCTTGGCGGCCGCTCCATCGATCAGGGCTGGTTCTGGGGCAATGGCGCTTTCGAGACCTTGCCGGGACGCGCCGGCCCGGCCCCATCAGCCGTCCAGCGCGCCAGCCTGGCCGCAGCGAAGGTGGTGGCGGCGGGAAATCCGGCCGATCTGCCCGATCTGTGCCGCGCGCGGGTCGCGCCACTGAAGGTCGGCGACAACATGATCGGCGTCCCGCGTCCGCGTGCTCCGGGCGATCTGCCGGGCTACCGCAACACGACCCTGTTCGACGCGAGCGTCACCGATCTGGCGATCGGGCTGCTGGACGAGATGAAGCTCGGCCGCGGCGCCGCCACCGACCTGCTCGCGGTCAGCCTGTCCGCGACCGACCATATCGGCCATGTCTTCGGCACCCAGGGACCGGAAATGTGCGCGCAGATGCTGGCGCTCGACGCGAATATCGGCCGGCTGGTCGCCGCGCTCGATGCGACGCGGGTGCCCTATATGCTCGTGCTCACGTCCGACCATGGTGGTCTCGATACGCCGGAACGGCTGGTCGAGCACGGCATCCGCGACGCCGCGCGGGTCGATCCGGAGCTGACAGTCGATGCGGTCGGCAAGGCGGTGGCGACGGAACTCGAGCTGCCAGGCCCGGTGCTCTATGGGCGTGTTACCATCTATGGCGACATCTATGCGGCGCCCACACTGTCGCCCGCCGATCGCGCGCGCGTACTGGCGGCGGCGAGGGCTCGGTATCTGGCCCATCCCCAGGTGCAGGCGGTGTTCACCGCCGACGAGCTGCGCGCAATGCCGATGCCCGGTCGCAACGTCGAGGAATGGACGCTGGCCGAGCGCTTCCGGGCCAGCTTCGATCCCGACCGGTCGGGCGATCTCGTCGTGGCGCTCAAGCCGCACGTCATGCCGATCCCGCGACCCAGGCTCGGGATCACGGGCCATGGCTCGCCCTGGAACTATGACCGGCGCGTGCCGCTGATCGTCTACGCCCCCGGCATCAAGGGGTTCGAACAGCCCTTGCCGGTCGAGACGGTGGATATCCTGCCCACGATCGCAAGCCGCATCGGCCTGGCCGTGCCCGGCACGGAGATCGACGGCCGGTGCCTCGACCTGGATGCAGGCGCTACCGACAGCTGCGCGGCGGAGCCGGCCCGGCGCTGACCGGCGCGCCGCGCCCCCAAACCCCTTTCAAATTCCACGCCCATGACGGAGCCAATGATGACCCTTGCCCTCACGACCCGCGTGCTCGCCTGCACCGGCGCGCTCGTTCTCGTTCCTTCCCTTGCCGTCGCGCAGGAAGCAGCCCCCGCCGCCAACGCCTTCGAGCTTGCACTGGACGACGACATCACCGTCACTGGCCGGCGCGACGGCTTCAAGGCCGACGTCACCCAGATCGGGGCTTTCCGCAATCAGCGGCTGCTCGATACGCCGTTGACGATCGCGGTGGTCAACCGTGCGCTGCTCGATGCGCAGGGCGCGGTCGGGCTGGAGGATGCTATCCGCAACACCGCGGGGATCACCCAGCAGGGCGTGAGCCAGCTGACGACCAACAGCTTCGTGTCGCGCGGCGTCATCATCAACGCCCGGTCCAATTATCGCCTGAACGGCACGCTGCCGATATTCAGCTACCTTCCCGCGCCGCTGGAGAACAAGGAGCGCGTCGAAGTGCTGAAGGGCGTATCGGCGCTCTATTACGGTTTCACGCCGCCGTCCGCGATCGTCAATCTCGTGACCAAGCGCGCAGGGGCGAAGCCGGTGACTTCCGTGCTCGCGACGTCCGATGCCGAGGGCAGCTATGGCGGCGGGATCGATATCGGCCGCACCTTCGGCCCGAACGGCATATTCGGCGTGCGGGTCAATGCGTTCGCCGGCCACCTCGAGACGCCGATGGACGGCATTAACGGCAATCGCTGGTTCGTCAGCGGCGCGTTCGACGTGCGGCCGGCGGACAATCTGTCCGTGCAGATCGACGTCGAACATTATCAGCGCCGCATGGGCGAGCCAGGGGCCTTGTCGCTGCCGGCCGCGGTCGGCGCGGTGGGGGGCAATGGCGGAGTCATCACGCTGCCGCAACTCCCCGATCCGCGCCGCTCCTATGCCCCCGACGGCGCCTTCTACAAGGGGACCGCGACCAACATCCTAGGCAGGATCGACTATGCGATCGGCGGCACCTGGTCGATCCGGGCCGACCTCGGATACGCACGGACCGCCCGCGATCGTTTCCTGGCCAATCTGGGCGGGATCAACCTGGCGACGGGCATCGGCCGGGTTGCCGGCAATTTCAATCGCGGCGAAGGCTATGACAACACCAACCTGCGCCTCGAAGCCAATGGCAAGGTCACGACCGGTATCATCGTCCACGACCTGCTGTTCGGCTTCACCAAGAACCGGCAGGCGGAGGACGACCGTACCGCCTCGCCCTTCTCCTACGCATTGAACATCGCCGATCCGCTGCCGCCTGCGGTCTCGGCGCTGGTCTATGGCACGCCGCGCGTCACACCCGCGGCAGCCAATTACGGCACGGGTATCTACGCCCTTGATCTCGCGCGGATCGGCAGCCAGTGGCTCGTGATCGCGGGGTTGCGCGCGGAAAGCGTGCGGGTGCGCCGCACATCGGGTTCGTACCGGACGAAGACGGTAACGCCGACGGCGGGACTCGTCTTTCACCCCAGCGAGCGGACCAGCCTCTACGGCACCTATATCGAAGGCCTGGAAAGCGCGGGCACCGCGCCTGATGGCACCACCAATGCCGGCGAACTCCTGCCGCCATTGGTCAGCCGGCAATATGAACTGGGTGCCCGTGCCGAAGTCGGCGGTGCGCTGGCGTCGATCGCCTATTTCAACATCGATCGCGCATTGACCTACACGAACGCGGCCAGGACCTTTGTGGCCGACGGCAGGGCGCGGCACCGCGGCGTCGAAGCGTCGTTGCAGGGGCGGCTCGGCTCGACGATATCGGTGTCCTTGTCCGGACAGTATCTGGATGCCGTTCAGCGACGTACCGCCTCCACGTTCCAGAACGGAAAGCCGATCGTCAACGCGCCGCGTTGGGCGGGATCGGCGTTCGTCGAATATCGGCCGGCTTTTCTGGAAGACGCATTCGGCGTGAATGCCGGCATCTACTATACCGGCAAGCGTAGCGCCGACGTGCAGGAGCGCGTGAGCCTGCCGGCCTATGCGCTGGTTTCGCTGGGCATGAACTATCGCGTCGCGCTTCCGGGCGGCGCGAGCATGGTATTGCGTGCCAATGCCGACAATGTCTTCAACAAGCGCTATTGGCCGACCGCCGGCGACGGCGTGCTCTATCGCGGCGTGCCAAGGACCATCCGGTTCCAGGCGATGACGTCCTTCTAGGCATCGCCTGTCGTGCCACTGCCCGGAACGGTATCGTCGATCCTGTTGGCGTAGCGTTCCGGGTGCATTTTCCTTCCGATCGCGAGACATCGCAGCTTTCGGCGCGCGGGGCAGGGCCAGGAGTGTCCGCCAGCCCGGCCGCCGGTGTCGTCGATCAAAGCTGCCAAGTGTTCGGTCAGAAGGACCTCTTCGTCGTGGGTGGCTCAGTTGTTCCCCACCCGATCGGCTTGAATCCGTCAGGGACGATTTCCGCCATCGCCGGACGAACCGCAGAGAAGTTGTTCATCCGGCACCGCATGGAAATGGACGGAAGCGCGCTTCTGCCGCCCTCATCCCCGATGCCTGAGCGCATTCAGCAGCAGACTGAACGCCGGCGAAGGCTGCCGTCTGCTTGGATAGTACAGATAGTAGCCATCAAACGGCTCGCACCAGTCCTCCAGGACGCGGACGAGCCGCCCCTGTGCGACGTGACTGTTCACATGGTCTTCGAGAAGGAATGCAATCCCGTGGCCGGCAAGCGCAGCGGTCATGATGAGGTCAACGTCGTTGAACACAAATTGTCCCTCGACCTTGACCCTGAGTTCCTTGCCATCCCGCTCGAACTCCCACACGTAGATGGCCTGAGATCCGGGCAGCCGCAGGTTGATGCAGCTGTGGGCGGCAAGATCATAGGGCGTCCCGGGCATTCCGCGCTCGGCGAAATAGGATGGCGCGCCGAACGCAGCCATGCGCAATCTCGGACTGATCGGGACGGCGATCATGTCCTGTTCGAGCCTTTCGCCGAGCCGGACGCCAGCGTCGAAGCGTGCGGCGACGATATCGACGAGCCCACCCTCGATGTTCACCTCGATATTGATGTCGGGGTTCTCGTTGGGGAGGCAGTTTTTCCATTGAGCAGATACGAGGCCGCTCCGTTTTCTGCGGAAAGTTGAGAGGGTCGCACGATACTCGACCACGCTCCTGCCGAACCTTGCGGTAGCGGCCGCCCCCACGGTCGCCCCGGATCAACCCGAACATCTGACATTCTCGGTCCGCTCCGAAACATCGACGCCCCTGAAATACGGCAGGTGCGAGTATTGGGCTTATGGGCGCGGCACGAGTCGGCCGTGCCCCTCATAAGCCGCCGCCAAACTGCTACCTCCTCCTCCGCGGAGCGGTCGGGCGCTCATGCCGACCTCGCCGCCGCACGACGGAGTAGCCGATGCTCCGGCCAGCAATGGCCTGCACCAAGCGATTCTGCTTGAAAGGCTGGCAACCGATGCCCGCAGCCACGGCACGGATATGAGCTGATACGCGCCATTCGCCGGCAGATCGGTTTTCGATTTCAGGACAAGAACCGGAGTTCGAGCCGATCGGCGCGGGCCTAGTCAGGCGCCGAGGCCATCGAACACCGTCGATGCGCCTCGCCCAAAACTCCATGAGGATTGCTGCGATGAGCAAGGAAGACGACAACAAGGCCGTGGTCGGCCGCTGGTTCACCGAATTCTGGGGCAAGGACGTCGACCTCGCCGTGGTCGACGAGATCGCCGCGCCCGACATGCTGCTCCAATATTCGCTGCATGCGCCGCGCCGCGGTCGCGACGATATCAAGGCGTTCATGACCGATTTCCGCGCAGCCTTCCCCGATCTCCATTTCTGGGGCACCGCCGACCTGATCGCCGAAGGCGACTATGTCGTCGGTCAATGGCGGGGCGGCGGCACGCATAGCGGCCCGGCCTTCAGCGACTTCCTGATCGGCGGCCTGCCGGCGGCGACCGGCCGCAAGATGCACTTCACCGGCACCACGGTGCTCAAAGTGATCGACGGCAAGATCGTCGAGGAAATCGGCCTGGACGACGGCGTGGCCGCGCTCACCCAGCTCGGCCTGATCGAGGCCGCCCCGGCCGGCGCGGACGCCTGAGCCGCCCTGCCGGAGCATGACCTCCGCTCCCGAGGGGGCCTGCGGGCCCCCTCGATCTCGCCGGATTGCCGGCATGATGCGCGAGGAGCTGCCCGTCAGAGTCGCCGAACGTCCACCAGCCAAAGCCGATGGCATTGGCGACCATCCTGAACCCGGCGTCATTTTTTTGAGGGATGCCCGCGGGCCATGCGTACTCAATCGGGGGCATGTACAGAAATTTCTAATGTAAGCATTTGAAATTACTTACAAAATCCAGTTGACCTGTATATACAAATAATGCTTGTTTCCTCCCCAGGGCCAAAATTGCCGGGGGATGCGATGAAACTCTCGACCTTACTTCTCGCCGCCACTTTCCTCTCCACCGCCGCCCCCGCGTTCGGGCAGGCCGTGGACACGCAACCACCTGCCGACCAGGCCGGTGCGCAGGATGAGAATGGAAACGAAATCCTGGTGACCGGCAGTCGCATCCGCCGACAGGACATTGCCGGCGTGGGGCCTGCCACGGTAGTCTCCGCCGAGCAGATCGAGAGCACCGGCATCGTCAATGTCGAGACCCTGCTCCAGCGCCTGCCCGCCAATGCGGGCTTCGCTGGCAACCAGACCTCGGCCTATTGGACCGGGAACGGCTATGGTACCGCACAGGTCAACCTGCGCGGCCTCGGCATCAAGCGCACGCTGGTGCTGCTCAACAATCGCCGCCTCGTCGCCGGCGGGACCGGCGCGAACTCCTCGCCCGATCTCAACATGATCCCCACCGTCGCGCTGGCCCGTGCCGATGTGCTCAAGGACGGTGCCTCGGCGATCTACGGCGCCGACGCGATGGCGGGCGTCGTCAATCTGGTGACCCGCACGGATTTCAATGGCATCGGCGTCAGCGGCCGCAGCGGCGTCACCGGGCGCGGCGATGGCGGCGACTACACGGTCGACCTGCTCGCCGGGAAGCGCGGCAGCCGCGGCGGCATCCTGCTTGCCGCGACCTATCAGAAGACCGAACCGGTCAACATGGCGACCCGCGCGCCCTGCTCCTTGGCCGAGACCACGCCGGGATCGCTCAGCTGCGTCAACAGCGCCTCGACCATCGGCGGCCGCGCCGCGCTGCCGAACGGCCAGCAGATCAACTTCAACCAGGTGCCGGGCGGCAACGGCAATTTCTACGAGCCCTACAGCGCCGCGAAGCACAACTTCAATTCGAACCCGTTCCTCTACGCGGTCAGCCCGATCGAGCGCATCTCGACCGCGATATTCGGCGATTATGACCTGACCGACCGGATCGAGCTGTTCGGCGAGTTTCTCTACACGCACCGCACCTCGAACCAGATCGCGACGCCGGGTACGCTGCGCAACCTCAACATCGCGGCGACCAATCCGACGAACCCGACCGGCCAGAACCTCGTGCTGATCCAGCGGCGCCTCGCCGAGCCCGGGCCCCGCGAATTCTATCAGCGGACCGATACCTGGCAGGGCACGCTGGGCCTTCGCGGCAAGCTCGCCAACGACTGGGCCTGGGAAGTGGCCGGCGCCTATGGCCGCAACACCGGTGTCGAAGGTTCGACCAACGTCGCCAATCTCGACCATGTCCGCAACTCGCTCGACACCGCCAAATGCAGCTTCGCGGCCGGCGCCGCCATTCCCTGCGCGGACTATCTCGGCTTTGGCGACCTGACACCGAAGGTGCTCGACTATATCCTGTTCACTTCGCGCGACACCGGCGGCAACTCGCTCCTGTCGCTGACCGGCGACCTCAACGGCTCGCTGTTCCGCCTGCCGGCGGGCGCGGTATCCTTCGCGACGGGCGTTTCCTATCGCGAGGAGAAGGGCTGGCGGAATCCCGATCCGCTCACCGTTGCCGGCGTGGCCAACACCAACCAGCAATCCCCCATCTCGGGCCGGGTCCGCGCCAAGGAAGCCTATCTCGAGCTGTCGGTCCCCGTCCTCGCCAACATACCCTTGTTCCGCGCGCTGACCCTTGACGGCGCGGTCCGCTATTCGAGCTACGACCTGTTCGGCGACGACTGGAACTACAAGCTCAGCGCCGACTGGATGATCGTCGACGGCGTGCGCCTGCGCGGCACCTATGGCACCGGCTTCCGCGTCCCCAACGTCCCCGAATTGTTCGGCGGCGTCTCCGAAGGCAATCTTACCACCACCGATCCGTGCAGCCGCTATTCGAGCAGCAGCAACACCACCCTGGTCGCCAATTGCCGCGCCTCGGGCGTGCCGGCCGGCTATGTCCAGCTCGGCACCACCATATTGACCACGGTCGGCGGCAACCAGAACCTCAAGCCCGAGACCTCGAAGAGCTGGACCATCGGCACCGTCCTCCAGCCCAGGGGGATCGTGCCCGGGCTGTCGCTCACCGCCGACTGGTTCGACATCGACATCGCCGGCGCGATCCGCGCCATTCCCGGCTCGACCAAGCTCGCGGTCTGCTATGCCAGCGCCAATTTGTCGCATCCCTTCTGCCGCGACTTCACCCGCAGCGCGCTGACCGGCGAAGTCACCTATCTCTCCGCCCAGCCGATCAACACCGGTCGCGAGCGGATGAGCGGGCTGGATCTCGGGCTGGTCTATGCCCGCAAGCTCAACCGGCTCGAGCTCCAGATCGATCTCAACGCCACCTATCTGAACCGCTATGTCGTCGAGCCCTTCCCGGGCGGCGCGCCAATCGTCTTCGACGGGCGCATCGGCGGCGGCAATGGCGGCTATCCGAAATGGCGCGGCTATGGCGTCGCGACCGCCCGGCAGGACGGCGTGGCGTTCACCTGGTCGACCCAGTGGATCGGCAAGGCGCAGGACTTCAACGCGGCGCCGACGGCGATCGGCTATCGCACGCCGGACATCTTCTACCACAATGCCCAGCTCGCCTTCGAGATCGACGCGAAGACTCGCTTCCAGCTGGGTGTCGACAATCTGTTCGACACCAGGGCGCCCTATATCGCCAGCTTCACCGACGGAAACACCGACACGATGACGTACGACCTGCTCGGGCGCCGTTTCTATGTCGGCTTCCGCACGGCGTTCTGAAGCGATGCGCGCGATCCGATGGCCGCAACTGGTGCGGCGGACGCACAAATGGCTGGCGCTGCTGATCGGGGTCCAGGTCGTCTTCTGGACGGCCACGGGCTTCTACATGGTGGTCGTCCATATCGACACCATCCATGGCGATCATCTCGTCCGCCCCGTGCCGGCTCCCGCCGTCGCGCTTGCCGGACTGTCCTCGCCGGGAGCAGCCGCCGCCGCGGTGCCCGGAGCCAGCGAAGTGCGGCTGATCTCCCGCCTCGGCCGCCCCGCCTGGCGGGTGCAGGGCACAGCGGGTGTGGCGGTGTTCGACGCGCGGTCCGGCGCGCGCCTGGGTGAACTGAGCGAGGGCGAGGTCCGTGCCGCCGCGAGGGCGCGCTTCATGGGCGATGCGGAGATCGTCCGCGCGACCCGCCTCACGGTGCCGGTTCAGGAAATGGGCAAGCGCGCCCCGCCCTATTGGCAGGTCGAGTTCGCCGGCTGGAACCGCCCCACCCTCTACATCGCGCCGCAGACCGGCGAACTGCTTGCCCGGCGGCACCTGTTGTGGCGAGTCTTCGACTTCGCCTGGATGCTCCACATCATGGACTATGGCGAGCGCACGGACGTCAACAATCCGCTGCTGCGCGTCGCTACCTGGACCGCGCTCGCCATGGCGCTGACCGGCGCCTGGCTGCTGGTCTGGGCCTTTCCCCGCCGCAAGAAGCGAAAGTCGATCTGATGCGCCTGCGCCTTTCCCAATTGCTGTTCCGTCGCATCCACAAATGGGTCGGCCTGGTGCTCGGCATCCAGTTCATCCTCTGGGCGCTCAGCGGCTCGATGATGGCGTTGCTCGACGCGGACGCCGTCGGCGGCCATGCCGGCCCGGCGGCGCATGTCATGCCCATCGCGACCGAAGGGCTGGTCGCTCCCGCCCGTATCGCGGGCATGCAGGCGGTCAATGGCATGGCGCTGCGCAACCTGGCCGGAACGCCCGTCTATGAATTGACCACGGCCTCGGGCGTCCGGCTCGTCGATGCCCGGTCGGGCGCGCCGGTGCGTATCGACGGCGCCCGTGCCGCCGCGATCGCCGGCGAAGGCGCCACGGCGCCGGTCCTGCGGACCACTCTGCTCGACCGACCGAATCTGGAGGCGCGCGAGCATGCCGCGCCGATGTGGCGCGTCGACCTTGGTGACGCCGAGCATTCCAGCATCTATGTCTCGGCGACGACCGGCCGGCACCTCGTCACTCGCGGCGATACCTGGCGCACCTGGGACTTCTTCTGGATGCTCCACAACATGGATTATGCCAGCCGGACCAGCTTCAACCACCCGCTGATCATCCTCGTCGCCTTCGGCGTGCTGTGGCTGTCGGGCACCGGCTTCTATCTGCTGTTCAAGAGCTTCCGGAAATCCGACTTCCGCTGGCTGCGCCGCCGCAAGCCCGCCGCGCGCTGAGCCGGTTCAGTCGAGCTTGACCTCGAAGGTGGCGGTCAGCGCGTAGCGGCTCGCCGGGTGCGTGAGCATTGCGTGCGAAACCAGCCGCTTCCCGCTCCAGGTCCGGCGGTGCATCACCAGGACGGGATCGTCCGCCTGCATGCCGAGCACCGCACGCACTTGGGGATCGGGCATCTCGGCGGTCACCCGATGCTCCACCCGGGCGATCGGCGCAATTCGAGTCAGATATTCATTGGGGGTCTGCAGGCGGAAATCCATGTCGCCATAGCCGGGCGCCATCGACGCCAGCACCAGCCGGTCCTCAAGCTGCAGCGGGAAATCGGCCTCGTGATGCACGATCAGGCTGTGGAACAGCCGCGTGCCCACTCGAACATCGAGCAGCGCCGCATGCGCGGCATCGGCCTTGATCGCTTCGTTGCGCAGCACCCGCGCCCTGTAGCTGTGCCCGCGCGCGCGCACCTCATCGGCGATGTTGCGGATCTCGATCATGTGGCCGATCGGCTTGGGATCCGCAACGAAGGTGCCCGCACCGGCGCGACGCGTCAGGAAGCCCGCGCCGGTCAGCTCGCGCAGCGCGCGGTTCGCGGTCATCCGCGACACGCCGAACTGCTCGACGATCTCCGCTTCGGAAGCCACCCGATCGCCCGGTTTCAGCTTGCCGGAGCGGACCAGTCCAAGGATCGACCGCTTGATCTCGCGGTAGCGGGGTTCCGGCACATCGCTTGCCGGGGCTTCCTCGATTTCATGGGAATCCCGGGGGAGTGCTTCGGCGTGATCCATCGAAGCTGTATATAACGCTCGCGGCGGAGCGCCATGGCGCGTCCCCGAAATGGTGGCTTTTCACGGTGGATGGCTCCGGCTTCGGCGCATCGCGGCGTGCGGTGCGGCCGGTGCGCAAGGACATCCGATCGCGTCACCTATACCTTCGTATAGATCGAGGCGACCAAGAGATAGCGGCGACGCCGTTGGTATCTCTAGCTGATCGCCCTGCCGGAACCTAAGTCGCATGCTGCAATCCCGGGCTGGCTTCGCTTCGGATCGCACCGAGGAACCAACAACCATGCAATGCGACAGTAGTCGAGAAACCGCGCCACTGTCGCCGTCTGGTCGGAGCTGAGGTTCGGCTTCCTGCTGGCGGCGCGGTCGCGCCACAGCGAGGTGCCGGCATGAACATCCCTTGAAACGGAACGCATCCGTGCGCCGACAGAGCGGCAGTCCGCGCCGTGGCGCCGCCGATGCACGGAAGCGCATCTTCGACAACGCAATTTCATCGCGGCGAGCCGGTGCGGGAAACGCGCATTCGCGGCGCGGATCCGGGCGGCGCTCCGGCGCAGCCCATATTGACGAAGCTCGCTTGGTCAAAGCCAGGAAGACGACATGACCCTGATGACGAAGGCCCCGCTGGGCGCGCCCAAACGGCCCCGCGATCCCAGGCTATCGGTGCGCGCGATCCGCGAGGCGCGCAACAGCGTGGGGACGACGCTGACCAATTTTCGCGCCAGCGGTGACGGGCTGACCGAGGCGGAGGCGGCAGCGCGCCTGGCCAAGGACGGGCCGAACGAAGTAGCGCATGATCGCCGCCCGCCCGTATCCGTTCAGCTCCTGCATGCCTTCGCCAATCCCTTCATCGCAGTGCTGATGACGCTGGCGGCGATCTCGTCGATAACCGATATCATCATTCCGCTGCGCAACGGCGAGGCCGCGGACTATACCGGCGTCGTCATCATCGTGACGATGGTGATATTGAGCGCATTGCTGCGCTTCTGGCAGGAATATCGCTCGGGCAAGGCCGCCGATGCGTTGAAGGCAATGGTGCGCACCACGGCCACGGTGCGGCGGCGCAGCAATGACGATGCCGAGCCGCACACGGGCGAGATACCGATGGCGGCGATCGTCGTCGGCGACATCGTCCAGCTTTCCGCCGGCGACATGATACCCGCCGACATACGCCTGCTCGAATCGCGCGATCTGTTCGTCAGCCAGGCCGCGCTGACCGGTGAGGCGCTGCCGGTGGAAAAATATGACACCCTGGGCGCGGTGGCCGGCAAATCGGCCACCGCGGCGGCGGACGATGACGCCAATGCGCTCGATCTGCCGACGATCTGCTTCATGGGCACCAATGTCGTGAGCGGCACCGCGACCGCAATCGTCGTCGCGACCGGGGCAAGGACCTATTTCGGCTCGCTGGCCAAGGCGATCGTCGGCTCGCGGGCGGAGACCGCGTTCGATCGCGGCGTGAACTCGGTCAGCTGGCTTCTGATCCGGTTCATGCTGGTGATGGTGCCCGTGGTGCTGCTGATCAACGGGTTCACCAAGGGGGACTGGACCAACGCCTTCCTGTTCGCCCTCGCCGTCGCGGTCGGCCTCACGCCCGAGATGCTGCCGATGATCGTCTCGTCGAATCTCGCCAAGGGCGCGGTGGCGATGGCGCGGCGCAAGGTCGTGGTGAAGCGGCTCAACGCGATCCAGAATTTCGGCGCGATGGACGTGCTGTGCACCGACAAGACCGGCACGCTGACGCAGGATCGCATCATCCTCGAGCAGCATCTCGATATCCATGGCGAGCGCGACGATGCCGTGCTGCGCCACGCCTGGATCAACAGCCACCATCAGAGCGGCGTGCGCAACCTGATGGATCAGGCGGTGCTCCGCTTCGCAAGCGAATTGCCGGACGTGATCCGCCCGGTCGAGAGTTATCGCAAGATCGACGAGCTGCCGTTCGATTTCATCCGCCGCCGCCTTTCGGTGGTGGTCGAGGACGCCGCGGGCCGGCAGCTGATCGTCTGCAAGGGCGCGGTGGAGGAAATGCTCGGCATCGCGCACGCCATCCGCGATGGCGGCGCGGTGCGTCCGCTCGGCGACGAGGAGCGCCATGCGCTGATCGCCCGTGCCCGTGCCATGAACGCGGAGGGTTTTCGCGTGCTGGTGGTCGCGACGCGGGTGGTGCCGCGGGACGAGCGCAAGCCCCTCTACGGAATCGCGGACGAGCGCGACCTCATCGTCGAGGGCTTTCTCACCTTTCTCGACCCGCCGAAGGAAAGCGCCGCGCCGGCGCTCGCCGCGCTTGCCGAGCATGGCGTGGTGGTGAAGGTGCTGACCGGCGACAATGAAGTGGTGACCGCGCGCATCTGCCGCGAAGTGGGGCTGGAGCCGGGGCAGCCGCTGCTCGGACGCGAGATCGAAGCGCTCGACGATGCGCGGTTGCGCAGGCTGGTCGACGAGCGGACGATCTTCGCCAAGCTCACCCCACTCCAGAAATCGCGGGTGCTCAAGGCGTTGCAGGCGAATGGCCATACCGTCGGCTTCCTTGGCGACGGGATCAACGACGCTCCTGCGCTGCGGGACGCCGATGTCGGCATCTCCGTCGACAGCGGCACCGATATCGCGAAGGAGTCGGCCGATATCATCCTGCTCGAAAAAAGCCTGATGGTGCTGGAGGAAGGCGTGCTGAAAGGGCGGGAAACCTTCGGCAACATCATCAAATATCTCAACATGACGGCCAGTTCGAACTTCGGGAACGTCTTCTCGGTGCTGATCGCCAGCGCCTTCATCCCGTTCCTGCCGATGCTGGCGATTCAGATCCTGATCCAGAATCTGATGTACGATGTGTCGCAGCTCGCACTGCCCTGGGACAGGATGGACCGCGAGTTCCTCATGCGTCCGCGCAAGTGGGACGCGCGCAATATCGGGCGTTTCATGCTGTGGATCGGACCAACCTCGTCGATCTTCGACGTGACCACCTTCGCGCTGCTGTGGTTCGTATTCGGTGCCAATTCCCCCGAGCATCAATCGCTGTTCCAGTCGGGCTGGTTCGTCGAGGGGCTGTTGTCGCAGACACTGGTGGTGCACATGCTGCGCACCCAGCGCATCCCTTTCCTCCAGAGCGTCGCGGCGTTGCCGGTGTTGGTGATGACGGCGCTGATCTGCACGCTCGGCGTGTTTCTTCCCTTCTCCGCGCTCGGGCCGATGGTGGGATTTCAGCCGCTGCCCTGGCAGTATTTCCCCTGGCTGGCCGGAATCCTGCTGAGCTATTGCATCGTCGCCCAATCGATGAAGACGCTCTACATCCGGCGGTTCGGACAATGGTTCTGAATCGCGGCGCCGTGGCGTTCCGGGGGCCTTTCCCGCAGGAAGGCTGGCACGGCGATGGCCGGGGCGGACGACCCGAGGGATCCGGGCCCCCGCCCGAACCCTCGTGGCGGGCGCGTCTGGCCCGGCTGGTCGCATGGGCGATGGCCATCGGCGCGATGCACCTGCTCGCGATGGCCGCGATGCTCGCCCGGCGCGGCGCGATCTCCCGGCGACAATGGCTGCATGCCTCGCGCTTCTGCCATCGTCTTCATCAGGCCGCTCTCGGCATCCTGCGCAGGAGCGGATGACCATGCGGACGGGCTTTCCGGGACGTCGCCGCGGCGGGCGGCGCAGAATGATCGACGGCAGGCGATCCGCGCGGCATAGAGAAGGAAGTCGACACGCACGACGCAGGCATACCCGAAGGCTTCGCGATGAACTCAGGCACAATGTCGTGACGCGACGGCTCGGGAGCGGCCTGGAGCGCGGACGGGCAATCAGGATCACCCTGCTGGTCGCCGCCATCGCCGCGATCTTCGTCGTCGATACCGTGACCAACTACGCCATTGCCGCGGCGGTATTCTACGTTGCGGTGATCCTGCTCGCCACACGCTGGATGCGGCCCCGATCGGTCGTCATCCTGGCATCGGCCTGCGGGGCGCTGACGGTGATCAGCTTCACGCTCACCCATTCCGGGCTGTACGAGGTCGGCATCATCAACACCGGGATCAGCCTCGTCGCGATCGCGGTGACCACCTATCTCTCGCTCAAGCTGGTCGCGGCGGAGGCCGCGATCCATGACGCGCGCGAGCGGCTCACCCGCATCGCGCGGGTGACCAGCCTGGGCGAGCTCACCGCCTCGATCGCGCACGAAGTGAACCAGCCGCTCGCCGCGGTGATGACGAGCGCCGGGGCGTGCCGGCGCTGGCTGGCCGCCGATCCCCCCAATATCGAAAAGGCGGAGCGCGCCGCCGAGCGGATCGTCGCGGAAGCCAGCCGCGCCAGCGAAGTGATAGCGCGCGTGCGGGGCCTTGCCAGCGGCAAGTCGCCGATACGGGGAGCTTTCGATCTCGGCACGCTGGTGCAGGAGATCGTCGGACTGGCGCGCGGACAGATTGATCGCAACGACATATTGCTGCGGCTCTACCTGCCGGAAGGCCTGCCGCGGGTCTTTGGCGATCGGGTGCAGATCGGCCAGGTCATCGGCAATCTGCTGCTCAACGCCATCGACGCCGTGATGGCGGATCCGGCACGCGGACATGAGATAGAAGTGATCGCTTCCCTCACCCAGGACGGGTCGAGCGTCACGCTCGAGGTTGCCGATTCCGGCATCGGCTTTCGTGGGCAGGAAGCGGAGCGGCTGTTCGATGCCTTCTGGACCACCAAGCAGGACGGCATCGGGCTGGGGCTCACCATCAGCCGCGCGATCGTCGAGGCCAATGGCGGCCGCATCTGGGTCGAGGAAAGCGAGCTGGACGGTGCGGCCCTCCTGTTCACCCTGCCGGTCGCGCCGGTCGATGCCGCGGAGAAAGCCGGAACATGACCGATCCCGAATCCCCGATCGTCTATATCGTCGACGATGACGGCTCCGTCCGCGAAGCGCTGGAGGATCTGCTGTCGTCCGTCGCGCTGGGTTCGCGCTCGTTCGCCTCGGTCCAGGAATTCGTCGGCGCGGCGCGCGCGGAGGTGCCGTCGTGCCTCGTGCTCGACGTCAGGATGCCGGGACATAGCGGGATGGCGTTTCTCGCCCATATGGCCGAACGCGGCACCGCCCTGCCGACGGTGATGATCACCGGCCATGGCGATATCGCGATGAGCGTTCGCGCGATGAAGGACGGCGCGATCGAGTTCCTCACCAAGCCGTTTCGCGATCAGGACCTGCTCGACGCGATCAATCGCGGCATCGAGATCGATCGCGCCCGCCGTGCCGCCGCGGCTGCAACGCAGCATGTCCGGCAATTGTGGGAAGCGCTCTCCCCGGGTGAGCGCGAGGTGGCGCGGCTGGTGGTGCGCGGATTGCTCAACAAGCAGGTCGCCGCCGAGCTCGGGCTGAGCGAGATCACGGTAAAGGTCCGTCGCGGCAACATGATGCGCAAGATGGAGGCGCGGACGCTGCCCGATCTCGTCCGCGCCTTTGATCGCATCCACGCCTAGGACCGGCTGCTCCGGTCGCGACGGACCGCATGATGGATGCGGACATGTTCGGCATCGATCCATGCCAGCAGATCCGCCGCCGCGCGGCTTCTTCGGCGATGGGGCAGCAACAGGATCTCCATGCCGGCCAGCAATCGCAATCGCAGCCGGAGCTTCAGCGGCATCGGCATAGGATGATCTGGTGGCATGGCCGTTCTCCCGGTGTCAGATCTTCGCGTTCATGCTGAACAGGACGGTGCGCGGCGCGGCGCGCATGAACGTCTGATAGTCGCCCGAAACCGAATAGCCCCCGATCCCCACGGAGCCGATGTTGTTCCGGTCAAGGGCATTGGTGACGTCCAGGCGGAACAGCAGCTCCGGCATGCCGGCGCGCTTCGGCAGCCGATACGAGGCGTGTGCGTTCACTTGCCAATAGGCGGGCACATATATGTCGTTGCTGTAGGTGAAGGGATCGTCGAGATAGAGCGTGCTGGTTGCTCCTGCCTCGAACCGGCCGCGCTTCGCCGAGACCTGGGAAATCAGCGAGACTCCCGGATAGCCCGGCTGGAAATGCCCCTTGAGCGGTGTCGCCTCCCCCGCCACCACCAGATCATCGGCATAGCGCAGCTTGCTGACCGAAACGGACTGCGAGATGTCCAGCCAGGCGGTGGGTTTCAGGTCGATGATCGCATCCGCTCCGAACAGCTCGGATCGCGGCACGACGCCGACGGTGCGCACCGGATTGAATTGCGGTCCGCTCGTTCCGTTGAGCAGGCGATTGAGGATGATGCCGTAATAGGCGTCGACGTTGATGCTCAGCGCGCCGAGCCGGTGATATCCGCCAACCGTGAAATTCCAGTCCTTCTCCGGCTTGAGCGTGGCACGCGCCGCATCGAACAGTTCCTGGCTGTCCGCAGCCCAGGCGGAAGACACCGGCCCGATATTGCCGCGTGACGACACGCGATAGCCCACCGCCGTCTTGGCGATGTCGAGATAGAGCGAGGTGCGGCCATCCGGGTGCCAGTCGATCGACAGATGCGGCAGGAACGGATCGGTGGTCCTCAGCGTCCCGTTCGGCGCGCGGTCGGGGCCGATGCCGCCACCCCTGGTCGAGAAGTCCACCGATTTGAAACCGGCATCGATCGTCACGGTCTCGCTGGGTTTGAAAACATCCCGCACATAGAGCTGGAAGGAATCGGTCCTCCAGCGCGAGTCATTGGCGATCTGGAAGGCTGGCCCATAGACATCATAGGGGCCGATCGCCCGCAGCGGTGCGCCCTGCCCCGGCAGCGGCTGATCATAATAGGCGAAACGCGAGGTGGACGCGCCGCGCTCCATCCAGGCGCCGACGGAGACGGTGTGGCCCCCGCCCTTCCAGCCAAGGTTCGCTGCGCTCCCGAAACGCCGGGGGCGCGTCTGCCAGACCTGGGACGAGAAGGGCGCGCCGGTTTGCGAGGGCGTCGAGACATCCGAGATCTCGATGTCCGACTTGCCGATCGCGGCATAGCCCATCACGCTTCCGGAGAGCCGCTCCGTCAGGTTAAAGCGATGCGTGACGTTCCCGACAAAATCGTCGGTCGCCTGGCCTGTGTCATAGGGGATGAGCGACGCCAGCTCCCCGCAGCTATACGCTCCGCACGGCTTGTTCGCATTCTCGGGCGCGGCGATGAAGACGGCGCGCGCATAGTTCGGATAGAGGATGTCGGTCCCGTTCCAGCCGAGCTTGGCCAGCATGTCGAACGAAGTGTTGTTATAGCCCCAGATCTCGGCGCGGGCGAAGGAGAAGAAGGCGGTGAGATCGCCCCAGGGCAGGTCCTGAACGAGCTTGGCGTTGGCGCGCAGCATGGATTGGGTTCCGGCGCCGGTATATTTGTCCTTGGATATCCGCTCGATGCCGAGCAGCATTCGCGGCCCCTCCTCGCCGATCCGGCCGGTATTGACCGTGGCACTGGTCACCAGGCTATGATCCCCGCCGAAGCCCTGCGTCATCTCCATCGCGAAATTGGGCCTGGGATCGGCGATGGCGTAGCGCATCTCGCCGCCATTTCCCGTGTTCGAGAAGGTGCTCACCGCGGCCGCGCCGGGCGATATCCTGACCGAATCGATATTGCCGGCGACACCGATGTTGAGCGGCGCGGTGCCGGTTACGCTGCCATAGCTGCCGTCGTTCAGCGGGATGCCCTCGAAGGTGATCGCAAGCTCGTTCTGGCGGAACCCGCGCACCAGCAGGAAGCCATCGGACAGATCGAGACCATAGGCATCGGTCGACGTGAAAGTGACGCCCGGCAGGTTCTTGACCAGCGCCAGGGCGCTGCTGCCGGACAGCACGTCGGACCAATCGCTTTTGGTGAGGGCATAATCGCCTGCCTCGACCGGGCGCTTCGTGCCGTCGGAACGCGCCGCACGCGTCGCGGTCACGGTGATTTCCGCGTCCAGCTGGGGTTCCGCGGCGGGCGCGGTCACGGCATCGGATGTCTGTGCCCGGACCGGTGCGGCGACGCCGCCGATCATGCCGATCGCCAGCGCCGATTGACCACAATGGATGAGGATTTTCGAGAATGGGAGCACGGGAATTCTTTCTGAAGACGGCGCACGCGCCATCCGTCCGCCGCGCGAACGGCAGATGATGAGGCGCGGGTAGGAAACAGATCTGGCGACCGCCACCGGCGGCGAGCCGGTGGCGCGGAGATCAGGCGTTGTGCATTCTTGCCTCCTCGGGAACGGCCCGGAAGGCGAAGGCGATCAACTCGCCGCCGGCACCGCGGCGTCGAGGCTCATCGACCTTCCGTCATCCGGGACGGGATCGGGATGGCACGATGCGGACCATGGCGCTGGGCGCTCCCATTGCCGCAATCGTCCGACGGGTACCGGTTCGCGGGTTCATCACATCCCCTTGATTGCACGGGCGCGAGATGCCCGATGCCGCGCTCGGACTATTCCCGGTGGTCGGTATGGCGCAACGCTACGATGGTATAGGCGCATGCCTGGAACGCGCGCGCGGCGGCGATCCGCGGCGCCTGCACGGTGCCATGCGGGGAAGCTATCCCGGCCGGGGCCTTCAGGTGCTCGTCGCTACCTCGTCATTGGCCAGGCGGGCGCGAAGCGCCTTCTTGTCCACCTTGCCGACGCTGGTCCGGGGAAGGCCGGCAAGCACCAGCACCCGCTCGGGAATGGCGTATCGGCTCAGGCGCCCGGCATCGACATGGTGCATCAGGCCGTTCCGCAGCAGTTCGGCGCTCGGCGGATCGCCGCAAGCGGCGGCGACGACGAAAGCGACGGGCCGCTCGCCCCATTTGTCATCCGGAACCCCGATGACCGCGGCTTCGGCCACCGATGGCAGCTCCATGAGAAGCGCCTCGAGGGCGATCGACGAGACCCACTCTCCGCCGGTCTTGATCACGTCCTTCAGGCGGTCGACGATCCGGATGGCTCCGTCCCGGTCCATCGCGGCGACGTCGCCGGTGTGCAGCCAGCCTCCCTCCCAGAGCGTGTCGGAGGCGGCCTGGGCGCCATAGCCCTGCGTCAACCAGGGCGCGCGCAGCATCAGTTCGCCCCCGCCTGCCTCGTCCATGCGCGCATGGACCAGCGGGATCGGAAAGCCGGCCCGGCACAGCTCCGCGGTATCGCCGCCCGGCGATCGCGCCAGCGCGACGACCGGTCCCGTCTCGGACATGCCGAAGCCGACGAGCGTCGACAGGCCGGCACGGGCCGCCTCTTCCGCCAGCGACGGCGGAAGGGCGGAACCGCCGATGACCACCGTCCAGGGGGCCAGGGACTCCGCGCCTTCCCGGGCATCGAGCAACATGCGCAATATCGTCGGAACGCAATGCGAGAAGCTGACCCGCTCCCGCCGCTTGAGCGCCAGCAGGTGCTTCGGATCATAGCGCCCGGGATAGACCTGCTTGAGCCCCAGCATCGTCGCGACGAATGGCAGGCCCCATGCATGGACGTGGAACATCGGCGTCATCGGCATGTAGACGTCGCCGCGCCGAAGGCCCTGGCCGACGGGCTGGCTCGCCAGGGTCGCCGCCAATGCCAGCGTGTGGAGGACCAGCTGCCGATGGCTGAAGAAGACTTGCTTGGGGCTGCCGGTGGTGCCGGTCGTATGGAAGGTGGTGGCGATCGCGTTCTCGTCGAAATCCGCGAACCGGAAGGAAGGCGGCGTCGCCGCGATCCGCGCCTCATAGCTGTCCGCGCTCGCTCCCTCCTCCATCAGGATCGCGTCGCGGACCGCGGGAAGGTGCGGCCGGATCCCGTCGAGCAGCGGAACGAAATCGGCATGGTGGAGGACGAAGGAAGCACCGGATTCGCGCAGCGTATATTCGATCTGGGCCGATGACAGCCGCACGTTCACGGTCTGCAGCACCGCACCCATCATCGGAATGGCGAAATAGCATTCGAGATAGCGATGGCTGTCCCAGTCCATCACCGCGACCGTGTCACCCGCCCGCACCCCGCGTTCTGACAGCAGGGTCGCCAGGCGCGTCACGCGATCGAGCAGATCGGCATAGGTGAAGCGCCGCCGGCCGCTCACGATCTCCGCCGTTGTCTGCTGCGCCACATTGGCCAGCAGATGGCGCAGCAGGAGGGGATAGGCATAGGCATCCGCTGCCGGCGTCATCAGGATTCTCGGGGTGGTCACGGCTTCTCCGGCGGCAATTGCGATCAATTGGGCGTGGTGCGCCGTGGCGGGCGGCAGGCGGCGCGCCTGCTGGTGTCCATCCCGGTCACCGGCTTCGCGCCAAGGCTGGGATCGCTGCCCTTGAGCACCGCCATCGGAACCCGATCCGCCTTGCGGATGACCTCGGCGAGCATGGCCGTCTGGCGCGCCGCCAGCCCGGCATCCAGCTTGTCCATGTGCCCGTTGGGAGCGATGCTCAGCAGATAGCTGGGGCCGCCGATGAGCGCCATGTGCGGAACGCCGCTTTCATGGAACACCACGCCCGTGGTGACCCCGGGCCCCGGTTCGACGCCGTGCCGCAGCAAGTCGTGCCGCTTGATGCCTTCGATCACGATATCGGTCAGCGGCCCGGCGGACGTCGGACAGTTCATATATTCGTTGTGCCCGGTGGGCCCATAGCCCTTGCCGGGGATGTCCAGCCATTCGCTCGATCCCAGATGCTCGATCGTGAACGCCGCCGCCGCGCGCTTCATGAGCTCGGGGTGCGCCAGCGCCCAGCCCGGTGCCTCCGGCATCTCGCCGGTCATGTGGCCGGGCCAGCCCGCGAAGACCAGGCTCCGGCGCAGCCGCTCGCCCTTGGGCAGGCTGGCGAAGTGACGGGCGAGGTGCAGCAGGGTGATGCAGCCATTCTCCTCCACGAAATTCTGGCCATCGGTGTGGGTGTCGACGATCATCACCTCGTCGCTTTCGCCGGGCAGGATCGCGGTGAGCTGCGGCACGTCTCCGGTCGTCCATTCGGCATCGAGCGTGAGGCGGGCCGTCTTGCCGGCCTTGGCCGCGCGGCGGAGCTCCTCGCCCGCATCCTGGCCGACGAACAGCGCCGGCACCTTCGGCCTGTAGTGGGAGGCATGGGGGGAATAATTGCCCTCGATCATCGCCGACGAGACGTCCATGATGATCGCCACGCCGGCGACACCGCGCTCGGCCAGCGCGTCGAGCGGAAATGCCGGGGTCGTCCACAGCCGGTGATAGGGCGCGTCGAGCGACGCGGCCGCCGGTTCGTCCCGTACATGGACGAAATGGGGATGAGTGAGCTTCCCCATCGTCATCCGCGGAAGCTGCCCGTCGAAGACGAGGATGCTGCCCTTCGGGAAGTCGGGAAGCGCCTCGGGGCCGGTCGGCTTCAGCAAGCCGCCATAGACGAGCGGCCCGGTGACGCCTTCCGGACCGGTGGGCGCCGAACGGACGAAGAAAGTGACCTTGTCGACAGGCCTGCGCGTGCCGCCGTCCAGGACCTCGAGGCTGACGCGTTTAGGATCCCATCGCCGGTAGCTGTACGATTCGCATGGGCCGAGCAGGAGGCCGGCGTCCTGGAACTGGCCGGCCATCCAGTCCACGAACGCGAGATGGTTGGCGTTGCCGGGAAGCCGGGGGCCGAAATCGACCATTTCCTGATAGTCCCGCCGGATATCCGCGGCGGACGGCAGCGGCACCGGCGTTCGCCGCGGTCGGATCGATGCGAGCGCGCGGACCGGAGCACTCGCGCTCGCCAGCGCGCAGGCGGCGGCGAGGAGCGTGCTCCGGCGTGAAATGAGCGATTGGTCATGCATGCGAGCGATCTCCCATTCGTGTTCGGCAGCGATCTCTCGCCCGGCTAGAATTTGATGTTCACACCCGCCGTGAACTGGCGTCCAGTCACATCGTAGAGCAGCGGATTGGTGGGGATGAACGTGAAGAGCGTACCGTTCGGCGCCAGCGGCGGGGCGCGATCGAACAGATTGTTGACCGTCAGGAAGAAGCGATAGCCATCCTTCAGGCGCACGGCGGCGGTCAGGTCGGTATAGAAGACGGACTTCACGCGATTGTTCTCGATGGTCTTCGGTTCGACCCGGGTGACGTCATAGGTCCCCGCGCCGATGAACCGCTCCTGTGCGAAGAGTTCGACCGGGCCGCTCTTCCAATCCAGGCCGGCGGTCGCGCTCCAGCGCGGATTGGCGCTGAGGCCGACTTCCCCGGCCCGGTCTATGGACGGGCCGTTGCGGATGTCCTGCCGCTGCTTGTCGAGATAGCTGGCGATGAACCGCACGCTCGCGGCACCGCCGAGGACCTGCCCGCGCGGCCGGTAGTTGAGTTCGATGTCGAGGCCGGACGTCGCCAGCCGGTTCAGGTTCAGCGTCGGCGACTCGATGCGAGTGATCTGCCCCGCCGGGTTGCGGGTGATGTTCGCGCAGAGACTGGTGGCGCCGGCCAGGCATTGGTTCAGCGTCAGCTGCGGCGTCAGCGACGAGATGATGCCGGCGATGCTGATGGAATAATAGTCGACCGACAGGGTGAGCCCCGGCGTGAAGGCGGGGCTGAGGGCGATACCCGCGGTATAGGTGTCGGCCTTTTCGGGCTGTAGCGAAGGGTTGCCCCGAGCCGCCTGGACGATGGGCACGGTGACGCCGTTGTCGATCACCGAGCCGGTGTTCTGCACGATCCCCGCGAACAGCTCCGGCACGTTGGGCGCGCGGATGTCGCGCGAGGCGGTGCCGCGCAGGCGCACCCCAACCACCGGCTCCCACACCGCGCCGGCCTTCCAGGTCGTCACCCCGCCGCTCGTGCTGTAATTGGTGTATCGCACGGCGCCGTTGACGTCGAGCGCATGCAGGAAGGGCAGATCGCGGGCGAGCGGCACCGCCGCCTCCGCGAACACTTCCCACAGATGGTACGCGCCCTTCACCGGAAAGACGTTGGTGAGCAGCCAGCCGCCGGGCTGGTTCTGATAGGCCGGAGGAAAGCCGCGGATGCCGGTGGCGTCGTTGATGCTCTGCGCGATATCGTCGGCAACCTGGTCCAGCGCGACGCGGCGATACTGGCCGCCGGCCGCGAGGGAGACCGGCCCGGCCCAGGTCGAGAAAGGCTGCGCGCGCAACGAAAGGTCGGCGACGTCCTGGGTGAAGTTGGTGGTGTAGCTCGACGCCCCCTCGACATAGGCTATGGCAGCCTGGGAAGGCGCGCCGGCCCCGAACAGGTTGATCGGAACGCAGCCAGGATACAGGCCCGGATTGGTGAGCGTGACCCGGCAGACGATCTGGCTGGTGGCAGGATCGCGCACCGCGTCCACCGCGGCATAGAGGCGTTCGAGCGCCACATTGTTGTAGGTCCGGATGTTGGTCCGGTTCCTGCCATGCTCGAAATAGCCCTCGATCTGGAGCCCGCCTGCCCCGGCGAAGCGGAAGCCGGCGGTGAGATCGAGCGTGCGCGCCCGTGCCGTCGCGTTCGCCGGCTCGCCAAAGTCGAAGTTCACCCGGCCCATCGCGAATGCGGGCGTGTTCGTCGTGGTCAGCACCTGTTGCACCGCCGGATTCAGGAAGGCGTTGCCGCTGAAGATGGTGAAGCCGTTGAAGCCGCCCGGGTTGAACTGCTGGGCCTGGTTATAGTGGTTGCGGGCTAGCGCGAGGCTGCCCTGGGCGTAGAGCGTGAGCGACGGCGTGACGTCGAACTCCGCGTGCCCGAAATAGCTGCGGGTGGTGACGTCGGCGGAAAGGTTGCTGAACACCTGGGCGCCGTCCCCGCCGACCTGGATCAGCCCCGATTGCGCCGACCCGCGCGAATAGGGAACCAGCGTTCCGCCGGGAGCGAATTGCTGGAAGGCCAGCGGCCCGCTCAGGATCAGGCCGCCGGGAGACGCAGTCGACGACCGCAGATCGTCGCGGAAGATCAACTGGCCCGGAACCGCCGGGTTGCCGAGGAAGCCGGTGCCGCGCCGCCCCCAGTCCCGGTCGCCGACGCTCTGGATGCCGCCCATCTCGAAATAGGTGGCGCTGGCCACGATCCGCCCGCGCCCCTCGGCAAAGGACTGGCCGGCGGTGATGCTGGCCTTGTAGGTCGGGGCGTCGCCCTTGTCGGAGATGCCCGCCTGCGCGGTCGCCTTGATCCCGGTGAAGCGCGTGTCCAGCACGAAGTTCACGACGCCGGCCACGGCATCGGACCCATAGGCGGCCGAGGCGCCGCCCGTCACGACATCGACGCGCTTCACCAGCTCTTGCGGGAACAGGTTGATGTCGGTCGAACCGTCGCGGGACGAGGGCGCCGCGCGGCGGCCGTCGATGAGCACCAGCGTGCGCTGCACCCCGAGATTGCGGAGGTTGAGATAGCTTCCGGACTGCGGCCCCACTGCCCCGGTAAAGGCACCTGCCGGACGCGTCGATCCGCGGAACGACGGCAGCTGGTTGAGCGCCTCGCCGATCAGGCCGGGCTGGGCCTTGGCCAGGTCCTCGGCCGCCATGACCGTGACGGGCGTGGGAGCCTGCGACCCGTCGCGGATCGCCCGTGATCCGGTCACGACGATGTCGGCGCCGCCGGCAGGGGTCGTTCCCGCATCCGTCTGTAAGTCCTGTGGCAGCGCCTCCCCCGGCGGGTTCGCTGCGGATTGCGCATATACGGGAGCCACCATCAGCGCTGCCGAGCATGCGGACGCAAACAATATCGGCCTGATCATTGACCCGCCCCTTTTCAGCCTTGGGCGCGACCATCGTCGTCTGCCCGTCCTCTCCATCCAATGACTCCGCCAATAGCGCGTCCGAGTCAATATCTTTCTTTTGTTAGGAAGGAATATGTTTGACAGCCAGCTCACCCCTGGCGGCGAACCCCTTCGGAATCGGGGACGAATCTATTTTCTTTCCTGGAAAAAAGTGCTTACCGAGGCCGGGAAGCTTGGGCATTCGCGAGTTTCACTCCCGCCGGGAGAGGCGGGCGGCAACAGTTTCAACCGGGGTTTGGACGTGACAACGCAACGGAAGTCGAGAAAGTCGCCGTCATCGCGGCGCTCGAACGCCGAACGTCGCGAAGAGTCGATGACGATCATTCTCGATCATGCCGAGGCGGAGTTTGCCTCCAAGGGATATGACGGCACGACATTTGTGAGCGTTGCCGAGGCCGCGGGCGTGGATGCCGCGCTGATGCGCTATTATTTCGGCGACAAGGAGCAACTCTTCGCAGCCGTCTTCCGCAGGCGCGGTCCCGTGGTCAACGCGCTGCGCGTGCAGGCATTGGACGCCTATCGCGCCGCGACCGGCGGGCAAGGCACGCTCGAGGGGCTCCTCGAGGCATTTACCCGCCCGGGCTTCGAATTCGGCATGCTGAGCGAGGGGCATCGCAACTACGCCGCCATCGTCGCATTCGTGAACAGCTCGCGCGGCACCATGCATGCGCTGATGTCGGAAGTCTTCGACGAGGTCTCGCGCGTGCTGATCGACGACATGCAGCGGCTGATGCCCGAGGTTCCGCGCGAGACCCTGTACTGGGGCTATCACTTCCTCACCGGCGCCTTCACCTTCTCGCTTGGCCAGACCGGCCGCATCGACCGGATCTCCGGAGGGTCCGTCTCCTCCGAGGATTTCGCGGGAATTGCCGATCGCCTGCCCGCCTTCGTCGCCGCCGGTATCAGGTCGCTGGCCGCGCGCTGACCGGGATGCGGCCAGGAGCCCGCCCTCGTCACCCAGCCGGCGTTCCTCGCGCCTGATCGCGGATGCCTTGCATCATTCGGCGCGGACACTCGGCTGGGCGGCCTCAATAGCCGCCCGGGGCAAGTCTTTGCGATAGCCACCAGATGTTGCCCGAGGGATCGGCCAGGCCGCCTTGCTGTTCTCCATATGGCCGGAAACCCACCGGACTGACTTCGCGCCCACCGCTCGCAACGGCACGCGCCATGGCCTCCTTCGCGTCGACGACATAGAGGTAGATCGCCGCGCGCGACGCGGCTTGGCCGCCCCGAGCCTCGCTTACCATGATGGTCGTGTCGCCGAAGCGAACATGCGCATTCAGGACGGTGCCGTCAGGCGCGGCGTGAATGTCGATGATTTCGCCGCCCAGGCCCTCGTCAAGGAATCCCAGATAGTCGCGGGCGTTCTTGACGAAGAGATAGGGGAAGACTCGCGTGAAGCCGGGCGGGATGAGCGGCTTCGATTCTTCCCTGGTCGATTGCTGCATTTCGGCCTCCTGAGAATTTCGATCGGTCGCCGGCATGCCCGGCCAGTTCGCCAGGTCCTGCCGGCGCGCCATGCTCAGCTTGAGCAGAATGTTCGCGAGATGAAATTTGACGGCCTCGACGCCGATTTCGAGCCGCTCGGCGATCTGCCGGTTCGTCATGCCAAACCGTGCCGCCTTCGCTACGCGCCACTCCCCCGGCGTCAGAATATCGGGATAGGCGGGCCGTCCTCTCTTCCGGTTGGCGTTCATGCCGGAAGCTTATCGGCGCGAGACGGGAATTTCACTCCCCGGGCCCCGGGGCCTGAAAGGCCGGAAAAGGCATTGACGCCGGCATATCGCCCAAGGGGAGGGAAAATCGGGTTGCTGCGCGATATCCTGGCCAAACATCGCGTCACCAGCATTCACGCGAAACCTAACCCGCGCAGCCGCGCCGAACTCGGTGATCGGATCGGCGACGCAACAACGGCTCACTCCATGCGAAGGGCACCGACAAAATGGAAACCCAGCTGGTCATCGGGCCGATCGGCCAGATTTCGCGCCAGGTGAAGGACATCGCCGCTGCACGGCATTGGTATGGCGAGGTGCTCGGGCTCGAGCATGTCTTTTCGCTCGGCGATCTGGCCGCTTTCGATTGCGGCGGCGTCAGATTGCTTCTGACCGAGGAGCCCGGCGGCGGCGGCGGCGGATCGATCCTCTATTTTCAAGTCGAGGATATCCACCTGACGCTTGTCGCGCTCCAGTCCGCTGGCGTGGAATTCATGCACCCACCGCGCAGGATCCATCGGCACGGAGACGGTACCGAGGAATGGATGGCCTTCTTCAAGGACAATGAAGGCCGCGCGCTGGGGCTCATGACACGCGTCAGGCCCCCGTTGGACATCTCGACCGAAGATCGTCCGCAAGGGGCCGCGGCGACCTGACCGTTCATCCGGAAGGAAAACGCCAGGCGCGGCCTTCGGGTGGCCGCCCCGATGCGCTGCTCACCACTGAAAGCGCAGCGAACCCACCACTGTCCGCCCCGCGCCGAAATAGCAGCTGTTGCTGAAGGGGCAGGCAGACACATAGGTCTTGTCGAACAGGTTCGACGCATAGAGCGCGAGCGAGAAGCCCCGCAGCGCCGGCGTCGCCTGCCCGAGATCATAGCCGAACATCGCATCGACCAGGGTAAAGCTCCCGGTCGTGAAGCGCTCGAAGGTGGTGACGCCGTTGATCCCCTTATAGGTGGTGGTGCCGTCCGAGCCGCCGCCCGACTAGAGCGCCTTGCGCTGCGGCATCACATTGAACGCGGCCAGACCCCGCGCCGCAGCGGTGTCCGCGCTCTGGGCGCCGTCGAAGTTCCAGTTCAGCTTGTCTTTCATCCGCAAGCAGACCCGATCGTAGAGACGGCGCTGATGATCGCTAAGAAAACCTACCATGATCTGGGCATAGATACGTTCCCCCGCCGGGGTGAGCGTGTAAAGCTGCCGGTCGCGCACGACATAGCCCGCGCCCTCCAGCGCATTCAATTTCGCGGCGATGACCGAGTCGATGCCGAGCTCCCGGGCCTCCGACAGATCGGCGCGCGTGCGCTTGCCGAAATAGACATAGTGTTTCTCATAGGCATGGCCCGGCGTGGCCATGGCGATCGGCAGCCTGCGCTCTTCGAGCAGCGCTTGCGTATAGTTCCTTTCGAACTGATCGTTGCTGTACGCCAGCCCCCTGAGCATGCTGTAGGCGCCCGCCCCGACCCCGACGAACTCATCGAAATAGCCACCGTACACGATATCGAACATGTAGCGGCAACCCGGCATTCCCGGCTCCGAGAAGAAATACATGTTCTGGGCGTCATAGCCCCTGGCGAGCTCGGCACGGGCGTGATGGAAAAGCTCCCAGCGCCGCGCGCTCGGCGGCGGCGGCGGATATTCGCCACGGCGGACACGATCGAGGAAGCTGGGCAAGGTGGCGAGATAATCGAGCGGGAAGACCGAGATATTCCCCACGTCGAGCGCCAGCGCGGCGGCCATGTCCTCCTCCACCTCGCGCTCGGTCTGGCCCGGATAGCCGACGATCATGTCGAAATTGGCGGCCTCGAACAGCTTGCGCGACCGGACGGCCAATGCCTGGATCTGGTCGAACGAGGCGGTGAGGTTCATCATCTCGCGATAGCGTGGGTTCAACGTCTGGACGCCGAACGAAATGCGGTTCGCGCCCGCGCCCGCCGCTGCCGCGCAAAACGCCTCCGTCGCCGATTTCGGCTCGGCCTCGATGGTCATTTCGAGATCGGACGACAGGCGGAAGGCGGAGCGAATATGCGTCAGCAGCGCGTCGATCTGGCGCGGGCTGAGCACCGACGGGGTCCCGCCGCCGAGATAGACCGCATCGAACGTCCAGGACCCGCAAAGCGGCGTTTCCGCGAGCATCGAGATCTCGAGATGGAGAGCCTCGAGATAGCGTTCGATCCGCTCCAGCGTGCCGACCGATTTTATGAAGGGGCAGAAGGCGCAGACCGTTTCGCAGAACGGTATGTGGACATAGAGCCCGCGCTTGCCGCGCCCCGGCGTGGGATCGGGGGTGTTGTGGAACAGGCTCGCCATCGCCACCGGATCGACGGTGTAGTTGATGTCGAAGAAGGGGAAGGTGAAGGATTCGAGCAGGATGTCCTGCGGCAGAAACAACGAAAGATACTCGTCTCGCATGGCTTGCCCCCTATGACTCAATGCCAGTCCCATGGGGCGCGACGACACCGATGGCGGGCACGAAGCCGCCCGCCCCCACGCGCAACGAGGGAATATCCAATCGATGCCGGTCCCCGGCCGCCGAGACGCACTTCGTCCGGCGAGTCACCGCGCAACCGCGACTGACCCGGACAACAGGAACGGGCGCCCCTCGCCCAACCCGAAATGCATTGCATCGCGGCCGTGCGACGGGCGCTGTGCGGGCATCTCAGCCCGCGATCGACAACCAGGCTCGCATAGCGCCCTCCCTTCCAAAAAAATCCGGATCAACTGACAGTCATGTTCAAACAAGGCCGAAGCGCGCGGCGATGTCATCGAGCGCAGCGACCGCTCCGGCGGAATCGCCTCCTCTCACGCACAAGGCCCCGCGGGAGTCGTTGCTGCCCACGGCGGAATTGGAGAACTCGCTCACGACGCTGTAGGCGATCACGCGCTTGTCCTCGGCCAGGGTGGCGCGCTCGTCGTTCCCCAGCATCATCGCGGTCTTCCCGGGAGCGGAATAGAGGCTGCCGATCGCCACTTGCTCGGGAGCGGTCTTCGCTTCCCTGGCGATACGCGCCAGTTCGTCCGCCATCGCAAAGCTGGCATAGACGTGCGCGGCACGCAGATCGACGCCCCATTTGGCCTTCACCATCTCGGGAATGAGCCCGCCGCCCGGACGGGTCATGAAATCGCTGAGCTGCGGCCCATTGCCGGTAACCCAGAATTCGGCATGGAACACGCAGTTCCGCACCCCGAGCTTCGCCGCCAGCTGCGCCGCCACGTCGCGCGCGGCCTCGCGGACACCGGGATCGAGATCATCGGAGGTGACGATGCGAAGATCTTCATAAGGCGGTTCGGAAGCAACGCGCGCCTTTTCCGAAAAGGCCGAGAAGACCAGTTCGCCATTTGCGAGAATGCCGTCGCAGCAGATCTCCGGCTTCGAGTCCTTCTGGCCGAGGAACGGCGCCACGATCAGGAGATGATCGGGAGAGGTCTTGGTCGCCGCTTCATAGATATCGACGGGCACGGCCGGGCTGCGCGAGACGTCGACGAGCCGCATGTCCGCGCACATCGGCGCCACGCTCGACTGGACGAGCGCGCGCCCGGCGCTGCTCGCGACCTTGCCGATCGCGTCGCCAAGCGCCTTTGCCGATTCCACTACGACCGGCACTTCGGTCTGGCCGGGAAGCCCCTCGAGCGCGCGGAACACGTTCGTCCGGTCCGCGGCGGCAATGGCGGCCTGCGCCTGTGCCGAGGTCCAGGCGCCGGTGGCCGTATTGAACATGACCGCCATCGGGTAGCAGCCTTCGAGAAAGGCCACGACCGCACCCGGCTCGCTTCGGGATTCGGCGGTCATCGCCTTGGCGGTGAACGCGGCGCCGAACTGCTGCCCGCCCAATTCGCCGGCACCCTGGATTTCCTGGCCACCGCTGGAGCTGGCGATATCCTCCAGGGTAGAAAGCCCAGCCTGCGGCCGTCGGGGAAAGAACATCAGCTCGGAATGATTTTGCGGCCGCGAATACACGATCATGTTATACGCGTTGGGATTATAGGCGTCTGGATTATATGCCTCTGGCACGAATGCCACCGGATTCTTCGTGGACATGCCTTCCCTCCCGCTTATCTATACGAATTCCCGATAACTTGATTACCTGAACAGCATAACATCAAAATTCCGGCATATCTATTATCCATATTAAGCATGAACTTCACGAAGTTCGGCTGATCCGGATCTATGCCCCATGGCATAAATCCATGATATTCAGCATTTTCTTGGCAGTCATCTCGGCACTTCCTTCAGACAGAAGATCGAAATGATCGGCGTCGACCTCGTGCGTCGCGATATAGTCGAGGAAATGCTCCCAGCTTCGGGACGTCGAGTCGTAATCGTCCAGCAGCGCGCCCGACAGCTTGGGAAAGCCACGACCAGCCTTGATCAATTCGACGCGACCGGAAAACCGCTCGGGAAAATAGCGGAGGAACGAGCGGAGATTCGCCTTCAGGACCGATGCGAGCCGATCGAGCAGCACGCCCTCCCCCATCGGTCCGGCGCCCAGGAAATCGATGTCCTCGAACCCGGCATCGGCGTCGCCCTGCCGCGATGCCGACACAGGCGCGAGGACGAAGGAGTCGAGCAGGATCGTGGCTTCCACCGGCAGGCCCTGCTCCTGCCAGAGCCGTGCCATCTCGAGCGCGACCGCGCCGCCATAGGACCAGCCGGCCAGAATGATCCGACGCCCCTCGGCCACTTGCTCCGCGATCCGGACATAGCGCTCGGCATAGGCTTGCACCGATCGCGGTATGTCGCTCTCGTCGTCTAGGCCCGGCGCCTGGAAGCCATAGACCGCGCAATCGCCGCGCAGTGCCTTTGCGAGATGGCGAAGCGGCACGGTGGTGCCGTCGGCACCATGCACCAGGAAGACCACCCGTCGCCCGGCTTCCGGGCCGCTCTCCATCGGAACCAGCGACAGCCGCTGGCTGGTCCGCACCGTCTCGATCTCACGCGCGAGCCCCCGGACCGTGTCGTGCGTGAACAGCGCCTGCATCGACAGCACGATGCCGAACTCCCGCTCGCATGCCGCCGTCAGGCGGAACGCGAGCATGGAATGGCCGCCCATCTCGAAGAAGCTGCGCTCCGGGTCGATGTCGGAGCGGCCCAGAATCTGCTCGTACAGGCGCTTGAGCCGTTGCTCGGTGTCGCTGAGCGCCGGCGCGCCGGCATCCACAGGCAAGCCCTCCGCCCGGACGGCCCAGAGCCGGGCCAGCGCCGCATGGTCGACCTTGCCGTTGATCGACTGGGGAATCGCCGGGAGCGGAACAATCGCCGCGGGGATCATGTGCCGCGGCAACCGGCCCGCGACGCGATGCAGCACGGCCGACGCGTCGATCCCGCCGTCCTCCGGCACGACGAATGCCGCCAGCTGGCGATCCGTGCCGTCCCCGATCGCTGCGGCGACGACGGACCTTATCCCCGGCTCGTCCAGCAGCGCGGCCTCGATCTCGCCAAGCTCGATGCGCACGCCGCGGATCTTCACCTGGCGGTCTCCCCGCCCGAGATGCTGGAGCACGCCATCGGCATAATAGCGGCATACGTCCCCGCTGCGGTACATACGCGCGCCGGGCGAGCCGAACGGATCCGGGACGAAGCGCTCCGCCGTGAGCGCGGGCCTGCCCAGATAGCCATGCGACACGCCGATATCGCCGCCGATATGGAGCTCGCCCACGACGCCGATCGGCACCGGCTCCAGCTCGCCGTCGAGAACATGGAGCCGATAGGCCGCGGATGGGCGGCCGAGCGGGACGAAGCCATTGCCCGGATCCCTCGGCACCACGATGTCAGTTACCGAATGCGTCTCCGTCGGCCCATAGAGATTGACGAGCGTCGCATGCGGCAGCAGCGCATGACACCGATCGCGCAGCTGGGGCGAAAGCGCCTCTCCGCCGCTCAGCACCCAGCGCAGCGACGGGCAACTCGCCGGCGGCAGTTCGTCGAGCATGACCTGCAGCATGGACGGGACGAAATTGGCGCAGGTTACGCGATGCCGCTCGATCAGGCTGCGCAGATAGGCGGGATCGCGATGGCCGTCGGGATCGCAAACCACCAGCGTGCCGCCATGGTAGAGCGGCCAGAATATCTCCCAGATGGACACGTCGAAACCGAACGGCGTCTTGAACAGATGATGGTCGCCCGGCTCGACCGGATATTGATGCTGGAGCCAGCGGATCGACAGGATCGCGGCATCGATGGGGAACTGCACCGCCTTGGGCCGTCCGGTGGAGCCCGAAGTGTACATCAGATAGGCGATGCCCGTCGATGGCTGGCGCAGCGCGATCGAGGTCTCGGGCATTGCGCGCAGGGCCTCGGCGATCCCGTCCAGGTCCAGCACGGGCGCGCCGCCGGGCGCGATGCGTCCGGCCTGCGCCGATTGCGCGACGATGCAATCGACGCCGGCATCCGCGATCATGTCCAGGACCCGCGCATCGGGCAGGTCCGGATCGATCGGCACATAGGCCGCCCCCGCCTTCGCCGCCGCGTAGAGCGCCACGACCATGTCGATACCGCGATGCAGGAAGATGCCCACCCGGCCGCCCTCGGCCACTCCGACCTCACGCAGATAATGCGCAAGGCGGGACGCGCGCTGGTCCAGCATCCGATAGGTGAGCGTCTGATCCTCGCCGATCAGCGCCACCGCGTCGGGCATGCGGGCGCAACACGCCTCGAAGGGCGCGGCCAGGCTGTTCTCGCGCACAGTCTCGGTACGCGCGGGGTTCAGTCCGTGCAGGACATGCGCGCGTTCCGCATCCGTGAGCAGCCGCGCCGTCGAGATCGGGGCGCCGGGTGCCGCGAGCAGGGCACCCAGCATCGTGCCGAACATTTCGCCGATACGCCTTGCATTGGAGGACGTACCGATCTCGGGGCCAAATTCGATTGCCGCCGCGATCTCGTCCTCCGCCAGCCGGATCGCGCAATGAAACGGACTCACCTCCGGCATCGGCGGCCAATCCTGGTCGAGGCCCAGGCTGACCGAGAACAGGGGCGTCGGCGGCATGCCATCGGGTGGCGAGGCCAGCTCCCGGATCGCGTCGACGGCCATTGCGATCCCCGCTGCCGGATCCAGCGCCAGGCGCGCATCCCGGACGACATGCCGGAAATCCATCTCGCCGGTCAGAACACAATGCCAGCCCAGCCAGGCACGCGCGCGGCCCGGCGCGGAGATGGGCCCAAGGCCGAAGAGGAAGGACGATTGCTGCGTCAGGCGGAACATCAGCACCGCGAGCGCGGCGCTCAGGACCTGCCCGACCCCGGCGCCCATCTCGCCGGCAAAGGCGCGCAGCGGCTCCAGATGCGCGCGGGGCAGCGCCACCAGGATCGACCCGGCGCCGCCGGCTTGCCCGGGCATCTCGCGCGGGAAATCAAGTTGCGCCCGGCCTTCGATCAGCTTCTCCCAATGCGCTGCCTGCGCGTCGCTCACCGGCGCGGAGACAGCCACCCCGGTGCCGAGATCCGCCATCGGCACGTCGGCGCCGCGCACCGCCAGGTCGCCGAGGATCGCAAGGAATCCCTCGACGAAGCGCGCGACGCCGGGGCCATCGAATATGTCCGCGTTGAATTCGAGAACCCCGACAATCTCGTCGGGCCGCTCGGCAAGGCTGAGATTGAGGTCGAACTTCGCGGTGGCCAGCTCCTGCACCACCGGCTCGACGGTGAGGCCGGGGAGCGAGAAACTGCCGATCGGTATGTTCTGCAGCGCCATCATCACCTGGAAGACCGGCGTGTGGCTCAGGCTGCGATATGGCTGGAGATGCTCGACAAGCACCTCGAACGGCACGTCCTGGTTCTCGGAGGCGTTCAAGCTTGCCTCGCGGATGCGATCCAGATGCCCGGCGAACAAATTTTCCGGCTCCGCGCGACTGCGGATCACGATCGTATTGACGAAGCAGCCGATGATCTCCTCGAACGCGACCTCCCCTCGCCCGGCGATCGGCGTTCCCACAAGGATGTCGCGCTGGCCTGACAGGCGGTGGAGCAGCGTCGTGAACGCCGCCATCAGCGTCATGAACAGCGTGGCGCCTCGCTGCTTCGACAGCGCCAGCAGCTGGTCGCGAACCTCGCCCGGAATGGCGAACCGGGCCTGCCCGCCATTCCCGCTCATCCGGGCGGGCCGCGGTCGATCGGCAAGCTCGAGCAGCAGCGGGGCGCCCGCCAGCTGCTGCAGCCAGAAATCCAGCTGCCGCCGGCCCGCGCTCCCCTCGATCATCGCGCGCTGCCGCTCGGCATAATCGGCATAGCGCATCGGCAACGCCGCGAGCGGCACGGGCGCGCCGAGCAGATGGCGCCGATAGAAGACGCTCAGCTCGCGGACGAGCACACCCACCGACCATCCGTCGGCCACGATGTGATGCATGTTGAGCAGCAGGATGTGCTGCGCCTCGCCGACGCGCAGCACGCGGACGTCGATCAGCGGACCGCGCTCCAGATCGAACAGATGGCGCGCGTGCGCGCGGACGAGCGCGTCGACCTCGTCCGCGCCGGCATCGACCAGGGCTATGTCGAGCGCGACCGCCCCGGCAATTCGCTGCACCGGCTCGGCATTCTCGACTCCGAAGCGCGCCCGCAACGTCTCGTGGCGCGCGACGATATCGGCGAACGCCGCACGCAGCGCCGGCAGGGACAAGTCCCCTCGCAGCCGGAGGGCGAACGGCACATTGTAGCTGACATCGGCGCCATTGGAGAGCGCGTTGAGAAACCATAGCCGCTGCTGCGCGAACGACATGGGCGTGGATGGGTCCGCGGAGGTGCACGGGCCTTCCTGCTCGGCGCCCTTGCGAAGCGGCGGATCGGGGCGCGGCGCGGAAGCGCCCGCATCGGAAGAGGCGGCCGCTATCGGGGCGGGCTCACCGGATGTCGGCGGCTCGGCAGCCGCTTGCGCCATCAGTCGCCGGAGCGCCGCGGCGAGATCCGCCAGCCGCCGATTCTCGAACAGCAGCCGCAGCCCGATCACGATGCCCAGCCGGTCCCGGATCCGCACGGCGACACGCGTCGCGGAGAGCGAATGCCCCCCGCGCTCGAAGAAATCATCCTCGCCGGAGAGCGCGTCGATATCGAGCACTTCGCGCCATATCTCGCGCAGGACCTGCGTGACCGCGCAGTCCTCCCCCGGCGGCGCCGTATCGCGGGGCGCAGGCGGCGTGCGATCGCGCTTGCCATGGGCCGTGACCGGCAGGCGATCGACCAGCTCGATGCGCTCCGGGATCATGAAACGCGGCAACCGCTCGGCCAGAGCGGACCGTATGTCGCCGGCACTCGCGCCGGCGCGATGCTCCGCGCCCAGGACAACCGCTGCCGCCAGCTGCCCGTCGCCCCCCTGGGCCACGACCGACGCCGCCGCGGCGCGGACCCCCGGCAGGCGCAGCAGCGCGTGCTCGATCTCGTCCAGCTCGATCCTGAAGCCGCGAAGCTTGATCTGCCGGTCATGGCGACCAAGGAATTCGAGCGCGCCGTCATCTCGCCGGCGGACCCGATCTCCGGTGCGATAGAGCCGCTCCCCCGCAATGCGCGGATGCGGAACGAACCGCTCCGCGGTCAGGCCCGGCAGGTTCACATAGCCCCGCGCGACCCCGGCTCCGCCGATGAACAGCTCACCCGACTCTCCCGGTCGAACGGGCAGCATCCGGGCATCGAGTATCTCGAGCTCGACATTCGCGAGCGGCAGCCCGATCGGGATCGCGGTCTCGCCGTCGATATCCTCGATGCAGCGATGCATGCAGGCAAAGGTCGTGGTTTCGGTGGGACCATAGCCATTGACGAGCCGGGTCCGCGGGCATTGCTCCTGGAAGCGGCGGACGTGGCGGGGCGACAGCGTCTCGCCGCCGGCAATCACGCAGCGTAGCGCCCCCAGCACGTCCGCGCCGTCCTCGACCAGCATGTTGAACAGCGAGGCAGTGAACCAGGCCAGGTCGACACCGTGGCGCTCGATCGTTTCGCGCAGCCCCGGCGCGCTCGGCACCTCCTCCGAATGGATCACGCAGGTCTTGCCGTTCAGCAGCGCTCCCCACAATTCGAACGTCGATGCATCGAACGAAAATGGCGCCGCCTGCAGGATCGCCGTCGCCGCTTCGAGATCGGCATGGCGCTGGCCAAGCACCAGATTGGCGATCGCATGGTGCGGCACGCCGACTGCCTTGGGCCGCCCGGTCGAACCCGAGGTGAAGAGGATATAGGCCAGGTTCGCACCGTCCATCACCCCTTCCTCCGCGCCCGCGGGCATGGCCGAGCCCTGGTCGAGGGCCTCGATGTCGAGGATCGCCCCCTCATATGCGTCGAACGCAGCGGCGCCGCGGCAAAGGAGATGGCGAACCCCAGCGTCCCGCGCCAGTTGCGACAGCCGCGCGGGCGGGAAGCCGGGATCGAGGGGGACATAGCAGCCGCCCGCCTTCAGCGTGGCGAGCATGGCGATCACCGCATCGGGAGAGCGATCGAGCAGGATGCCCACCGGCGTCTCGCGCGCGACGCCGCAATCCCGCAAATGACGCGCCAGCCGCGACGATCGCGCATCGAGCGCATGATAGCTCAGCCTGTCATCGCCATGCGCCAGCGCGATCGCGTCCGGCCGCCGGCGCGCCTGGGCGCTGAAGAGCGCGTGCACCGTCGGTCCCTCCGGGGAGCGCCGCCCCGGCGGCGGGACGCGCGCCTCCCGCGCCGGCGCCACCGTCATCCCGGCCCGTTCCACGATGGCATCCAGCTCGGCGAGCGCCGCCTCCCCGGTCAACGCCGAAGTGACGCAGAGCCCGACATCGGGCTTCGATGCCTGCGAGGCGGCGCTCAGGATGCTGACGTTCGACAGGTCATAGGTCATCAGGCCACCCGATCCCGGCTCGGGGGCGAGCATCGCCGACAGGCTGGCGTTGAGCCGGTCCGGCGGCTGGCCGTTGCTGAACACCGCGGCGATCGCGGCCGACCCGTTCTGCGGCGCGGCGCGGCGCGCGATTGCGCGGAGCGCGTCTCCCAGGCCGAGGGTGGCATGCATATGCGCCAGCCGCAGGTCGACGCCGTGAACCTCGAGAACAGAGCGGAAGATCAGCCCGCCCCCGGGCCGGAACGACAGGTCGATCGGAACCAGCTGGCCGTCGTCATCGACCCGCACTTCGAGATGGAAGACGAAATCGTCCAGCGGAAAGGCCCCCGCGAACCGCGCCAGCAGGGCGTTGAGGATCGCCGGGTCCGGCGGCCGGCAAGGCGGGATGATCATCGCCCGGTCATGAATGGGATAGCGTTCGTGGATGCGTAGCTTCTCGTGGACCGCGCAGAAGGTCACGCTGCGCGCGCCCACGATCCCGTCGAGGCAGAATTCGGCCGGCCGGGCACGCGCGCCGATGAAGGGCATGACGAGCACTGCTTCCTCGCCCGGCACATCGTCGAGCTCGCGCAGCACGGCAACGACATCGGCCGGGGATGCGCCGGGCCCGGGGCGGAAGACTCCCCGCGATTCCGTGCCGACGACCGGCTTGAGAATGACCGAGTCGAGCGGCGCGCCCAGCGAAGCCAGCACGCGCTCCAGCTCGTCGAGATTGCGCGCGAGGATCCGCTCGGGAAGTGCGATGCCCTGGGCCTCGAGCAAGCGGTACAGCGTCTCCTTGTCGCTGATCAGCCGTTGCGCGGCGAACAGCCGGTCATTGGCCCGGGCAAGCGCCGCATTGGCCCGCCAGGCGAGCTCCTGCACATCGTCGATGCAGCTGGCCATGCCCGCGAGCGGCAACGCGCTCCTGTCGCGGATCGCGAGCGGGATCGGCCGGGCCTGGAACAGCGCCTCGTGAATCCGCGCAATATCATCCCGATCCAGGCGAACAATATCTGCCGCGCCACTGAGGATCGCGTCGTCGATGCGGGCATGTGAGCGGATGTCACCGAAGATCGCCCAAAGGTCTCTGGGTGGTCGGCGAACCGAATCTCGACGCAAGCTCCCCCTCCGCCCCTCGATAGGTACTCACGCGCACACGCCATTGCCGAGAGCACGGTGAATTCCTGAGTCCGCGCCACAACAGCAGCATCAAATTACCCCATCGCATTGCAGGATGCCAGCTATCCGATACATCTCCCCAAGAGCTATTTCGGATGTTCATGCAATAGTGACACGATCCGCGTTCCAGAAACTGGCCGTGACATCGCCGGCATCGAGTTTTTCAGTCTCATGCGAGATTTCTACGTGTGACGATTTTGTTGCCACCTTGACCAGCGCCATCGGTTGCGGGAAAGTCGGGTGGATTGAGCATTGTCGCGCCGGTGACGACGGCGCGACGGCGGGAGGGGAAGCTCGATGTCGGGGCCACCAGGCGTGACGGCGATGCAGGCGGCGAGCGACGACACCGCGCCTGCCCTGGCGCTCGAAGCGGCGATGGACGCGATCATCAGCGACGCCTGTCTTCGGCCGAGCCGCAATGCCTTTTTCCGCGCCGCACGCGCCGTCGCCACGGTCGATGCGCCATCCGGCCTCCACATCGCGCATAACTGGCGCGAGATCACCAAGACTTTCATGCTGTCGACGATCGTCGGCCTGGGCGAGATCGCCAGGGCCGAGCTCTCCGCGCGGGATCCCGCCTTCAATGCGCTGGGCGTGCTCCAGACCGGCGTTCGAGTCATCGCCGATGATCTCGACAACGCGGCCCCGGCATTTGCCGCGCGCGCACCCGGGGGGATCGACGGCGTTCACTATCTGTGGTGGCAGGCGAGCATATTGCAACGGATCGCCGCGCGCTGCCCCGCCGATGTGCTGCTGCACTGCCATGCCTCGCCTCCGACCGTGGCGCTGACGGGCTTCATGCGCGACGTCGCGACTTCCCCGCTCGGCGCGGCGGTGCAGCTCCGCGTGGTCGAGACGATCGCCCGCGACATCGCGATCGCGTTCAGACGGGTCTTCTCGCGCCTCGAGATCGGTGGGGAAAAGCTGTTCGCGGGCCGAGACGACCTCGCCTGGATCGATACCCATATCCAGGCGGAAGTGATTCACGCACGCGACGTCTGCGACGGCGAGACCGGCATGGCGTCGCTCGCGGTGTCCGAACCGGAGCGGCAACGGCTCCTTGCGCTGACCCGCCACTATGCCCATTTGTGGAACGAGGTGCTGGAGGACTTCGCCGCCGTCCTGATCGACGCGCATGAGACCGCGCGATGAAGGCGAATCTGGCCGATGGCGCTTGCAAGGCCAGCGGAACGTCCAGGTCGCTGCAGATCCCCATCTACCAGATCGGCGCCTTTTCGGACGAGCCGTTCATGGGCAATCCGGCATCGGTCTGCCTGCTCGAGCGCTGGCTCCCGGATACGATCCTCCAGGCGATCGCGCTGGAGAATAATCATCCGGAGACCGCATTCCTGGTCGACAACGGCCAGGGCTATGATCTGCGCTGGTTCACGCCGGCATGCGAAGTGACGCTCTGCGGCCATGCCACGCTGGCTGCCGCGCATGCGGTGCGCGAGTTCCTCCGCCCCGGCATCGACGCGGTCACTTTCCAGTCGCCCAGCGGCCCGCTTCACGTCGCCGCATCGGGCGGGCGCTGGACACTCGACCTTCCTGCCCTGCCCCTTATGCCCATCGCGTCGCCGCCGGGCATCGCGGAGGCGCTGGGCGTGGCGCCCCAGGCCTGTTTCGCGTCGCTCGACCTGATGGTCGTGCTGCGCGACGAAGCCGAGCTGAAGGCAATCAGGCCCGACCTGGAAATCGTCGCGACCTTTGACTTGCGGGGCATGGTCGTCACCGCGCCGGCCGAAGACTGCGACTTCGCCTCCCGTTTCTTCGCGCCGAAGCTTTCCATCCCCGAGGATGCGATCACCGGCTCGGCACATTGCACGCTGCTTCCCTATTGGGCGAAGCGGCTGGGCAAGACGGAGCTCGCGGCCAAGCAGTTCTCGATCCGGCTCGGCCGGATGCACGTGATCCGCATGGATGGCGCGCTGCGGGGCCCGCGCGTGCATCTCCGCGGTTCGGCCACGACCTATCTGGAAGGCCGGATATCGATTCCGGATCCGGCATGAGCACCCGGCGGCTGGCGAAGCTCGACTTCGCGCCCGACCGCCTCGCTGCCGATCTGATCGCCGCGGAGTCCTTCACGTTCAACGGCGCCTATAGCGAGTTCGTCCTCGGCGAATGGCGAAGCTGCATGCTGTGGAACGCTTCGGGCGATGTCGGGGAAGCGCATCTGTCGAGCGGCGACCAGGCCGCGAAACTCACTGCCTATGGCACCGCCATGCCCTATCTCCGCTCGGTGATCGAGCGCAGCTTCCGGCTCGACCGCCTGCGATTCGGCCGACTTGCCCGAATGGCGCCGGGCACGGTTCTCGTCCCGCATTGCGACTATCTCGAACTCGGCGAAGGGCTGGTGCGGCTTCACGTGCCGCTGACCACCAGCCGCGCATGCCTCAACGCGGAAAGCGATCTGGTCTTCCACATGGCGACAGGCGAGATCTGGTATCTCGATGCGCGCCGGATCCACAGCGCGGCATCGACCTGGGACCGCGCCCGGATTCACCTGATACTCGACTTCGCTTCCGGCTCGCGCCCGGAAGAGCTGCTGCGCATCGATTGCGCCCCGGCGGAGCGCCCGGCCGATGCGCTCGTCGCGCTGCCACCCCTCACGCCCGCCGAGGAAGCGTCGCTGCTGGCGCTCGGCGACGTCATCGACCGCTTCAACCACCGGGACATCCTGGCGATCCTTGTCCGCAAGGCGTTCACCCACGGCATGTCGCTGCGATCCGTCTTCACGCGGTTGACGGAGATCGGGATGCGAAGCGGCGATCCGGACCTGATCGAGACGCTGGAGCGCCAGCGCCACTATTTCACGGTCGCGCGCGGCTAGGGCATCGCGCCCGCAACGGGAATGGCCGGCGGCCCACAACGCGGCCCGGCACAAGCCGATGCGGCGGAGATCAATCGCGCGCGAGCGCCTCGCGCAGGCTGCGGGGGCGCATGTCCGTCCACACCCGATCGATATGGTCCAGGCATTCCTGGCGATTGCCCGTGAACCCGGCCTCGCGCCAGCCCGGTGGCAGCGCACGGCCGGCAGGCCAGATCGAATATTGCTCCTCGTCGTTGACGACGACATGTAGACGCTCTTCTGCCGGTCCGGTCATCTTCGTCCCCACTTGTTCAACCAGGATCGCATTGGCCATATTCGACGGCGCTTGCGAAGATATGATCCCGGGCGATCAGCCATCGCCCCTCCAGCGCCCGCGCAACGCCTTCCCAGCGGCCGGGCATCGCATCCACCACGCGAAACCGGCCGTGCCCGGCCGCGGACTCGATCGTGAAGGCAAGCCCGACATCCTCGAACTCGAGAAAGCATCCGAAGCGCGGGAACAGGCATTTGTAGACGGCCTCCTTCGCGCTGAAGACGAGGTTCGGCCAATGCCCGTCCAATCCGGGCATCCGCACGATGCGCGCGCGCTCGTCGGCCCGGCAGACCCGTCGCGCCAGGCTCGGCTCGAACGGCACGATCCGCTCGACGTCGATCCCCAGCGCGGCCACAGCGGAGGTTCGCGCCACGGCGGCGCAGCACAGGCCGCCGCCATGGCTGATGCTTCCGGTGAATCCGGGCGGCCATCGCGGCAGCCCGTCCGCATCCGGGGGAAGCGCGACGGGCGGCAACCCGAGCCTGGCGAGCGCACGCCGTGCACAATCCCGGCCGGTCGCAAACTCGCGCCGCCGCTCCGCGGTCGACCGGACAAGGGCGTCGCGCTCCTCCGGAAAACATGGCAGATCCTGCGCGGGAGCAACGCAGATCGTGAGATCCGCGCCACCAAGCCGGACAAGTTCATCGGGGACATCGATCCCGGCGCTTCGAGCGGGCATCATGCCGGCAAGCCGGCACCGATCCGATTATAGCCGTACCGATCCGTGCCGCTGACGAGCAAGGCGCGCCAATTGCCCAGATCGGCGGTCCCGCCATATTCGTTCAGATGCGATTGAGTGGGATAGATTCTGACGTTGGTGGGCACGTAGCGCGCGACAAAGGCCATGCGGGTCTTTTCGCGGGTGGTGTTGGGCAGCGAGCCGTGCATCGTCGCTTCCCAGGATATCATGCACTGGCCGGCGCGCATCTCGACCGTCACCGGCGCGCAGCGGCTGGTGTCCCAATCCGCGTCGACCTGAAGCTCGCGGGTATCATAGCCATATAGGCCACGCAGCACGCCGTCGCGCAGCTTGCGGTTGATCCGCTCCGCATCCCACTGCATCGGACGAAGATCGTCGAAATGGACGTGCCGGTGCGAGCCCGGCACATATTGCATGCAGCCATTCTCGATCGTCGCGTCGGTGAATGCAGTCCACACGGTCAGGGTGAGGAATATCTCCGGATAGCGCGCGTGCGGCTCGGTCGCCGCGAGCTGCGGGATGCCGTCTCCGATCGCCAGATTGCGCGACTGGTGCCAGTCCGTCCCTTCGTCCCCGGGATATTTGGCGAAGAATTCGGTGCGCCAGCACAACAGATCGTCGCCAAGGATGCTGCGCAACCGCGCCACGATCTCCGGCCGCCGGACATGGGCCTCCAGGAACGCCACATCGAGGTGGCGATCATAGTTGGCGATCGGTCCCGCCTGGCCGAGCGCATAGGCGGCGGCATCGCGATCGAGCAGGGACAGGCGCAGATCGGGAAGCCGGGCGAGCATTTCCTCGCGAGGATAGACGTCGAACGGCCCAATGAACCCGTCGCGATCGAATTGCGCGATTTCCCGCTCGCTCAGGCTCACACCAGGGCACCCGCCGGCTGCTGCAACGCGTAGCGCTTGGCGAAATCCGGCGGAAACGCGAAGCCGTTGGTGTAGAAATAGCGGATCAACTGACCCTGATGCTGCGCCTCATGCTCGAGCAGATCATAGGCCAGCGCCGTTCGTGCCGCGTCATCGGCATGCTGGTCGAGCGTTTCGAGAACCAGCGCACGCGATCGCTCCAGAGCCGCCAGGAGCGCCGCGCGCTGCTTTGCCTGCGCCCGGCCGATGCTGCACGAAAAACCTGCCCAGCCTCCGGCCGCGATACCAGCCGAATAGCTTTCGCGCGCACCGACCACGCACCAGAACTGGCTGCCGATACTGACGGAGGGCGTTTCGCCATTGCGCTGGCCGAGCAGCGCCTCGTCCAGCGCATCGGCCAGGGAATTGCTTGCCGACATCGCACGCGAAACCCGATCCCGCAGAACTTGATCCATGCCGCCCCCTTCGAAACCCGGTCTTCGGAGCCTGGCCGGCCCACCGGCCGAGCCGGAAATATTCATAATCTCGCCTTGCGACGTGCAACAGAGGAAATATTCGCGGCATTCTCGCGAATATAGTCCTCGATCTCGCGCGGATAGATATTGTGCATTTCGCGCAACACCCAACCCACTGCGTTCGCAATGAAATTATTGCGATTGCCGAGATGAGGGTCCAGGAAGGGAAACACCTGATCCGGGCGGAGATAGACGGCGTTCTTGCCCGAATAATGCACCAGGGCGACGATAGAGGTTCGAATCGACCAGATATCGTCTTCACCGTTCAACCTGCGCAGGAACGGCATCACGCGCTCGGGCCAGTTATGATTACAATAGGAATAGATCGCGGAGAGGTCATCGCAATGCCCCCAGTCGTCGACTCGCCCCACCCATCCGCGAATGACCTCGAAATCTTCCGGCCGGATCGCGAGTCCCTTGTTCCGGTAATAGAGCAGCGGGACCGACAGGACTTCATACTCTTCTGAATGCGTCCAGATATAGTCGAAGATGCGCAGCCGCGCATCCGGCGTGTGGTGCGACAGGTCGAAATCCGAAAGGGCGATACGCCGCAGCACCGGGACGCGGATGGCGAGGAAATGATATCGGGACCCCTTGTCGCGCTGCGCGGCGGCGGCACGGCGGGGCTCGCCCTCCGCCTCCAGCAGCCGGGTCAGGCGGGCAAGGCAATCGGCTGCGTCCCTCGGTTCCATCACCGGCCCTTTCGCCTGGCGCGAACGCACGGAGCCTTCGCACCGAACAACGCGTCCGCGCTTACACCAATTGACTCGGCCAATCGAGCCGAAGAACATGACCGGGCAGGAATATCCGAGAGAGCCGCCGATGACCGCGATAACCTTTTCGGATCAGATCCATGCCGCGATACGGAGTACGGCGCCCGGTTACATGCAAGCCACCCACCAGGACTTCGCGCAATTCGATATGTCTCGAGGAGAGGCGCGCTTCACTTGGCCGGCCGAAGTTCTTGCCGCCATGCCGGACCCGCGCGGCGAGGATCTGCGCTATCAGGATCCGCGCGGATCGGCGGCGTTGCGCGAAGCCTTTCTCGCGCACCGGGCAATCCGGTCGCAACCTGGCCTCGACCCGCGCCAGCTGCTGGTGACGGCCGGGGCGAAGCAGGCGCTCTGGCTCGCCTTCGCGGTGGCGGTGCGTGCCGGCGACCGCATATTGCTGCCCTGCCCGGGCTGGGCACCCTATAGGATCTGGGCCGGAGCCTTCGGCGCGCGCGCTTCCTTCTATGATCCGAGCCCGCTGCACGCGGACGCCTTGCTGGCGGAGATCGCCGCGCGCAACTGCGATCATGTCGTGATCAATTCGCCGCACAATCCGACCGGCGCCGAATATGACCAGGCGATCATCGACCGCATCGCCGCCGCAGCGGCTGCGGCCGGCGTCACGGTCATCTCCGACGAAGTATATCGGGATCTGGGCAGGGACAGGGCATCCTTCCTCGCGCACATCGGCACGCCCGGCGGCGTGATGGTTGCCGATTCCCTTTCCAAGACGGCGGGTGCGGCCGGGTTGCGCATCGGGTTCCTGGCGGGGCCCGCCGATGTCGTCGATGCCGCGCTCGCCGTGCGCGCCACCATCGATTCCTGCCCACCGGGGACCGGCCAGGCGATCGCGACCTTCCTGCTATCGCCGGCGGCGGCGCCGCTGCGGCACGGCATCCGCCAATTCGCCCAGGCCAGTGTCGCGCGGCTCGCCGAGAAGCTGCGCGCCCTGGGAACGCCGGCGGAGAGCAGCGGCGCGCTCTATCTCTGGGTTCCGGCAAGCGGCGACGGCGACTGCGTCGCGCTGGGCGACGGGATGCTGGCGCGCGGCGTCGCCGGACGGACATTCGGGCTGGGCGGCCATGTGCGCCTGTGCCCGGTGGATTCGGACGAGCGCATCGCGCGGCTGCTTGGCGTTGCGTTCGAACCGGGGGGCGAAGCGTGAAGGATTTTCTGGAACTGGACGTGCGCCGGCGCCCCTGGCCGTCGACGCGTGTGATCGACGTCACCTTGCGCGATGGCGGCTTTCGCAATCGCTTCGCGTGGACGATCGACGACATGGCGACGATCGCCTCGGCGGCGAGGGATGCGGGCGTTTCATGCATCGAGCTCGGCTATGTCGGCGGCGTGCCCGAGCTGCACGGCGTGCGCGACGTCGGGCTTGCCGCCAATCTCTCGCCGGACCATGTCGCGCGCCTGCGCATGGCGGTGCCGACCGGCCTGCTCGCTGCAATGGTGCATCCCTCCGCCGCGCCGAGCGCATTGCGCCTGGCGCCGTTCGCGGACGCCGGGCTGAACATGGTGCGCCTGATATATCACCGGCGATGGAAGGACCGCTTCGCCGCGCTCGCCGCCGAAGCGCGCGATGCGGGGCTGCTGGTCTCGGCGAATATCGCGCTGGCCAGCCGCTATCCGGCCGCCGAACTCGTGGGCGAAGCCGGGGAGATCGCCGGCCCGAATGTCGACATCCTGTATTTCGCCGACACCTGCGCCGCGCTGCTTCCGTCCGAGACGGCGGCGCTGGCCCGGGCGCTGTCGCCGTTGGGAACGCTCGGATTTCACGGTCACGACTTCCTTTCGCTCGCACTGGCGAACGCGCTGGCGGCGGCATCGGCGGGTGTTTCGTGGATCGACGCTTCGCTGCACGGGATCGGGCGCGGCGCCGGCAATCTCCGCCTGGAGCTGTGGCTCACGCTCATGGCGGCATCCACCGGTTCGAACCAGGGCTGCCTGAGCATCCTGCTGCCGGCTCTGCAACTGGTCGAGCAGCGCCTGGGGCCCGAGCTTTCCCCCGACATGGCGTCGATCGTCGCCGGCGCGCTCAATCTCACGCCGCCCCAGGAGGGTCAGCTGCGCGACGCGGCCGACGCCGCGCAATGCGCTGAGCGGGCCGCGATGCTGCTCCAGAACCATCTCGATGCCCGCTCGGTCGCCCAGGCCCTGGCTCCGTCGCGCCCGGACATGCCGGCATGAGCGGCACGGCCCCGCCGGGTTCTCTGCCGGCGACGGGGGCGGTCCTGGAGGGCCTGGAAGGCCGCATCAACCTCCGCTCGCTCGCGTCCTCCTTCCTGGCGCAGTTCTTCCCGCTGGACATTGCCCGGCCGCATCTGAGGGCGGAGGCGCTGTTCGGCTATTCCCCGACTGAAGGAACCCCGGCATTGCGCGCGCGCATCGCCGAGGCCGTGCAGGGGCATCCCGACGAGATCGTGGTGACGGATGGCGCGTCGCAGGCGATCTTCCTGATCCTGCTCGCGGCCTTGGCGCCCGGCGCGACCATCCTGGTCCCCCGCCCCGTCTTTCCCGCCTATCTGCGGATCGCGGCCTATCGGAACTGCAACATCCGCTTCTACGAATGGCGGGCGGATGGGGCCGGCCTGCTGGAGCGGCTGGGCGCGGCCGACAGCGGGGAGGTCGATGCGGTAATCCTCAACTCGCCGCACAATCCGACGGGCACCGCGCTTGAAGGGGCCGCGCGCGAAACCGTGGCCGCCATGCTCGGCCGGATGCGGCAGCGCGTCATTCTCGACGACACCTATGGCTGGCTCGACGCCGGCGGGGCGGAACAGATCACCCATTTCCATCGCTTTGCCGCGGAAAGGCCGCGCGCCGCCGGGGTGGCTGCCGTGGGGAGCCTGGGAAAGCTGCTCTGCCTGCCCGGACTGCGCCTCGGTTTTGTCATGACGCGCGACCCCGTGCTGCGCGACGGCATCATCGAGGCCAAGCGCCATCTCGTACAGGCTTCCTGCTCCGCTTCGGAGCATCTCGCCGGCGCGTTGCTGGCCTCTGCCGCGTGGCTGGAGGGCCGCAGCCGCCTGGTAGCCGCGCTCGATGAGCGGCGCCGGGAATTCGGGCGGGTCACGCGCCACGGCGTGCGCCTGGCCGCGGGCGGCCGCGGGTTCTACGCCTATGCCGGTGCCGTCGCGCCGCTGAGGGCGCTCGGCGTGGACGGGATCGACGGCCCGGTCTTCGCGGGCGCCGCCGACGAAGCCCGTTACTGCCTGGCGGCCTCGGCGGCGGACTGGTCGCGCTTCACCGCGATGCTCCACGACGCGCCCGACTGACGCACCGGCATGGCCGTGCCAGGCAATGCCGCCGCCCGCCCCGGTGCTCCGGCGCGTTCCTCGCTCAGAAGGCCGGGATCACCGCCGCGCCATATCTGCGCTCGATGAACGCCCGCGTCTCCGGGCTGTGCAGCGCCGCGACCAGCTTCTGCACGCGCGGATCGCTCTTCGCGCCCTCAAGGCCCACGACGAAGTTCACATAGGGGCTGTCCTTGCCCTCGATCGCCAGCGCGTCCCGCCTCGGATCCAGCTTGGCGTCGAGCGCATAGTTGGTGTTGATCAGCGCCAGATCGACCTGATCGAGCACGCGCGGCAGCGTCGCCGCCTCGAGCTCGCGGAACTTCAGGTTCTTGCGGTTCTCGACGATGTCCTTGGGCGTGGCGGAGGTGCTCTTGGGGTCGAGCAAGGTGATCAGCCCGGCCCTGGCGAGCAGCTGGAGCGCGCGGCCGCTGTTGCTCGGGTCGTTGGGGATCGCCACCGTCGCGCCCGCCGGCACGTCGGCGATCGCCTTCCACTTGCGCGAATAGGCCCCAAACGGCTCGACATGCACGCCGGCGATCGCCACCAGATGCGTGCCCTTGGAACGGTTGAACTCGGCGAGATAGGGTCCGGTCTGGAAATAATTGACCAGGATCCGGCCTTCCGCGACCTGGGTGTTGGGCTGGACATAGTCGTTGAACACCCGGACATCGAGCTTCAGCCCCTGCCTGGCCAGGGCCGGCTTCACGAACTCCAGGATCTCGGCATGCGGCACCGCCGTCGCGGCGACGCTCAGCGTGTTGGGATCGTCGGTCTTCGCGGATTTGCCGCAGCCGGCCAGCGCGAGCGCGGCGAAAGCGGTGAGGAGCAGGCGTCGTTGCATCGGAAATCCTATCGGCGGGTGAAATGGCGGACGAGGCGGTCTCCCGCCATCTGGAGAAGCTGGACGAGGACGAGCAGCAGCGCGACGGTGACCAGCATCACGTCGGTCTGGAAGCGTTGATAGCCGAAGCGGATGGCGAGATCGCCGAGCCCGCCCGCGCCGACGGCGCCCGCCATCGCGGTGAACGAGACGAGCGCGATCGCGGTCACGGTCGCCCCGGCGACGATCCCGGGCAGCGCTTCGGGCAGCAACGCCCGGAACACCAGGTCGCGCGTGGTGGCTCCCATGGCCTGGACCGCTTCGATGGTGTTGCGATCGACTTCGCGCAGCGCAGTCTCGACCAGCCGCGCGAAAAAGGGCGCCGCCCCCACCACCAGCGGCGGGATCGCGCCCGCCACGCCGAGCGAAGTGCCGACCAGCAGCACCGTCAGCGGGATCATCAGGATCAGCAGGATGATGAAGGGCACGGAGCGCAGCAGGTTGACCAGCAGGGCCAGCCCCCCGCTGGCCGCGCGATTCTGCCAGATCTGGCCCGGGCTGGTCAGGAACAGCAAGATGCCGAGCGGCAGGCCGAGCAGGACAGTCAGCAGCAGCGAGCCGCCCAGCATCGCGAGCGTATCGAGACAGGCCTGGCCGATCTCGCTCCAGTCGACATTGGCGAGCCAGCCGCTCATGCCGCCACCTCGCCGTGCCGGCGGAGCGCCGCGAGCGCGGCCTCGGTGTCCCCACCCGTCAGGCCAAGGGTCAGCTGCCCGAAGCCCGCATCCTTCAGCCGGCCGATCCTGCCGTCGAGAATCGCGAAGTCGGTGCCGGTCTCGCGGGCGATGCGGGTGAGTACGGGCTGCAGGACCGCCTCCCCCTGCAACGTCAGGCGGACGACCGGTCCGTCAAAGGCGATCGGCTGCGCGCCCTGATCGTCTTCATCGATCAGCGCACGGGTCTCGGCCGCCTGCGGGCGGAGGAAGACATTGGCGACGCTGCCCGTCTCCGCCACCCGCCCGGCATGCAGCACCGCGACGCGATCGCAGACCTGACGGACGACTTCCATCTCATGCGTGATCAGCACGATGGTGAGTCCCAGCTCGCGGTTGAGGTCGGCGATCAGCGCCAGGATATTGCGGGTCGTCTCCGGATCGAGCGCGCTGGTCGCCTCGTCGCAGAGCAGGATGTCGGGATCGGTGGCCAGCGCCCGGGCGATGCCGACGCGCTGCTTCTGCCCTCCCGAAAGCTGGGCGGGATATTTGGCGCCATGGTCGGCAAGGCCGACACGGGCGAGCAGTTCGGGCACGCGCACGGCGATCCGCGCCCGGTCGGCTCCGGCGATCCGCAGCGGCAGCGCGACATTCTCGAATATGGTGCGCGCGCCCAACAGCCCGAAATTCTGGAAGATCATGCCCACCCGCCGGCGCAGCATGCGCAAGCCGTCGCCGGACAGGCCGTCGAGCGCGATGCCATCGATTTCGACCTGGCCGGCGGTGGGCCGTTCGAGCCCGTTCAGCAGCCGCACCAGGGTGGACTTGCCGGCACCGGAGCGGCCGATGATGCCGAACACTTCGCCCCGCGCGACCTCCAGATCGACGCCGGCCAGCGCCGCATGGCCATTGGCAAAGACCTTGTGGACGTTTTCGAGGCGGATCATGCGTTGCCCCTCCGCGCCGCGAACAGGGGCTGAAACCAGGCAGGATGCTCAAACGGCAGAGCGAGATCGGTCATGGGCTTTCCGGAATGGCGCCGGGCGGAGACGCGCCGGCAGGTACACGAGCGGCGTGAATAGCGCCTTTGTTCCACAGCATGGGCGAGATGAGCTTTAGCACTGGATAGCCGAACTTGCTTCTTAATATCCATCTTATTAATATGAATTACGCGTGTGCCGATGAAGCCAGCAACCGTTCTCGTCCGGCTTCGTCGCTTTCCCGGGCTGGGCCATCCCCTCCAAGCTCAGGTCTGGGCCGCGCTCCTCCCCCCGGGAGCGCGGCCTTTTTTTGCGTTCAGGCCTCGGGCCGGATGGTCGGCCGGGTATTGGGATAGATCTGCTCGACCTTGGGCTCGCCGGGCGCCGGGGCATGCATCCCATAGGCGTTCACCGGCTGCGAACGGTTCACCCAGAGCGCGTAATAGAGATGATCGGCACGCGGGTCCTCGGTATTGGGGTGAAGCAGGATCGTGAGGCCGAGGCTGTTGAGCTGCAGCCATGGGACGATCACCGGCAGCAGATCGTTGGCGAAGCCGAAATAGAAGGACGGCGTGACGTGCGGTCCGCGCGGCTCGAGGTTCCAGTTGCCGAGTTCGACGGAGAAGCGCTCGGCGGCCCATTTGCGGATCAGCGCCGCCTTCGCATGACTGTCCTCGTCGAAATAGACGTGCGCGTGATAGCTCTTGATATCCGTATAGGCGCGTGGGGTCGACGGCAGCACGGCCTCGCCCGGGCGCACCGACTTGGGGCGCGGCGTCGGCTCCTTGTAGGTCTCATAACCCCAGGGGCTGCGGCCTGGCATGGCGGATGCGGGAGCCGCGACGGGCACGGTCTGCGCCTGCGCGCCCCGCGCCAGTCCAAGCGCGGCGAGCGCCGCGGCGCCACCCCCAAGCAATGCCCGGCGCCCCGGCGAAAGCAGGTCGGCCCACATCTGGTCGTCACGCTCGTTGAAGAAATTGGGTTCCAGCGACATGGGTGATTCTCCGAGGGGGTTCAAAACACCAGCCTGCCGCCGACGATGGCGAGCGTTCCGGCAAGCACGGGGCGCAGCACCCGATCGGGGATGCGCGTGGCGATCAGGCTGCCGATGACGATCCCGGGCACCGACCCGAGCAGCAGGGATCCGAGCAGCACGAAGTCGACCGAGCCGAGCAGCCAATGCCCGGCGCCCGCGATCAGGGTCAGCGGCACGGCATGCGCGATGTCGGAGCCGACCAGGCGATTGGTCGGGAGGCGGGGATAGAGGATCAGCAGCACGGTCATGCCAAGCGCGCCGGCGCCGACCGAGGACAGCGAGACGAGCACCCCGAGCACCGCGCCGAGGACGATCGTCAGCGCCGCCACCTGGCGCTCGGGCCGCGGCGGGCGATCGTTCGTGAAATACTCGACGATCCGGCGCCGGAAGAGGATCGCCACGGCGGTGACGAGCAGGGCGATCCCAAGGGTGAGGCTGATCACCCGGCCGGTGCTCTCCAGATGCGTCCCGAGCGCGGCCAGCACCAGCAGCGTGATCAGCGTGGCCGGCACGCTGCCGATGGCCAGCCGCCGCACCACTTTCCAGTCCACCGTGCCGCCGGCGCCATGAACCACGGTGCCGACTGCCTTGGTAGCCGAGGCATAGAGCAGATCGGTGCCCACGGCCGTGGCGGGGTGAAAGCCAAAGGCAAGCACGAGCAGCGGCGTCATCAGCGAGCCGCCGCCGACGCCCGTCATGCCGACGAGCAGGCCGACCAGCACGCCGGCGAGCGAATGGAGCGGATCGAAATGCGTCACCGGCGTGCCACCGCCACCGGGCGATAGGCTTGATCGCGCGCGTCGATCGCCGCCTGCCAGACACGCAGCACATTGCCGCTCCACAGCTTGTCGATATCCGCGTCCCGATAGCCTCGACGCTTCAGCTCGGCGGTGACGTTGGCGATCTCGCCGACATCGGCCCACCCGTCGACGCCGCCGCCATGGTTGAAGTCGGACGAGAGCGCGACATGATCAACGCCGATCCGCTTGACCGCATAGTCGACCGCATTGACCAGGTCCGCGACGCTCGCGCGCGGCTCCTTGCCAACGATATCGTGGAAGCGCTGGTCATATTCGGCCTGCTTGTCGGCGGCGAGCGCCGGACCGCCCGGCTTGAGCCCATATTCCGCCTGAAGCTCGGCCACCGCCGCCAGGGTCTTGGGCGATCGCGCGCGCAGATAGGCGCTGAATGCATTGATCGCGATGACGCCCCCCTTGGCCTTCAGCGCGTCGAGCTGCCCGTCGCTCAGGTTGCGGCCGTTGTCGACCAGGCCGCGTACATCCGAATGGCTGGCAATGACCGGCGCCCGGCTCAGCGCGAGCACCTGGTCGAACGCAGCGTCGGAGAGCTGCGACACGTCGATCAGCACGCCCAGATCGTTGAGCCGCCTGACCGCGGCCCGGCCCAGCGGCGAAAGGCCGCCATTCTCACCGGGCGTGTCGCCAAGCTGCAAGGCGGGCCGCGACGAATCCGCGAACTGATTGTTGCCGGCATGGACGAAGCCGAGGATGCGCACGCCGCGGCCATACCAATAGTCGAGCTGGTCGAGGTCGTTGCCGAGCGGCCAGGCGTTGAGGAAGCTCTCGATCACCGCGAACTTGCCGCGCGCGGCCGCAGCCCGGACATCGGCCGGGGAGCGCGCGAGCACCGCCAGCGCGGGATTGCGCTCGGCGATCGCATGAATGGCGCCGTCGCGCACGCGCAGCTCGGCCTGCGCCCTGGCGAGCGTCGGCGCGTCGCGCGTGCCCTGCGGCACGAACAGCGCGATGGCCGCGGCGTTGAGACCGCCGGCACGCGCGCGATCAAGGTCGAACTGCGATGTCGGATCGGCCTTCCCCGACCAGCCCGGTGCCGTGGCGGACTTGGGCAAATCGACATGCGGATCGATGGCGATAGTCTGCGCGGCGGCGGGCACCACGGCGAGCGAAAGGCTGAGCGCGAACAGGCTGGTCTTCACTGGCTTACTCCCATGATAGGATCCCGCAATCGCGAGGCCATGGCCGCCTCCCGCTTATTCCTATTTTATCAATAGGAATTATGGCGCGTGAAAATCTATCGCCGCCACAAGCTGGCGTTGCGCGCAACAGGACGCGCTATCGGTTTGATTTTCCCGAGCATGACCCGGCCGGCCCAAGCCGCACGACGCGTTCGCGACAGCTGTGCCGTCGCGCCCCAAAGAGCTTCCCCTGACTCAATTCCCATTTTCTAAATGGGATATAAGGCCCGGCCGGCGCCCCGATTCCCGCCCAAACGCGCTTTCCGGACAGCACCGGTTCATTTTCGGCTGCCCATAGTGCAGGCATTGGATCGCGCCGGTGAAGCGTGGACCTTTTGGATCCGAGGGATCCGGCAGGTAGCGTCGCATCGGCCGATCGCTCGGGAATCATCGGCCGATGATGAGAATTCAGCTGAGCGTCCGCACCGTTCTCGTGGCCCTGTCCGCGCTGTCGATGCCGGCGGCCCAGGCACAGTCCGCTGGAACGCCTGCAAGGAACCTCGCCTGGGCGGACAGGCTGACATGGGGCATCGAGGGTACGGCCGGGCCCCGTGCCGGTGCCGCGCCCGATGCCGGCCGCTGGCTCGACGCGCAATTGCGGGACGGGGCCGGGACGCTTCCTCCCGATGCGCAGCGCCAGCTCGATGCGATGCGCATCGTTCGCGAACCGATGACGCAGCTGGTCGTCGAGGAGGATGCCGCGATCCGCGCCGCCAACGCGCTGACCGATCCCGACCAGCGCAAGGCAGCGCGCGACGCCTATCAGAAGGACATGAGCGCGCTTGCCGACGAGGCGCGCACAAGGTCGATCCTGCGGGCGCTCTATGCCCCCGACCAGCTGCGCGAGCAGATGACCTGGTTCTGGTTCAATCACTTCAACGTCCACGCGCCGAAACGCGACATCCGTGCCATGGTCGGCGACTATGAAGACACGCTCCACGCCCGCGCGCTGGGCAAGTTCCGCGACCTGCTCGAGGCGACCCTGCGCCACCCCGCGATGCTGCGCTATCTCGACAACGACCAGAATTCGGCCGGGCACATCAACGAGAATTATGCCCGCGAGATCATGGAGCTGCACACCATGGGCGTGGGCTCCGGCTATTCGCAGCAGGACGTGCAGGAGCTTGCCCGGATCCTGACCGGCGTCGGCGTCGACCTGAAGCCCGACGCGCCCAAGCTCAAGCCGCAATGGCAACCGCTCTACGTCCGCGCCGGCCTGTTCGAGTTCAATCCCGCGCGCCACGATTTCGGCGACAAGCATTTCCTGGGGCACGACATCAAGGGACGCGGTTTCGCCGAAGTCGAGCAGGCAATCGACCTCATCGCATCCTCCCCCGCCACGGCGCACCATGTTTCGCTCCAGATCGCGACCTATTTCATGGGCGATGCGCCGCCCGCGGATGTCGTCGCGCGCATGGAGCAGGCCTTCCGGCGCAGCGACGGCGATATCGCCAGGGTGCTGCGCGCGATGATCGGGGCCCCCGCCTTCAAGGCCTCGCTCGGGACGGTGTTCAAGGATCCGGCCCATTATGCGATCTCCGCCGTGCGCTATGCCTATGGCGATCGGGTGATCCTGAATACCCAGCCGGTCATCGGCTGGCTCAACCGGATGGGCGAAGGGCTGTACAACCACGAGACGCCCGACGGCTATGACATGCGGTCGGACGCCTGGTCCGGCCCGGGCCAGATGGCGACGCGGTTCGACATCGCGCGCCAGATCGGCGGCGGATCGGCCGGCCTGTTCCGCCCGCCGGGCGCCTCCGCCGATCAGCCGGCCTTTCCCCAGCTGCAGAACGCCGTCTATTTTGGCGGCCTGGGCGCCACGCTGGGCGAGCCGACGCGCGGCGCGCTCGCCAAGGCGACATCGCCGCAGGAGTGGAACACGCTGTTCCTGTCCTCGCCCGAATTCATGCACCATTGAACGGCAGGAGATGTCGTGATGCCGCCCATCCAACGTCGGGACCTTCTGAAGGGCGCGGCCGCGCTCGCGCCATCGATCGTCGCCGGCCGAGCCTTTGCCGCGCCGCAGGCGGGCAGCCGGTTGCTCGTCGTGTTCCTGCGGGGCGCCTATGACGCGACGAGCATCATCGTCCCCACGGGCAGCGATTTCTACTACCAGTCGCGCCCGACGATTTCGCTCGCCAGGCCCAACCCCGCCGATCCCAAGGCAGCGCTGCCGCTCGACGGCGACTGGAGCCTGCACCCCGCGCTCAAGGAGAGCATCCTGCCGCTATGGCGGCAACGGCAAGTCGCATTCGTGCCGTTCGCCGGCACCGACGATCTGAGCCGCAGCCATTTCGAAACGCAGGACACGATCGAGCTGGGCCAGCCCGTTGGCGGCTCGCGCAACTATGGCTCGGGTTTCCTGGCTCGCCTGGCGCAGATGCTGGGCAGAAGCGATCGGCCCATCGCCTTCACCGACCAGTTGCCGCTGTGCTTCCGCGGCGATCCCGTGCCGGTGCCCAATCTGGCGCTCGCGAATGTCGGCAAGCCGATCGACCGGCGCCAGACGGCAATCATCGAGTCGATGTACGGCAAGAGCGGGCAACTGGCGCAATCGGTCGCCCAGGGCTTCCATGTGCGCGAAACCGTATTCGAAACGCTCGACGAGGAAATGAAGGCGGCGGGCCGGGGCGCGGTTAGCAGCAAGGGGTTCGAGCTGTCGGCACGGCGCATCGGCGCGCTGATGCGCGACCGGTTCAACCTCGCCTTCGTCGATGTCGGCGGATGGGACACGCATGTGAACCAGGGCAACGCAACCGGCTATCTGGCCGATCGGATCGGCGAATTGGGGCGCGGCCTGGCCGGCTTTGTCGACGCGATCGGCGCCAGGGCCTGGGGATCGACCACCGTGGTCGTCGTCTCCGAATTCGGCCGCACCTTCCGCGAGAACGGGGACAAGGGCACCGATCATGGCCATGGCAGCGTCTACTGGGTCCTGGGCGGCGACATCGCGGGCGGCCGGATGGCGGGCGCGCAGGTGGCGCTGTCCGCCGCAACGCTCAACCAGTCGCGCGACCTGCCGGTGCTGACCGACTATCGCGCGCTGATCGGCGGACTGGTCGCGCGACAATATGGGCTGTCGGCCGACCGGCTGGCGACGGTATTTCCGCAGGCGCGGCCGACCGACCTGAAGCTGATCTGACCGGGACCGGCGGGAACGCCGATCGCGGTTGCCCAGCCTGCCGGGCCCGGTTCCGGCATCACACCATGGGATCGACGATGTCGCGCAGGCGCGCGGCACCACGGTCCATCACGGCCTGCCGCAATCCCGCGAGCGAGGTGACGCCGGTCGGCAGGCGATGATCGAATTCGATGACGCGGGCACCGGGCGGGCGGGCCGCGGCGCGCCACAGCCGCGCGCTCGCCACGCCGTCGACGAGCGAGGATCCCGGCACGGCGAGATGATGCTGCCACAGCGCCATGCGATAGCGCTGCGCGAAGGTCTGGCGCGCATCGCCCTCGACACGATTGTCCTCGAAGATGAACGCGTCGACTTCGCTGTCGAAGCTATAGCTGCGCCGGTTGCAATTGGCCGTGCCGATGACCGCGAGCTCGTCGTCGAACACCCAGCTCTTGGAATGGACATAGGTGTGGTCGCCGAAGGTCGGCGTGCTCTGGCTGGTGGTGAGCTGGAATACGCCCAGCTTGGCCCGGTCGGCCCCGGACAGCGCGGCATCGATCAGGCCCACGAAATCGCGGCGATATTCCTTGCCAAAGGGCACATCGGTGATCGGATTGCCCGGGATCAGGATGGTGACGTGGCTGAGCCGCGGCACCGCGGCGATCAGCGCACGCGCCGTGTCGAGGTCGAGCAGATACTGATCCTCGCAATAGATGAAGCGGCGGGCATTGCCGATCGCGGCGAGCAACGCGGCCTTGATGCCCCGCTCGGCGACGATCAGCGGCGGCGCCGCATGGACCGGATTGAAGGTCCGCGCGATCATCACCGAGAGGGGCCCGCCAAAGGGGGCATCGTTCACGCTCGGGCTGGCGATCGCGGCGGGCACGCCGGCCGTCTCGCCGCGCAGGGCACCAAAACGGCCGCTGCCGGGGTGATGCCGCCAGCGCGAGACGAAGGTCGAGAGCAGATCGTGCGCGCTCGGCCCGACGATCCGGCAATGCGTGTCATGATGCGGCTGTCCCGTGTCGGGATCGACAACGCGGACGCGGTTGGGGTTCATGTCGATGCCGCCGCAATAGCCGACCAGCACATCGCCGCGCTTGACCACCAGCACCTTCTGGTGATGCGATCCGCCCAGCCGCGCGATATCAGGCTCGATGATCCGGAGAATGACCGAGATCAGGCGCGGATGCATCCCGACAAGCGCCGAGGCGACCGCCAGCCGCACGGTCGATGCCGTGGTGTGGTTGGTGGTCAGATCGTCCTTGATCGCCTTGCCGCCGGTCAGCGCATTGATGTGGTTGACGACCTGGGTCGCGCTGCGATCGGCGGCGGTGACGATGCCGAACTGATCCCAGAGCATTGCCGCGACCTCGACCCCCCGCCCCGCCGCGGCGGTGTAGATGTCGCGGAAGCTGCTCGCCGCGCCGAGCGGGAACGTGTCGAAATTGTCCCAGCCGAGCAGATAGATGAAGTCGCGTTCGCCATTGGTGGCGCCCATGTCGGCGGCCATGGCGTTGAAGGTGGCGTTGCCGTCGATCAGCGCGGCCACGGCATTGCCGCTGCGCAGCACGGTGCGCCCCGTCGCGAGCGGGCGCAGGATCGTGCCCCAGCGGCTGGGATCGGTCTGGCCCACGCCGGGGATCGGCCGTGGCGGCCGCCGCGCAGGGTATGTCAGCAGCGCGGTCCAGGTGCGCGGGCCGATGACGCCGTCCCATTCGGACGGGCGGCCGGGAAAGGCGATGCGCTGGAACGAGACCGTGGCCGCGCGCGTGCGCGCTCCGAAAATGCCGTCGGTGGCGAGCGGGCAATCATCGAGGCCGCGCTCGCCCCGTGCCGCGCGCTCGGCATGCACCTGGTTCAGCCGCTGTTGCGCGTCGATCACCGCCGGGCCGCGCGAGCCGGTGCGGATGGTCGGGCGCGCTGTCGGGGCGCCGGGCGGGACTTCGGAGGAATCCTGTTCGGCCTCGCCCAGCGGACGGATCACCGTCAGGTCGGCATGGAGCAGCCGGTCCGGGCCGCACAGGCTGATCGCGACCGTGCCCGGCCGCCCCGCGGCGAGCGCCTCCACATCGATCGCGCCGGCCTCGCGCGCGCCGATTTCCAGCGGGGCGGTGAGGATGAACGAGCGGCGCCCTCCCCCCAGCGGCTGGCGGATGACGACATCGCCGCCGAGCAGCGGGCGGTCGATACGGCGCCCGGGCCACGCGACCACCTGCATGAAGGGGTCGGCGAGGTGATCCTGCAGCGTGGCGCGGGCGAGCGTGTCCGTGCCGGCGATCGAATGGGTGTCGGTCATCGCATTTCCCTCATGCCGCGCGGGCAATCTGTGCCAGCACCTCGCGTCGCGCGACGAGCTCGCGCTGCTGCCGGCCAAGCTCCGTCGACAGGGCCTCGTCCGCGGCCTCGGCCATTTCCTGTTCCTGCGCGCGGGCCAGCGAGGCCATGCGCGCCAACAGCTGGCGCGACACCGCGCCGGCTTCCCGCGGGAGCTGGCGGCTGATCCGCAGCAGGAAGCTGTCCAGGTGCAGATCGGTGAGCGCGAGCCGGCTGGGGCGCGGTCCGAGGTACAATTGCTCGAAGGCGCTCAGATGCGCGCGGGGATCGGCGTCGATCGCGCGCAGCACCTCGTTGAAGCGAAGCCCCAGGGCGGCGCTGGTGAAGTTGCCGCCGACGAACATGCGCACGCGTTGCCGGGGCGTGAGGCTGGCTGTGTCGGTCATCTCAGAAATTCCCTACCGAGGTATTGCCGGTGGTGGTGTCGGCCGGGTCGATACCGGCGGCATCCGGCGGCGTGGGAAGGCGCGTCGTCCGGCGCCGGCGCACCCAGTTGAAGCTGTTGTCGTTGTTGGCGTCGGCGTCCGGGCTGGCGGTGAACAGCGTCTGAATCCGGCGATAGGTTCGCACATCGGGCAGCGCGCCGCTGGGCGCGAATGTGTTGAAGGTGAAGAATTGCAGCCCCTGCGGACTGTCGAAGCGGTTGAGCAGCACATGGTGCAGCTCGTGCGCCAGCGTCTCGAGATCGGCGTTGAGATCGACATGCTGGAAGATGAAGAAGCGGCCGCCGAGCAATGCCTCCTGCGTCTGGGTGACACCGGAATAGGCGTTGAAATTGGGCAGGCCGTCGCTGCGCGGGCGCGGCAAGGTGCAGAAGCAGACGGTGACCGTGTCGTCGGGCGTGGTCGGCAGCAGCTGATCCAGCACCAGCCGCTCCGCCGGTGTGTCGAGAAAGCCGATATAGTTTCCGTTGGCATCCCGCGCGCCGGCCGGCAGCGCGAGATCGCGCGTCGGGCCGGCATCGATCCTGAGCCCGGTCTGCGCCCAGCGCTGATTGGCGTGGCGGAATTGATCGTCGATCTGCCGTTGCAGCGCGGGGGTCATGGTCAGCCCGAGCCGGACGACGCGCAGCGCGATGCGCCTGCGGCTCTCGGGATTGCGCCGGAACACCGGCAAGGTCGAGGAGACGGTGCCGCCGGCGGCGGCGGTATAGTCGACGCGCACCGAGCCGTTGAGATCGGCGCGGCGCAGCCGATGGTTGCTCTGGCCGCGATTGCGGACGCCGACATCGGGGCCGGCGGCCAGGCCCGAATGGGTCGGCTGGCCGGCATCGGTGTCGTCCGTCACCAGCATCAGCGCACGCGACACGAATATCTTCGATCCCGCCACGGTCTCGGTGAGCGTGACGTTCTGCGAAGCGGGCGCGTCATCGTCCGCGCCGGCGGCAGTCAGCGTGCGCCAGCGCGCGGTGACGGTCGAACCGGTCGCGCCGCGGTCGGTGACGCGAACGTAGAAGCGGCGGCGGTCGCTGCCGACGAAGTTGCTCGCCTCGGCGGCATCGTTGCGCACGGTGCGCGTGGCGCCGGTATAGGCGCTGTCCCACAGCCCGAACATCAGCGCGGTGGCAACCGGCGACGCGCCATCGACCCGATGGTCGTCGTCATCGTCGAGCACGAACTCCACCGTCGCGGCGGCTGCCGGCCGCGGCCGGGGCGGCACGATGACAGGAAACACGAAATCGCTGAACACCTGCACGCGCCGGCTCTGTGCGTCATCGGCGGCCGGCTCTGCCTCGCCGCGGCTTTCGACGTCGATCACCAGCGCCGCCGATGCGGGCCGCCCGGTCATCCGCGCGATCGCGCCGAGTATCTCCCGCCGTACCGCCTCGGCACGCCGCAGTCCGAGCGCGAGATTGTCGGCCGACGACCCCACGGAGTCGGTATGGCCGATCAAGCGCAGATGGCGGACCGGCGTCGCGGTCCTCTCGCTCTCCATGATGCAGCGGGCGATGCCGATGATCTGCGGCTGATGTCGCGGCAGTATCTCGGCCGAGCCGAAATCGAAATTGTCGATCTGCTGCTCGAGCGGCAGCCCGGTACAGCGTGTCGGCAAGGTGATCTGCGAGACGCCGCTGCCGCTCGCCGCAATCAGCTCCGCCCAGGTGCGCGGGCCGATGACGCCGTCCCATTCGTTCGGCTGGCCCGGAAAGGCTGTCCGCTGAAAGGCGATCGTCGCCGCGCGCGTATTGGGACCGAACGCGCCGTCGACGGTCAATGGGCAACGATCGAGCCCCGCCTCGCCGCCGGCGAGCCGCGCGGCATGCACGGTGTTGAGGCGAGTCTGCGCCTCAGTAACGGCGGGGCCGCGCGAGCCCTGGCGGATGGTCGGCCGCGGCACCATGGGCGGATCGCTCTCGCCAAGGCCGGCCCCGTCGCGCGAGCGGATGATCAGCACGTCGGGCAGCAGCAGCCCGTCGGGGCCGGCGATCCGCTCGAAGCCGTCCTCGCCGATCACCTCGGCATAGAAGCCGCCTTCGCGCGGCCGGCCACGCCGCTGCTGGATGCCTTGCGCCCGGCGCATGCCGGGGCGGGACACGATCTTCGCGCGTCGCCGGTGCGTTCCGCGCAGGATGATGTCGCCGGCGAGCAGCGGCGCCGCGAGGCGCGCGCCCGGGAAACCGACGATCTGCGTCGAGGGCGCCTGCGGATTGACCGCGACGTTGAGCAGCGCCCTGGGGTCGACCGGGGCAACGGGTGGCGCTGCCGGGCCGGCCGGCGGTTCGGGGGCGGGTTCGAAGCCCGGCAGCGGCTCGATCGCGGCCGCGGGATCGGGCACGGGCGGCTCCGGGGCCGGTGCCGGATCGGGTGCCGCGACCGGGTCGGGGGCTGGAGCATCGGCCTCGCTCCCCTCGCGCTGCGAGACGGCGATCGGCGGCTCCGGCGGCAGGCCCAGCATCTCGCGCAGCTCGGCTTCGCTGAACTGCGCGAGGATGCGCTGCTCGGGAGTCGGCTGGCTGTGGCGCCGGCCCTTGGTCCAGCGGCGCTCGTCGTCCGTCACGGGCGGGCCGACGGCCACCGTTTCCGCTGCCTCGAGTTCGTCGCGTTCCATGACCGCCACCTCCTGTGTTTCGCCGGATGCCCGGGCCGGGCGCGCGGTGCCGCGCAATTGCCGTGCCGCGGCGACGGCCGCCGCGACGTCGAGGATGCCATAGCCCCAGCGCTCGACCTGATCGGCGCCGGCAGGCGATGGCGGCGCCAGGGACGCGAACAACGCGTTGCGGATCGCCGCGACCGGTTGCGGCCCCGAAGCCTGGAGCATCAGCGCGACCGTGCCGGTCACATGCGGCGCGGCCATGCTCGTGCCGCTCATCCGGACATAGCCCGCCGGCTCCCCTGCCGATTGCCGCGACCGCACCGACAGGACCCGCACGCCGGGCGCGACCACCAGCGGCTTGCGGCGCCCGTCGCGCGTCGGCCCGGTGCTGGAGAAGCGCGCCATCGGCTGATCGGGGTCATGCGCGTCATAGGCGCCTACCGCGATCGTGCGCATCGCGTTGCAGATGCTGCCCGTCGTCGCCAGCGGTGACGCCAGCCCGGGCGCGAACACCGCCTGGCATGCCGGGCAGCCGGCATTGCGCTCGATCCATGCGTGCCAGCGGCCGTCAGCCACATCCCGTCCCGCGATCTCGATCGCCCAGCGTCCCGCCGGCGCCATCGGGCGCAGGACCAGCGCGACCAGATTGTCGCCGTTGTTGGGATCGGCGGCACGGTGATAGAGTCGCGCCAGCTCCGTCCCGGCCGCGTCGCGCACCACCGCATTGGCGCCGAGCTCGGCCATTGCCGCGCCGCCATCGGGAGCGACGGCGCGCGCGACGAACCGGTCGATCCCCTTGTACCAGACCTCCACCGTCGCCGGATGCGCGTCGCTGCGCGGCAGCTCGAACGGCAGGCGCTCGCTGCGCCCCTCGCGCAGGCGCCCCTCCATATGGACGTTGCGCGCGTAATAATTGCCCGTGCTCTGCACGACCACGGTGCCGGGGCGGTTGGCGATCAACCAGTCGATCGCGCGCTCCACGAGCAAGCTGCCGTCGTGCGGCCCGGCATGGCGGCCGATGCTCATGTTGAGCGCGATCGGGCGCCCCGCGGCCGCGCGGACGACAAAGTCGATCGCCTCGAGCAGGTCCACCGAATTGCCGAGGTCGCCAAGGCCGGGGCCGAGATGGACGAAGAGCAGGTCCGCCTCGGGCGCAATGCCCCGTGGGCCGCCTGCCCGCCCGTTTCCCGCCGCGATTCCCAGCACATGGGTGCCATGCGACGGCTGTGGCGATTCGGAGGGGCGATAATTCAGGGCCGCGAAGGGATCGTCGCTGCGCAGCGCGTGGTCGATCTCGCCGCGGCGATGGATGCGACCATAGCCATAGGGCGCCGGGACGCCGTCCGCGCGCTGGTCCCACAGCGCGATCAGACGCGAGCTGCCATCGGCGTTGCGAAAGTCGGGATGCGCGAAGTCGATCCCCCAGTCGATCACCGCGACAACGACGCCCCTGCCCGTCTCCGCGAGCCCCGCCGGGCGGCGCTCGTCGCTGTCCACGGGCGCGGGATCGGCTTCGCTCAGGCCGGGTTCGCCGGGCGGCGGACGGTCGGCAAAGGGGTTGCGCGCAGGGGCAATCGCCTCGGCCTCGCCGGCATAGATGCGAGGTGCCTTGAGGCTGGCGACCGAGGCGTGGTCATGGATCGCGGCCAGCGCGCCGCGCACCGCCCTTCCGGTCGCGACGTCGCCGAAGCGCGTGACCAGGCGCAGGCCGGGCGGCGGGGAACTCCCGGGATGCAGGCGGACGATGACGGCGACCTCTTCGTCCGAGCCGCCCGCGGCGATCAGCTCCTGCAGCCCGGGATCCATGGTTCACCCCCTGGCCCGGCCGCCGCTACTTCTTGAGCGGCGGCGCGATGGCGCCCGCTTTCGCCGGTTCCCGCGCCTGAGCGGCGGCCTTGCTCGCATCGTCGGCCGCCTGCTGGGCGGCGGCGGCCGATTTTCCGGCGGCGTCGGCGGCGATTTTCGCCTCCTGCGCCGCGGCTTCGGCTCCCTTGCGTGCCGCTTCGGCACCGCCCTTGGCCGCCTCCGCATCCTCGGCCGCCGCTTGCGCCGCCTCGACCGCATCCTCCATTTCGCCGACGTCATCGTCTTCCGCGCATTCGTCGGACGGCTTGTCCGCCATGGAGCGCGCCGCGATGATCGCGAGCAAGGGATTGCCCGCCATGTAAGCGATGATGCTCAGCCGGCCGAGATCCGTGGAGGACAGGCCGAAGGAGCTCCCCGCCGCGCGCCCGAGCACGAGGCTGTTCAGCTGTTGGTCAAACATGCTCGCATTCCTTTCGGTGACAGCAGCCCGGTCAGGCCGAAAGCGCGATGGCCATCATCATCGTCGTCATCACGCCGTTGTTGCCGTCGCTCGCCGATGTCGACGAGCCGCCAAGCGCGCCGCCATAGAGAAGGACCGGCAGCATCTTGGAGAATTTGTCGTTCCCGCCGCCGATCAGCGGCAGGATCATCGCGATCTGGCGCGACTCGTCGAGGCCCTTCTTCAGCTCGGCGGTTTCCTTCTTGCGCAGCGCGATCTCCTTGCGGAGCGCCTGCCCCATCGATCCGATCTCGCGTTCGGCGGCGCGGGCGCGCGTGTCGACGGCCTTCAGCGCCGCGGAAGTCGTGTGGATGCGGTCGTCCAGCCGCTTGGCGGTCGCCGCCAGCTCGGCCTTGGTCGCGAAGCCGCCCGGGACGGCACGCGGCACCGCATTGCCGCGCGGCGGCAGCTTGATCCCCGGCCGGCCGCCCCGGCCAGGCCGTGCGCCGAGCCTGGGGCGCGCGGCCTCGTCGAACGCCTCGCCATAGTCCTCGCCGTAATCCTCGGTGTCGAACTCGAAATCGCTCTCCACGAGCCCTTCGAAATCGCTCTCAAAGGCGGTTCCCAACATCACGTTCCTCCTGTCATCAAATGTTGAACGGGTCAGTGTGCGTGCAGCGCGGGTTCGCGCGCCGGCGACGGCGCTCCGAACAGCTCGGCGCGGATCTGCGCGTCCGGCCGGACCATGCCGGGCCGGCCGCGACCATGGCAGCCGAGGCAGGCAGGATCATCGCCCCAGCACAGGCCGCAGGCGCCGAGCGCCGCGGCGAGCCGGCTCAGCCGCTGCGCCCCGGCGCGGCCGGCCTCGTGCAGCTGCCGGGCGATCCGCGTCATCTTGGTCAGGCGCGCCTCGGCCGCGTCGAGCCGCGCGCTCAGTTCCGCGATCAGCTCGTCGCGCTCGTCCGGCGCCTCGACATCGTTGCTCGGCTCGGCGCGCTGCGCCTGCATCAGTTCCATCAGCGCGGCCATGCGCGGATCGCCGGCCGCGAATTCCTGCATCATCGCCGCGGGATCGAGCCCGGGGCCGGCGGCAGCGCGGGCAGCGGCGTCAAACACCTGCATATTCCACGGATTCATCGCTCTCGGCGTAATCCTCGCCGCCCCAATCCTCGCCCCAATCCTCGTCGAACAGGGCCTCGCCTTCCCATTCGGCCCATGCGCTCTCGCCCGCGGGGAAATAGGGATCGGCAGGATTGACCTGGACGTTCACCGGTGCCGGCCGATTCATCCAGATCGACGGGGTGAGCGCGAGCAGCGCCAGCAGCGCGTCGCTCCGCCCTTCCGAATCCTCCGGATCGATGCCGAAGGCCTCCGCCATCGCGCTCGCATATTCGGGCGTGTCCTCGGCGGACCCTTCCGCCTCGGCCGCCTCGTGCGCGGCGCGCCCGGCGACGTTGCTGAGCGTCGACAGCATCTGGCTCACCGGCACCTGCTGGCCGCTGATCGAGACATTCTGCCGCCCAGCGCCGCCCATCAGCGAGGACATCAGCGATTGCGCCAGCTCGGGACGGGCCAGAAGCCCGGCGAGCATGTTCGCCGCACCGCCCGAGGGCGCGCGCTGCGAGCCCTGTATTCCGCTGAGCGCCGCCCGGCCGGCGGGCGTTCTCCCGAGCGCGCCGCTGGCGACCGAGGCCAGCGATCCGAGCGCGCCGTTGGCGCCGCCGCCACGCACCGTCGACACCAGGCCTCCGACATTGTGGATAGCGCCGCCGATATCGCGCGCGGTCCGGTTCCCCGATTGCGACAACAGGCCGCTCGCCAGGCCGGCGCCGGCGCCGATCAGCGCGCCCCAGGGCCCGAAGGCCGCGCCGCCCGTGGCACCGCTCGCCACGCTGGGCAGCGCACGCGCGAGCGCCGGAGCGGCCTTTTGCGCGAAATTGCCCACCGCGCCCGCGGCCCGGCGCAGGCCGCTGCCGATGTCGTCGAACAGCCCCTCGACATCCTCGGCCGTGGCGTTGGGGCCATAGATCGATCGCACCAGGTCATTCAGGCGATCCGGGGGAAGTTGCGCATATTGCGGCGCAAGGCTGGCGCGCAGCAGGGGATAGTCCGTCATCGATCATCTCCCAACAAGCGGTCTGAACGAAAAGCCGCGCAGCGATCATTCGGGCGATCCATCGGCGCGCGCCGGCGGCGCGCCGTCGCCGATGAGTGCCGGCAACTTGAGCAGGAGCGACTCGAGCCCCTCGAAAGCGAGTGCACGGCCGCGCGAGAGATCGCGGACGGTACCGCGCAGCCAGACAGCGTCGTCGTCGCCGCGCTCGTACCAACACCGGATGACGAGCGTCTTGGCGCGCGCGTCGCCGCGCAACCGATCCACCTCATTCAAGCTCTCCTCCAAGGCACTGGAGTCGCAACCCAGATTGTTGTTGAGGCGGAACCTGACAGCGGCCGATCACGGGCCGATCACCCGTGCATCACCAGTGCCTCACACCAGGCCTTATCGATTGAAACAGAACGGAAAAAAAATTCCGCACACCGGGAAGGCCGTGCGGAATCCACTGGGGTTATCGGGGGAAATCTATTGCGAGAGGGCCTGATCGAGCAGCGACAGGCTTTCCGCCAGCTGCTGGCGCGCCATCAGCAGAGTCTGGCGATACGGCACGTCCGCGCGGATCGGCGCGTCCGGCTCGGGCGACACCGATACGCGCGCGATCGCGGCGGCCAGCTCGCGAGTCTCCCGCATCGGCCGCACCGAGAGCTCGTCGGCGAGCAGCTGTTCGAAACTGCGATAATGCTGCACCGCCTGGGCGCGATTGCCGCATGCGACCATCGCTTCCATCAGCAGGCGCTGGGCATCCTCGCGCAGCGGCTCGACCGCGCAGATCGCGCGGCCCAGCTCGCTCGCCACGCGCCATTCGCCGTGCCGCTTGCAGGCGCGCGCAAGCTCCAGCGCCGCATCGAGATAGAGCGCGCGCAGACGCTCCCGCTCGATCGCGATCGCATCGACCGGGCTGGATTCGAGCAAATCGCCGCGATAATGGCCCAGCGCCTGTCGCAGCGCATCGCGCTCGGCCGCATCGTCCAGCTTCGCCGGATCCGCGAGCACGCCCTCGACACCGCGTTCGAACGCGATCGCATCGACCCACACCTCGCCACCTTCGGCGAGCGCGATCGTCTCCTTGCCGACGCGGAGCAGGTTCAATCGGCCGAGGCGCTGCTTCAATCGCCACAAGGCCGTGGCAAGGCAGCGCCGCGCCGCTTCCTCATCCTGGTCGGGCCACAGCGCCGCGGCGAGCTGGCTACGCCCGATCCGCCGATGCGGCGCGGCCAATACGGCGCCGATCAGCGACCAGGCGACGCTGGGCAGCATGATCGCCGTCCCAGCAGAGTCGAGCGCGATCCTCGCGCCCAACAGGTGCAACGCCAATTCGGCCATGCCACTCCCCAGGCTGCATGCGTTATAATCGGCGACACCGGTTCTGAAAGTTGAACAAGCTCTGCAATGCGGTTCTGCAACGGGACCTGCCGGACTAATCCCGGCCGCCCCCGGCTTGACCAAGCGCATTGCTGCTCGAACCAAGCGCCCGCCTGCACAAGGCAGCGCGGATCAAGACAGACACACTATTGCAACATGCGGACAAAATCCAGCACGTTATTTAGACTGAAGGCGTTGTTAAGAATATTGAGGGGCGTCTGGGCCGTTACTTTGCCGCCCTTTGGAGGCTCTCACTGGGGGCATTACAGGCCTGGGCTCTAGGCGAAGGATTTGCAGCAACCTGTCGGTGCAGATGGCTGCTTCGGGTACAAGGTCGCGGTGACGCGTGGCCAATTTTTTGGTCTGATAAGGCTATTGGGGTGCGGCGCGCGCTTGGTTCGCAATCCGATCTGAAACCACTTCGACAACCGCCTACGAAGCGGCAAGTCACTTCTGCGCACACAACCCGAAATATTACAACCTCATGGCCCAACGCTCAAAAAATATTCAACAAACTCAAGCCACAATCAATTCAGGTCAGCATTTTAACATAATGCCGATATCACCTAATCCTAGTATTTATTATTTCATTAGCCCATTCCAGATCGCCACCACGAAACTCGTTGGCCTTAATTTTTTGAATAATCCGCTCATGAACACCCGCGTCAATAGAGGGCAATTCTGACAATATATATAGAATTGAAGATCTTAATTCATCATCATCCATATGATCTGCTAGCTCGATTTCCTCATGAGATGTCGCATAGTAATTTATAATACTCCATATATCACCTTGACCATTCCTTATCATACTTATGGCCATATCTTTATTCATGAATTCCACCTCACTAATTCAAACTCTCGCGACGCTGCTTGAGTTTTTCCCGTAGATTAACTTCCCGAGCTATGCGCTCTTTATGTCCACGGTATCTTTGATTTTCACGCTTCTCTTTGTTGTCCCCGTTTGGATTACCACGAGGGTACCGATCATTCTCCGAAATCCTCTGCTCAATACTCCTATCCAGATCCGAAATCGCTTTATCCAACTCATTGTCAGCGATCGGAATGTTCTCCAGATCCTTGTCCTTTATTCTTCCCTTATCATTGATATCAAAGATTTCATTTTTAAGTCCCGGCGGACGATCGAACACAGGAATATGTAGTTTCGGAGGTGTCAGCAGTTGTTTGAGACCTTCGCGCACCACCCAGCGCGCACCTTGGATGGCGACCGTGCGACAGGGCGCGCTAGCCGCACACCGAACTGCCGTACCCACGATGACGCCTCCGACTATCGCACATGGCCCTGCAAAGGGCCCAACACACTCCCCTGTCGGATCCGTGTGATTTAGCGGGTCATTACCAACATACGCATAGAGATTGACCTGATCCTTATATCCGATCGGATCGGTTTGCATGAAGCGCCCGAGCATCGGCGCATAGATCCGGGCCTTGTAGTAGTACATGCCCAACTCGGGAATCCATGCCTGGCCGGTATATTGGAACCGAAACTGGTTGCCGCTGGCCGGAACGCCGTATTCGTCATAACTGTTGATCCAAAGTGCGCTGCCGCCAGCATCCGCCACCGACACGATCGATCCCTGATGATCGATCTGCAAGCTTCGCCGCGAAATGAGTCCCGACGCCTCGTACCATAGCAGCGGGTCATCCTCGCCAGTGCCGTGGACATAGCGCCTGAGGATCGCACCCGAGTCACTCAGCTCTATCGTCAGTTGATCGCCGTCATGATAGAACCGCGTGACGCCTGTCGATGGGCTGTAGGTCTGATAGAGCCGCCCGAGCGGATCATAGGTGAGGCTCGCGCCAGTCGATGACACCACCAATCGGTTCTCGGCGTCATATGTATAGGCAATGCCGCCGTCCGAGGTCAGATTGCCGTTGGAATCATAACCATAGCTGTTGCCGCCGACCGCAGCATATTGGTTCAACCCATTCACCGCATAGCTGCGGTTGGTGCTGATATAGGCCCCGAAGGCATAGCTGTTGTTCGACCGGCCCCTGCTTGTGATCTGACTGGCCGGATTGTAGCCCAGGGTGGTCACCACATCATGGCCACTGCCCGCCAGATCGTCGCTCAGGCTGCTCAAGCGCGAGACCGCATCATAGCCATAGCTGGAGGCAACCCCGCCTCGCACCTCGCCGGAACGCCGCCCTTGCGCGTCCCAGCTCATCGTCACCACCGACGTTCCGCCATTCTCGCGAATTACCACTGGACGATCGAGTCCGTCATATTCGTAGGTGAAGAAATTCCCATCGAGATGCGTGATCCGCGTCCGGTTGCCGTCGGCATCATGGAGATAGCTGAACGCCACGCTCGACCCATTCATGCTCGTGCCGCTCGATGTGAGGCGTCCGAAGCCGTCATAGCTGTTGAGCACCGCATCGGCGCCACTAGCACTGTCGAACCGCGCCGCCGTCTGGAGCCCCCGCGCGTCATAGCTGTAATAGACGTCCCGCGTCATCGAAGCGGGGACGTTGGTGCACGCATAGCCCGCCACACAGGCATCCGGCACGATCTTCGCCGTCATCCGGTTCAGCGCGTCGAAGGTGTAGCTGAACACCCGCCCGTCGCGCTTCCTCAGCGAGGTGCGGTTGCCGTTGAGGTCATGGCCATATTCCTCGCGGTCATTGGCGTTGACCGCGCCCGCCGTCGCCAGGGCATTGGCGGGTGTCGAGGGATTGTAGCCAGTCGGCGCGCTCGTCGAGGGGAACTGCCACTGCGCCTGGCGATCATGTCCGTCATAGACCAGCCGCGCCTTGTTGCCGTTCGCGTCGACGACATATTCCTGCTTGCCATTGGCCGTGAAGCCGTAGCTCGCATAGGCCTGTTCCAGGCTCGACCCCACCGCCTTGCGCACCTGCACCAGCTGGCCCGCCGGATCATAGATATTCTTCGTGATCCGGTCGATCGGATTGGACGGGTTGCTCTGGTCACAGGCGCTGGCCGGCAGGCTGCCGAACAGCGCCGGGTCCATCCGCACCGCGGCACATTGCAACCGGCCGACACTGTCATAGCTATATTGCGTCAACTGGTAGACTATCCCCCCCGACGACGCGCTTTCCTTCACCTTGCGGTCGAGCAGGTCATAGACCATCTCCACTCTCTGCTGGACGGTGAAGCCGGACCAACTTGCCGGCGTCACCGCCTCTGGCTGCCAGGCGGCAAGCTCGCCCTTCTCGACCAGCGTCAGCCGCCCATTGGCGTCATAGGTGTTGCGCACTGCCAGATGGTGGAGCGGGCCGGCTCCATCTGGATCAGGCATTATCGTCCCCACCACCCGGTGCGCGGCGTCATAGCGCGTTCCGGTAGTGAAATCCGACGGCGCCGACTGCGCCATCGCGGCGAGCGGTGCGAGCAAGGCGGCCGAGCCCAGCAGCCGAGCGACGATCTTCTTCATGGTCATGTCCCCCTGCTTCCGCTTCACGAACAGCTCGCAAGACCAGCGCGCGGCTTGGTCTCGAAGATCTTGTTGCCATATTCGTCATAGCCATAGCAGGTGCGCAGGCTGACCCCGGCCGAGGTCACCACCAGCCCACGCAGCAGCAGATTGTCCGCCGTGCCGCTCGCGCCATATTCATAGCTGGTGACCGTGATCGGCGCCGCCGGATCGCAGCTCGCCGTGCTGCTGCCGGCATAGGTCTGGCACAGCGTTTCGGTCGCCGGCAGCCAGACCGGCGACGCCGCCGCCACCAGCGCCCCGCCGGAATTCTTCACATAGGCATAGCCCTGCACATAGGTGTAGAGCTTCAGCGGCCGCGCCGCACCCGCAACCGGCGCCGGCTGCATCTCGCTCGTCACGCCGCCGTGCGTGGCATAGGTAAAGTCGGTCTGGTTTCCGTTCGCATCCACGATCATCGCGGGCTTGGTCTGGTTCTGCCGGGTGATCGTGTATGGAGCCCCCAAGAAGTAATAGCCATATTGCTTGACGAGGTTCGGAAGGCCGGAGCCCGGCTTCGCGACCAGCGTCTCCTTGCTGAGGGCGCGATAGGGGCCATTATATTCGGCCAGATATTTGTTGCCCTCGGGATAGGTCGCCTCGACCAGGAAGCTGCCTTCGGACAGCGGACCGCCGGGCGGATCGTTGTCGAAATAATAGTCGGCCCCTTTGTAGCGATACTGGGTCGTCTGTCCGTTCCCGTCGGTGAAGCTATAGGGGTTCGACCGGGTGAAGGTACCGCCGAAGCCATTGCCGCTGGGGTCAAGCGCGCCGGAGCTGATCTGGCCGTCGCTGTCGATATTGGCCCCCTCGTCGGTGATGACACCCGGCTCGACATTGGACGAATATGTCCAGACGGTACCGTCCGCGAGCGTCTGGCCGATCACCTTGCCGTCGAAGATCGTGTTGGCGACCTTGCAGCCGCTATAGCCCGGCGGCGTGACGCAATTTATCTGCGTCCAGCCGGTCTGCCAGCCATAGCTGGTCGTGTTCGACTGGACATCGGAGACGCTCGTCAGCAGGCTGCCCGAATAGCCATAGCTCGTCTTCAGGCTCGCCCCGGCGCAGGTCGTGCTGCTGGTTACATAGGTCCGCGAAAGGTTGAAGCCGCATGCGGCCGAAATGCGCCCGTTCGCACCCCAGTCGAACACAAGCGCATAGCCCGAGCTGTCGCTGACCAGCCGAAGCTGGTTGCTGCCGTTGTACGAGAAGGTCTGCACGCGCCCATCGGGAAACACGATACGCGATACACGCTGGGAGGAGGGGAGCCCCACGCCGCCGCTCACCGGGACCGAGGAGGAGAAAGTATATTCCGTGCCCGCGGTATCGGTATAGACATAGTTGCTGCCCGACAGCACGAGCGTGCCGACTTCGGCATCCATATTGGCGGCGATCTGCGTGACGCTTCCCGTCTCATAGCTGCCGCCGGAGCTTGCGCCGAGATGGACGGTGAGGATCGACCGTCCTGGCGACTTGACCGTCCTGCCGACATATATGTCGAAATTGCTGCTGGTGTGGGTACCGAAGAACAGGCTGCTCGGATCGTTCAGGTAGCTGCCGATATAGAAGCGCTCGAGCTTGAGCGGCCCGATCGCGATATCGGTCTCCGAATAGGTGAACGCCGTATCGGCAAGGTTCACGCCCGTCGGGGTGGTCGAGTAGATCTTGGGCGGGACGATCTGGGCCGTCGCGGGTACCGCGCCGAGCATCGCCGAGGCCGTGAGAAGCCGTGCAACATGCCTATGCATTCTGGTCTCCATCAGGAATTTGGGGTGGCGGCGCGGCGCGCTAGACGGGCGGCTCGCCGATGCAGCTGTTGTTGTTGCCGGTGGCGGTGACGGTGACGATGCCCGTGGCCGTCGCGCCCAGGCTGTTGGCGATCGTGTAGGTGAAGCTCGCGGTGCCGGTATAGGCCGCGCTGAACGTCACCGAGGTGCTGCTGACGATCGAGGCATAGATCGACCCCGAGGACGGGTTGATCGAGACCAGCGTCAGCGGAACATTGCCGTTCGGGTCATAGTCGTTCGCCAGCAGGTTCACCGTCTTCGTCGTCGAGCAGGCGAACGAGGTCGAGTCGTTGACCGCGACGGGCGGCGTCGGGGTCGGCGTCGGCGTGGGAGTAGGCGTCGGCGTTGGCGTGGGTGTCGGGGTGGGCGTCGGCGTGGGCGTGGGCGTGGCGCAGACGGGCGGCGCCCCGGTGCCGGTGAAATATTGCGCGCGATTGCCGGCCGGATCGAAGCAGGTCGCCATCGTCACCGCGCTGTTCGGCCCGCCGCTGATCGACGACCGCACCAGCCGCCCCAGCTGGTCATATTGATAGGTCGTGGTTTCCTGCGCATGCGCCGGCAGCGACGCGAAACCTATGGCCAGCGTGCTCGTGCACGCCAACAAGCGAAGACGCATATGCCCCTCCCGATTTCCATTTAATGGATTGAATCAATTCGGAAAAATGCCGCACCCAAGAATAGGGCGCGAAAGATGTGCGAACGCGGCCACCCTCCCTTTTTCTCAAGACAATTCAAGTTTGTTTCCACAATATGTCCACCACCAAGATACTCCCATTTCGGTGATACTTGGCGGACTCCGCCGCTCTGCGCGCGGCACTTTCCCGATCGAGTCACGCGCCTGGATGGCGATGGCCCGAGCCTGGGCAACCGGGCCGCACGGCTCGCGGCCGGAAAACCGTCGAGATGCCCCAAGGCAGCAATGCGCCGCTGCCCTTCCTAGCGTGGCGTGTCGCGTGCATCCTCGCGTGCCGAATGCAGGTCCGACGGGATCGGCATCGGCGCGAAGGCGCTGACGTTCGACCGGCCGGTATTGCCCGCCGGCGTCCGCCCCGTGAGATGCCCGAGCGGTGCGAGCGCCATCCGGAACAGCTGGCCGGCGACTTCGCCGGGCTGGCGCAGCCGCCACGCATAGCCGAGCATGATCGCATGCACCCGCAGATGCGGCACCAGTCGTGGCTGCGCCAGAATGTGCGCGCGTTCGAGCGCACGCCAGGCCCGCGCCGCATCGCCACCGGCACGCGCGTCGCGAAACACAGTCAGTTCCGCCTCGACCAACGCCGGAATCCATGGTTCACGCACCGCCGGCATAGAAAATCTCCTTCTCGCCCAACACGCCCCCGCAGCGCCGATCGCTCCGACGCTACTTGTCACACGCCTTCGGACAATCTGACGACATCGATCTGCTCGGCCATCCACGCGCTGAAATCGACCATCGCGCCGTTGCTCCGCCAATCCGTGCGCCGCACCAGATAATAAGCGTCGTCGGTAAGGAGCGGCCGGTCGAAGGGAATCACCAGATTCCCGCTCGCGAGCTCCGGCGAAATCAGGAATTCGGGAATCAGTGCGACGCCGACGCCCGCCGCCGCCGCCTGGGCGAGCATCAGGAAATGCTCGAACCGCTGCCCCTGCAGCCGGGGCAGGTCGGGAATCCCGCAATCGGCAAACCAGCGATTCCAGGCATCGAGCCGGGACGCCTGGAACAGCAGCGGCTTGTCGATCAGGTCCGCCGGCGATTCGATCGGATGGGACGCCAGCCAATCGGCGCTGCACACCACGACCGCCCGCTCGCCGAACAGGCGCAGATGCGAGGCATCCGGCCAATCCGGCTGGCCGAAATGGATCGCCCCGTCGAACCCCTCCTCCTCCAGGTCGAACGGAAAGGAGCGCGCCGCGAAATTGACGGTCATCTCGGGATGGCGTGCGGAGAGACCCGGCAGCCGCGGCGCGAGCCAGCGCATCCCGAAGCTCGGCAGCGTGGCGATGAGCAAGGTCCGCCCGGTGCCGCTCATCAGCCGATCGGTGGCCAGCCGGATCCGGTCCAGCGCCGGCCTGACTTCATCGGCATAGGCACGGCCGGCCGCGTTGAGCGTGACCCGGCGGCCATGCCGGTCGAACAGGCTGGTCTGCAGCCAGTCCTCGAGCAACGCCACCTGCCGGCTGACGGCGCTCTGGGTGAGGCCGATATGGGCCGCCGCCCGCGAGAAGCTGCCATGGCGCGCCGCGGCGACGAAGCTGTTCAGCGCCGCCATCGGCGGCAGCAGGCGCCTGCCCTCACTCATTCCATATACTCATCTGCAGATGACACTTATCCGTTTTGAATCGCTCCACCCATACCTCACATGGCCATATGCGGTTGGCAATCAGGTCGAGGTAAATGATGAATAAGCATCAAAGCGCGATGAATGCGCTGGTGGGAGCCATATTGCCCGCCGATCGGGCACGGGCAGCGCGGGAGATCATCGAGCCCATGGCGGATCCGGCGGAGGCCGCGCAGGCGGTCGACGCGCTCGCCTTCACGGTCGCGCTCAATACCATCCTCTTCGCCGATCTGCTCGATCGCGCCGCGACGGGCGCCGCCTATGTCGACGATGTCCGCCGTTCCGGCCGGCGCGTCCGCTTCGACCATGGCGCCCTGCGGACGATCCGCCTGCCCCGCGGCGACACCGGCGCCCTGCCCGCCGGCGAACAGGCATTCCGCCGGATCCTCGAGCCGCTCGGCTATGCGGAAGCGGCGATCTATCCGCTGCCCCGGCTGCGGATGACGGGCCGCGCCTATCGCCATCGCACGCATCCGGAGACCATTCCGCAATTCTTCGTCAGCGAGCTGCACGTCGACCAGTTCGGCGCGGAGTTCGCCGATGCCGCCGCGCGTGTCTTCGGCACTTCCCGCGATCCGATCGACCCGGATACGGCGGCGGCGCTCGCCCGGCTGGGCCGGGGCGAGAAACTCGCACCGGACGTCGCCGCGCAAGCGCTGCGCGTGACGGGCGGCGCGTTCGGGCGCCAGCACGACCGCCCGATGCTCGCGGACTATGAGATCCTCAAGCGCTCCTCGGCAGAGGCGGCCTGGATCGCCACCGAGGGCAATGCCTTCAATCACGCGACCGACCGGGTCCCCGACGTCGCTGCCCTGGCCGAAGCGCAGCGCACGCTCGGCCGGCCGATCAAGGACAACGTGGAGGTTTCCGGCACCGGTCGCGTCCGCCAGACCGCCTTCCGCGCCGACCCCGTCGATCGCGCGTTCGGCATGCCGGCAGGCCCGGACCGCACCTTGTCGGTCCCGGGCTCCTTCTACGAATTCATCACGCGCGACATCGATCCGGCAACCGGCACGCTCGACCTGTCCTTCGACAGCGGCAACGCCACCGGCATCTTCGGCATGACCAAGGCCGCATGACCGGCGCCCACGCCTCTCTTCTCGGCACGCTCGCCGATATCGTCGGCGCGGCGCAGGTACTGACGGACCCGTCCGACCTGGCCGCCTATCGGAGCGACGGCCGCGGCGCCGGCGGCGGCGCGCCGATCGCAGTCGTCCGCCCGAACGATGCGGACCAGATATCGGCGCTGGTACGGCTGGCGGCCGGAGCGGGCATCCGCCTCGTCGTCGCCGGCGGCCGGACCGGCCTGGCCGGTGCGAGCCTGGCCGCCGACGGGGAACCCTGCTTGCTGGTCAGCCTCGAGCGGCTCGCCGGCCTGATCGAGATCGATCCCGCCAACCGCACCGCCACCATCGATGCCGGAGTCCGGCTGTCGGCGCTCAACGCGGCGGCCGCCGAGTACGGGCTGTTCTTTCCGATCGATCTCGGCGCGGATCCGGCAGTTGGCGGCATGATCGCCAGCAATACCGGGGGCGCCCGCCTGCTGCGCTATGGCGATGTCCGCGCGAACCTGTTGGCGGTGGAAGTCGTCCGCTCCGATGCGGAAGGATCGCGCATCCGGCTCGGCGCGCCGCTCCGGAAGAACAATACCGGGCTCGACCTCAAGCAGCTGCTGGTCGGCGGCTGCGGCTCGACCGGGATCGTGACCCGCGCCACCGTCGCCCTGCACCCCCTGCCCGCCGCCCGGTTGACTGCGTTGCTCGCGCTCGACGATCCCCGTGCCGCGCTTCCGCTCCTGCTGGCGCTGGAACGGGATTTCGGCAGCTGGCTGTCCGCTTTCGAGGGCATGAGCGAGACGGCAATCCGGGCCGCGACCGATCATGTCCCCGGCCTCCAGCTGCCGTTCGGAAGCCCCCCGCCCTATGCGGTGCTGATCGAGCTGTCCGCGGGTGCAGCGTTCGACGAGAATCTGCTGGAAGAGCGGCTCGCCGCCGCGCTGGAGCCGTTCATGAGCGGTGCCGATGCCAGCATTCGCGACGCCGCGATCGACCGGCGCGACCGGCTCTGGGCGCTCCGGCACGCGATCCCCGAGGGGCTGCGTGCCAAGGGCACGGTGGTGGCCTGCGACATCGCGCTGCGCCGCAGCGACGTGATGGCCTTTCGCGGGCGGATGGCCGGCCTGCTCGCGCAGCATGCACCCGGGCTGGTGCCGCATGATTTCGGCCATATCGGGGACGGCGGGCTCCATTATAATCTCGTCTGGCCGCGCGCGAACGGCACGCCGGACCCCGCACTGCTCGAGAGCGCCCGCATGCTGATCTTCGACACCGTCGTCGAGGAGTTCGGCGGAAGCTTCAGCGCCGAGCACGGCATCGGCCCGCGCAACATCGCAAGCTACCGGCGCTTCGTGCCCGGCGCAGTGCGCAGCCTGGCCGGCGAGATCCAGGACATCATGGCCCCCGTTTCGAGCGGACGGGTCGATTTCGGAACGACAGGAGAAGGCACGGAATGAGCGATGCATTGATGGGCGTCTACAACCGCGCCCCGCTCGAGGTGGAGCGCGGCAACGGCATGTGGCTCCACACCCGCGACGGACGCACCTTCCTCGATTGCGTGGCGGGCATCGCCACCAACTGCCTGGGCCATGCCCATCCGCGCCTGGTGGCGGCGCTGGAGGAACAGGCGCGCAAGCTGTGGCACGTCTCGAACATCTTCCGCATTCCCGGGCAGGCGGAACTGGCGGACCGCCTGGTCGGAGCGACCTTCGCGGACGCGGTGTTCTTCGGCAATTCGGGGTCGGAGGCCGTCGAATGCGCGCTCAAGGCCGCGCGGCGATATCATGCGGTCAACGGCGCGCCGGAGCGGATCGACATCGTGGGGTTCGCGGGCTCCTTTCACGGCCGCACCTATGCCGCGGTCAATGCCTCGGGCAATCCCGCCTATCTCGACGGGTTCGGCCCGCGCCTGCCCGGCTATGTCCAGCTCACCATCGACGACCGCGCCGCGATCGACGAAGCGGTGCGGCGTCCGACGACGGCGGCGGTGATCGTCGAGCCGGTCCAGGGCGAAGGCGGTGCCCGGGCGCTCGACGGCGAATGGCTGCTGTGGCTGCGCGGGCTGTGCGACGCACACGGCGTGCTGCTGATCCATGACGAAGTGCAGAGCGGCATGGGTCGCACCGGCCGGCTGTTCGCCCATCAATGGTTCGACGGCGCCGCGCCGGACATCATGGCGGTCGCCAAGGCGCTGGGCGGCGGCTTCCCGATCGGTGCCTGCCTCGCCACCGCGGCGGTGGGCCGGGCGATGACGGTCGGGGTCCATGGCTCGACCTTCGGCGGCAATCCGCTGGCGATGGCGGTGGGCATCGCCGCCTTTGACGAGATCGCCCGGGAGGAAACGCTGGCCAATGTCCGCACGGTCTCGGACCGGCTGGCGACCGGGCTGCGCGATCTCGCGGCCCGGTTTCCGGACGTCGCCGTCGACGTGCGCGGCAAGGGCCTGCTGATCGGCATCCGCATGGTGCCGAACAACCGCGAGGTGATGGCGCTGGCCCGCGACCATGGGCTGCTGGTCGCCGGGGGCGGCGAGAATTGCATCCGCCTGCTGCCGCCGCTCACCATCACCGCCGACGAAGCCGATGAGGTGCTGCGCCGGATCGAGGCGACATTCGCGGCCGCGCGCATCCGCTTCGCCGCCGCGGCCTGATACTGGTGATCTGGGCCGTTGCCGGGCAAAACGGTGGCAGCCTGCTTATATCCGAGGCCGATGCGCGCGCCCCGGGCGGGCGTGCCGGCGACTTTGTCCATGCAAGCGAGTGAGTGCCATGTTCCTGCGATCCACCGATCCCTCTTCCGGCGAGACCATCTGGGAGGGCCGGCCGACCAGCCCGGCGGAATGCCTTGCCGCCGTGGAGCGCGCCCGCATCGCCTTTCCCGGCTGGGCCCGCACGCCCCTGACCGAGCGCATCGGGATCGCACGCCGCTTTGCCGAGATCCTGCGTGACGAGGCCGAGGAACTCGCCACGCTGATCGCGCGCGAGACCGGCAAGCTGCTGTGGGACAGCCGGGGCGAAGTGGCGGCGATGATCGGCAAGGTCGAGATATCGATCGCCGCCCAGGCGCAGCGCGCGGGCCTGGACGAGGCCGCCATGCCGTTCGGCCGCTCGGTCCTGCGCCACCGCCCCCATGGCGTGATGGCCGTGCTCGGCCCCTATAATTTCCCCGGCCATCTGCCCAATGGGCACATCGTCCCGGCGCTGCTGGCGGGGAATTGCGTGGTGTTCAAGCCATCCGAGGAAACGCCCGCGATCGGCGAGCGCATGGCCGGCATCTGGTCCCGCGCCGGGTTGCCCGCGGACGTGCTGCAGGTCGTCCAGGGCGGCCGGGAGACCGGGGCGGCGCTGATCGCGGCCGATATCGACGGCCTGTTGTTCACGGGATCGGCCGAGACCGGGCGCCATTTCCGCCGCGCCTTTCTCGATCGGCCGTCGGTGATCCTTGCGCTGGAGCTCGGCGGCAACAATCCGCTCATCGCCTGGGACGGCGATCCGGAGGCGGTGGCGACTCTGGTGATCCACTCCGCTTTCATAACCACCGGCCAGCGCTGCTCATGCGCCCGCCGCCTGATCGTGCCGGACGACCGGCGGGGCGCCGCGATCGTCGAGGCAGTGCAGGCCCTGGCCTCGCGCCTGCCGGTGGCGGCGTGGAACGACGGCGCCGATGCCTTTATGGGGCCGCTGGTCTCTGCCCGTGCCGCGGCATCGGCCGGAGCGGCGTTCGATGGCCTGGTCGTCCAGGGTGCCAGGCCGCTGCTGCCCGGCGGCCCGGTCGCGGGGCGTGGCCCGGCCTTCATCGCCCCGGCGCTGTTCGATGCGACCGGAGTCGAACTGCCGGACCGCGAGATATTCGCTCCGGCGCTCCAGATCACCCGCGTTGCGGATTTCTCCACGGCGATCACCCGTGCCAACGCCACTGCCTTCGGCCTGTCCGCCGGGCTCATCTCGGCCGATCCGGCGCTGTGGGAGCGTTTCTCGACCGAGATCCGCGCCGGCGTGGTCAACTGGAACCGGCCGACGACGGGCGCGGCTTCCAACCGGCCGTTCGGCGGTCTGGGGGAATCGGGCAATCATCGCCCGAGCGCCTTCTATGCCGCGGATTACTGCGCCTATCCGATGGCGAGCTTCGAAGCGCCGGCGATCGAGGCGCAGCCCGTGCCCGGTCTGTAGGACGGATGGCGCTTCCCTTGTCAGCCGATCAAATGCGCGCCCAAAATGCGAAACGCCCGGTGGACCGTCTGCTAGGGCCCGCTGGATCGCAGCAATTCGGGAGCCGTGCACGATGGTGGTAAATTTACGGGATCAGGTTCGGGCGATCCTGAACGATTTCGGCGTGGCGGCATCGGCGCTGGAGGGAGGAACGCTCGCCGCAGTCTCGCCCCTTACCGGCGAGCCGCTGGCCGAGCTGGGGGAGCACGGGATCGGGGATTGCGACGCCGCGGTGGCGGCGGCCTTGGTAGCCTTTCGGCAATGGCGGCTGGTGCCGGCTCCGCGCCGCGGCGAGTTCGTCCGCCGGCTGAGCGAGAAGCTGCGCGTGCACAAGGAACCGCTCGGCCGGCTGGTGACGATCGAGGCCGGGAAAGTCCTGTCCGAGGGGCTGGGCGAAGTCCAGGAGATGATCGACATCTGCGACTTCGCGGTGGGCCTGTCGCGCCAGCTCTACGGCCTGACCATGCCGTCGGAGCGCGCCGACCACCGGCTTGCCGAGCAATGGCATCCGGCCGGCCCGGTCGGCATCATCTCCGCGTTCAACTTCCCGGTCGCGGTGTGGAGCTGGAACGCGGCGCTGGCGCTGGTGTGCGGCGATTCGCTGATCTGGAAGCCGTCGGAAAAGACTCCGCTGACCGCACTCGCCGTCCAGGCCCTGTTCGAGCAGGTCGCCGCGGACTTCGGCGACGATGCGCCCCATGGCCTGTCGCAGCTGCTGATCGGTGGACGCGAACTGGGCGAGCGGCTGGCCGAGCATCCGGACGTGCCGGTGGTGTCGGCAACCGGCTCGACCCGGATGGGCCGCGAGGTGGGGCGCACCGTCGCCGCCCGCTTCGGCCGCAGCATCCTGGAACTGGGCGGCAACAACGCCTCGATCGTCACGCCCTCGGCCGATCTCGACCTCGCGTTGCGCGCGGTCGCGTTCGGGGCGATGGGCACGGCGGGCCAGCGCTGCACCACGCTCCGCCGGCTGATCGTCCACCGCGACATCGCCGACGATTTCGTCGCGCGGCTGCACAAGGTCTATGCCGGAGTGACGGTGGGCGACCCGCTCGACGGCAATGCCCTGGTCGGCCCGCTGATCGATCGCGGAGCGTTCGACGCGATGCAGGCGGCGCTGGCCGCGGCGAATGCCGCCGGCGCGCGCGTCCATTTCGGCGAACGCCTGCCGATCGGCGGCGAGGACGCCTTTTATGTTCGCCCCGCCCTGGTCGAAGCCGAGCGCCAGGACGGCCCGGTGGTGCAGGAGACCTTCGCCCCCATTCTCTATGTCCTGCGCTATTCCACGCTGGACGAGGCGATCGCGCTCCAGAACGGCGTGCCGCAGGGCCTTTCTTCCTCGATCTTCTCGACCGACATGCGCGAAGTGGAGCTGTTCCTGTCGGCCGGCGGATCGGATTGCGGGATCGCCAATGTGAACATGGGACCGTCCGGCGCGGAAATCGGCGGCGCGTTCGGCGGCGAGAAGGAAACCGGCGGCGGCCGCGAAAGCGGCAGCGACAGCTGGAAGGCCTATATGCGGCGGCAAACCAACGCCATCAACTATGGCCGCTCGCTGCCGCTGGCCCAGGGCGTGCGCTTCGACCTGGAGGTATGAAAGCCGCACGGAACGCTTCGGTGGAGCGTTCCGTGACGCTTATGTGTAAAAACGCCCGTCCTCCCCGCTAAGCAGCGCGAGGCCCGAGCATCGAAGATCGAACCATTACGGCGCGTTCGATTGCCGATGCTATTGGGAGGGCATGAAGATGGCGGGAAAGAAAGACCGGCTACTATATTGCGCGACGTCGCTGGCGGCCCTGCTCGCGCCAGGGATCGCCATGGCACAGGAGGCGGCGGACCCGCCCTCCCAGGCCGATATCGTCGTGACCGCCCAGCGGCGCGCGCAGAATGTCGTGGACGTGCCGCTGACGGTCAACGTCCTGTCCGGATCGGAGCTGACCAGGCGCAGCGTCACTTCGCTGCAGGACATCGCCGACAATGTGCCCGGCCTGGACGTCTTCTCGCAGGGGGGCGGGAAGCAGCTGATCCAGATCCGCGGCATCAACAGCCTGAGGGGCACCTCGTCGCTCGTCGGCATCTATCTCGACGAAACGCCGCTCACCGGATCGCAGGACGGCTTCTACCCGGTCTATGCCGATGCCGGCACGCTCGACCTGGCGCGGGTCGAGGTGCTGAAGGGGCCGCAGGGCACCCTGTTCGGCGAAGGGGCGATGAGCGGCGTCATCCGCTACGTCACCAACGACCCGAAGCTCGACCGGATCGGCGGCACCATCGACTATTCGCTGTTCGCCACCGATGGCGGCCGCGCTTCCGCGCAGGTGAAGGCGGCACTCAACCTGCCGCTGTCCGACACGCTCGCGGTGCGCTTCGCCGGCGAATACCAGAACAATGGCGGCTGGCTCGAGAATGTCGGCACCGGGGCCAGGAACGTCAATTCCAGCCAGATCTATGACGGGCGCGTCAAGCTGCTGTGGCAGCCGGACCCGCGGCTGCGCGTCGTCGGCATGGTCGACATCCGGCACAATGACGAGGATTCCCCTTCCTACGCCAATATCCTGCCCTATGAGGAAGGGCTGTATCGCCACGCCATCGATCCGCATGGCCGGACGAGCGGCGTCTCGGAGCTCGATCTCTACAGCCTGCGCGTGGAATATGACCTCGGCTTCGCCGAGCTGATGAGCAACACCGCCCACAGCAGGCGCTACAGCAACAGCAATCTCGACCAGATCTACTATGCCACCAACGATCCGGCCGCGCCGGTCACGCTGGAGATCGCCAATACGCGCTATCTCAACAAACAGTCGATCACGAGCCAGGAGCTGCGCCTGACCTCCAAGGGGGACGGCCCGTTCAAATGGGTGCTGGGCGGCATCTACAAGGACGACGACCTGCTGCGCCATTTCCTGGACGGCGCGGAGCTGCTCTATCCGCCGTCCACCACCGTCACCATCCTCCAGGAGCCGATCCGGACGACCTCCAAGTCCTGGGCGATCTATGGCGATGCTTCCTATTCGCCGTTCCGCCGGCTCGAGATCGGGGGTGGCCTGCGCTATTCGCACGACGACCGCAGCTTCACCGACGGCACCCTGCCGACCGCGTCCGGCACCTTCTCGCGCGTGACCTATCGCGCATTCGTGAAATACGACGTCGCCCGCGACGCGAACCTGTATTTCAACATCGGCAACGGCTTCCGCAGCGGCGGCTTCAACGCCGTGGTCAACCCCGCCTTCCCGCCCCCGCTGAGCTATGCGCCCGAACGCTCGATGGCCTATGAGGCCGGCTTCAAGGCGAGCCTGCTCGACGGGAAGCTGGGCGTGAACGTCGCGGCGTTCCAGCAATATTATCGCGGTCAGGTCTATGACCGCGTGGTGCTGACGCCGGTGTTCCTGCAATATACCGCCAATGGCGGCAACACGCGGATCCGGGGCGTGGAATGGCAGCTGACCACCAGCCCGGTGCGCGCGCTGCGGCTGTCCGCCAGCGGCACGGTGATGGGGTCGGTATTCATCGCCTCCACGCCCGTGGCCGAGGTGGATTTCCCGCCCGGCACCAGCCCGCTCGCGCTGCCGAAATATTCGCTCCAGCTCAGTGCCAACTACGGATTCAACTGGGCGGCCTCGATCCCCGGCTATTTCGACATCGACTTCAACCACAAGGACAAGCTGGTCGGCGGCCAGGGCGTGACCCGCATCGTCACCGGGCCGCAATCCTTCCTGGGCGCCAGCCTGGGCGCGACCGTCGAAGGGCTGGACATCGCGATCTTCGCGCGAAACCTGTTGAACGAGCACGCGCCTTATTATCCCACACTCGGCGGGATCGGTGCGGTGCCGCGGCCGCGCCAGATCGGCATAAGGCTCGGAAAGTCGTTCTAACCAAGCGGAGGGCCGCCGGTGTATCCGATCGACGTCGCCGTCTTTCTCCTGCTGATCGCCGCCGCGGCGCTGTTCGCGGTCGGGCGATGGCGGCCGGCGCTGCCGGCGGCGCTGGCCGCGATGGGCACCGCGCTGGCAGCGCTCGCCCTGCACCATTGGCAGGCGGCCCCGGCCGCGGCGATCGCCGCCGTCGCGGCCGCCTGTCTATGGCGCGGCCCCGCCTTGCGAAGGCGCTGGCAGCGAAACGCGGCGCGCGCAGCGCTCGCCCTGGCCATCCCGGGCGCGGCGATCCCCTATCTTCTGTTCCCGCTCTTCGCGCTGCCCGCGCCCGGCGGCCCCTATGCGATCGGGACGACGCGCATCGACCTGATCGACGCGGGCCGCCGGGGCGTGTTGGAAGACGGCGCGGACGCGCGACGCCGCATGACGGTGCAGCTCTGGTACCCGGCCGCCCCGGGGGACAGGCATCCCCTGGCGCGATATCTTCCGAGCGATACCGTCGCGACCGATGCGGGATCGATCGCGCGCAACGCCCTGCACCGCTCCTTCGAGCTGCAGCATCTCGCCGCTATTCCCACCCATGCCCGGCTGGACGCCGAACCGGCAGGAGACGGCCATCCGCTGTTCGTCTTCAACCATGGCTATACGATGTACCCCGCGCAGAATACGCCGCTGTTCGAGCGGCTGGCGAGCCATGGCTATGTCGTCGCCAGCATCGGCCACCCCTATGATTCCGCGCGGCAGCAATTCGCCGACGGATGGAGCCGCGAGACCACGCCGCTGGTCGTGTCCCCGGCAATGGCCGAAACGCTGGGCGCGCTGGTGCAGGATCAGAGCGTCCAGGGCTGGCGCCGACGCTTTCCGGCCTATGCCGAAGCGGCGGCGAAGGACCGGCTGATGCGGAGCACCGAGGCGTGGCTGGCCGATACCCGCTTCATCCTCGCCACGCTCGCGCGCGGCCGGCCCTCGCCGCTCGCCGCGCGAATCGCAAGGTCGGTGGATTTCTCGCGCCTGGCGTTCGGCGGCATGTCGTTCGGCGGCGGCATCGCGGCGCAGGCCTGTGTGCAGGAACCGCAGTGCCGCGCCGCGATCAGCCTGGACGGCGTGACCTATGATCCCGCGATGTTCGACCGCGCCGCCGGCCGGCCGATGCTGTGGCTGCAATCGGACTGGCCGCGCTATCCGCTCTATCCGAACCAGCCACGCGATCCCCGCACGCACCCGATGGACTTCGCCTTTCGGCACTGGACCGGCCCCGCGGCGCCTGACGATTTCCGTTTCCGGGTCGAGGGCTCGGGCCATCTCGCCTTCACCGACCTGATCCGCATGTTCCGCCACCGGGCGCCGCCGGCGCTCTACGGCACCATTTCCGCCACCGAGATGGACGGCATGATCGGCGACTTCTCGCTCGGCTTCCTGGATCGGTTCGTCGAAGGAAAGGACAGCGGCTTCCCACGGGTCCAGGAAGCGCGGCATGCCTCGGCGATCCGGCATCTGCCCGGGACGGGCACTCCACGCCAAGGGGCGCGCCCAGACAGCCCTTGAAACTACGCCCGTCATCCCCGCCTGCGCGGGGATGACGGTTGAACAAGTATGCGTATCCAGAGGGAGTGCCCGTCCCGCCGCTCAGTTCAGCAGGACGTCGAGAATGCGATCGACGCCATGCCGAATGGGGTCGCTGCAGGGCAGTCCCGTCTGCGTCTCGATATCGCGGATCGCGGCGTCGACCGCGGCAGGCTCCATGCGCGAGGTGTTGACGCTGATCCCCACCACGCGCGCCTCCGGATTGGTCAGCTGCGCGGCGGCGACGTTCATGTCGATGCAGCGCCGCAAATCCGGCACGCCATAGTCGAAGCCGAGCAGATGCGTGCGGACCGGCTCATGGCAGACGACCAGCGCATCCGGCTGGCTGCCATGGATCAGCCCCAGCGTGACGCCGGCATAGGCCGGATGGAACAGCGAGCCCTGGCCTTCGATCACGTCCCAGTGATCCGGCGCGGCATCGGGCGACAGCCATTCGGCCGCGCCGGAAATGAAGTCGGCGATCACCGAATCGATCGCGACGCCCCGGCCGGAGATCATGATGCCGGTCTGTCCGGTCGCGCGGAAATCGGCGTCGATGCCGCGTGCCCGAAGTCCCGCCTCCAGCGCCAGCGCGGTGTATTTCTTGCCGACGGCGCAATCGGTGCCGACGGTCAGCAACCGCTTGCCGGACCGCTTGCGCCCCGAGCCGGGCAGGAAGCCGCGATCGGGCTGGCGCAGATCCAGCACCGCGCGCCCCGTCCGGTCGCGCGCCTCGGCGATCGCGGGAATGTCGTTGAGGCGCTGGTGCATCCCCGCGGCAAGATCGAGCCCCTGCTCGAGCGCGTCGACCATCGTTGCCACCCAATGCTCGGGGATGAAGCCGCCGACATTCACCACGCCGACGATCATGGTCCGCGCGCCGGCGCGAGCGGCCTCGGCGGGCGTCATCTCGGCGATGCCGAGATCGACCGTGCAGCCGGGCAGCCGGTACTGCGCCAGCACAAGCTCGCGCCGCCACTGATTGACCCCCGCCGCCGTCTTGGCCGCGCTGAGCTCCTCCACGTCGCCCAGGAAAAGCAGATATGGTGCCTGCATCGTCATCCCCGTTTCATTGCCAGAAGGCGATGAGGAGTGGCGCAACGCCGGGCGGACCGCTTTGCCATTCCGGGCCCGCCATTAGCCGTCACGGTTCCGGCGGGAGAAATCGCGAACTGGCGCGCCTCGACGGCTAAACCGAAATGCCCGGAATGGGCTCAGATCATCGTCGTCAATCAATGTGGGACGGACGACGCAGCCGATGCAGGATATCGTGGGACAGACACCCTTGGCGCCACGCACGGCCATGGCATGGGAGATCGGCCGGCTCGACGCGCACGACCAAGCCGCGCTCGTCCGCCGGGGCGACGTGTCGGCGCGCGAATTGTGCGAGAGCGCGATCGCGCGGATCGAGGCGCTCGACAAGGCACTGAACGTCATCACGCATCGCGACTATGATGCCGCGCTCGTCCGCGCGGATCGCGCCGCCGGGCCGATGGCGGGCGTGCCCTGGCTGCTCAAGGACGGCCTCGACTATCGCGGCATGCCGAACCGCAGCGCCAGCCGCCTGCACCGCGACGCCGCGCCGGGCGATATCGACTTCCCCTTCACCCGGGCCCTGGACGATGGCGGCCTGGTCGCGCTCGGCAAGACCAACGCACCGGAATTCGGCCTGCTGCCGACCACCGAGCCACTGCTCTACGGGGCGGCGCGCAACCCATGGGCGACCGAGCGCTCGCCCGGCGGATCGAGCGGCGGCGCGGCCATCGCGGTCGCCACCGGCATGGTGCCGCTGGCCCATGCGGCGGATGGCGGCGGATCGATCCGCATCCCGGCCTCGTGCTGCGGGCTGATCGGGTTGAAGCCCGGGCGGGGCGCGACCCGGCGTGCCCGCGCGCCGCACCTGATGGAGGATCTGCTTGCCTGCGACATGCTGCTGGCGCGTAGCGTGCGCGATGTGGAATGGGCGATGGGCATGGTCGCCGCGAACGCGCTCACCCCTGTGCCTCGTCGCGACAAGGGGCTGCGGATCGCCGTGGTCACCACCAACCTCAATGGCGACCAGCCCCATCCGGACGTGCTCGCCAGCACCCTGCGCAGCGCCAGGCTGTGCGAGGAACTGGGCCATCATGTGTTCGAGGCGCCGCCGCCCTATGACGGTCCGGCGGTGATGGTGGCGTTCAAGGCGATCTGGGCCTATCTGGCGCGCGACGTGCTGCAATCGGCCCGCGCGCGTTTCGGCGCCGCCGCCGATACCGCCGTCGAGCCCTGGACGCTGGGGCTGGGCGAATGGGCGGCCGGTGCCGCGATCGACGATGTCGACCATCTGTTCCGCGCGATCGAGGGCGCCCGCCGCGCGCTGGACTCCGCGTTCGGCGATGCCGATGTCATCCTGTCGCCGGTGCTCGGCCTTCCCGCGCTGCGCATCGGAGAACTGGCCCCCGATGCGGATTTCGATCACATCATGCAGCTGATGTTCGATTATGTGTCCTACACGCCCCTGCACAACCTGACCGGTCATCCGGCCATGTCGCTGCCGATCCAGCCGGGGCCGGACGGCGTGCCGATCGGCACGATGTTCGCGGCCCGGCGCGGGGGCGAGCCGCTGCTGCTCGAGCTCGCCCGCCAGCTCGAGCGCGCGGCGCCGTGGAAGGATCGCTGGCCCGGTTGCGTTCCCGGCGCGAACATGGGCTGACTTGTCATGACCGATCCGCCGCCGCCCGAAATCCTCTCCCGCAGCCTGCACGACATGCTGGCGCAGCTGCACGACCCGGCCGCCGCGGAGGGGCTCTCGACGCGCAAGACGGACGGCTGGAGCCATCCGACGCCCGGCGGCCTCGGTTTCCGCTACGAATATGACAGCAATGTCGCCAAGGGCGGCTGGGAATTCTACGAGCTGCACAACGGCGTCTGCGTCGCCCTGGTCAACATGGTGGCACGCCGCCAGCTCGCCCGCAGCCACCGATGCGACGATTATCTCGCCTTGTCGGCGGTGCTGAACGGCAATGTCCGGCTGACCGATGCCGCGGGCACGGACGGCGAACTCGCCGACGGCTATTGCACCATCTACGGCACCGGCGGCGGGCGCAGCTTCGACACCGTTTACGAGGCGGGCGACCATCTGCGCTGGGTTACCCTGTATTTCGAGCGCGGGCGCTTCTTCGAGCTGACCGGGCTGACCGAGAGCGACATCCCGGCCGACCTTGCCCGTTATGTCCACGACGGCGGCGACTATCCGGTCCGCAACGTGCCGCTGTCGGAGCTTGCCTCGCTCACCGCGCACCAGCTCATCTCGCCGCCATTCGCCCGCGCCTTTCGCGGCGCGTTCATGTCCGCCAAGGCGCTGGAGCTGGCCTGCCACATCCTGTTCGGCCTGTCCCAGCCGGACAGCGAGCAGTTCGGCGGCCGGTTCGAAGCGGAGGACCATCGCCGGCTCAAGCGCGCGATGCAGATCATCCGCGACAATATCGACCAGCAGATCAGCATCCACGAGATCGCCGAGATGGTGGGGATGACGCGCCACCGCCTGCAGATCGGCTTTCGCATGATCTATGGCGAGACGGTGGGCCGCATCCGCGACAAGCTGCGCATGGAGCTGGCGCTCGATCTCATCCGCGATTCGAAGATGTCGATGATGGAGATCGCGCTGGAGACCGGATATGAACATGCGGCGAGCTTCACGCGCGCCTTCAAGGCGGCATTCGGGGTCTCGCCGATCCAGATGCGCAAGGTGGCGAATGACGAGCTGCGCGTGCGGCACCTCGCCTCCAGCCTGAAGCGCGGCGCCAGGCCGGCGAGCGATGGGGAAAGCAATGAGGGCTGAGGGGCGCGGGACCATGATCCCGCGAGGCGCGATCGTGCTGCTGCTGAGCGCGATCTACGCGGTCAATTACATCGACCGGCAGATCCTCGCGATCATCCTAGAGCATATCAAGCACGAGTTCCAGGTGTCCGACACGCTGCTCGGGTTGCTGGTCGGGCCCGCCTTCGCCCTGTTCTATGCGACGCTGGGCATGCCGATCGCGCTGGCCGCCGACCGGATGAGCCGCTCGCGGATCATCATCGCCTCGCTCGCCTGCTTCAGCGCGATGACGCTGGCGTGCGGGCTGGTCGCGCGCTTCTGGCAGCTCGTCGTCGCGCGGATGCTGACGGGCGTCGGCGAAGCCGGCACCGGGCCGGCCTCGCAATCCATCATCTCCGATCTCTACGGCCCGTCCGAACGGGCGACGGCGCAGGCGATCTATGCCACCGGGGTCAATGTCGGGCTGATGATCGCCTTCTTCGCCGGCGGCTGGATCGCCGACGCCTATGGGTGGCGCGCGGCCTTCATCGCCGCCGGCCTGCCCGGTCTGCTGCTGACTCTGCTGGCAATGGCGATCCTGCGCGACCCGCCCCGGCCCGCGCCCGTGCAATCGCCCTCACCCGCCACCGTGCGGCTCGACTTCCTGTGGCGGCAGCGCTCCTATCGCTACATCGTGCTGGGAACCGCGATGAGCGCCTTTTCCGGCTATGGCATCACTGCCTTCGTGCCCGCCTTCCTGATCCGCTCGCACGGCATGGGATCGACCGAGGTGGGCCTGATCTTCGCGTTGATCGTCGGCCTGGGCGGCGGGCTGGGCACCTATGCCTCTGGCCGCTTCGCCGACATCGCCGCGCGGCGCGGCGGCATCCATCGCAACCTGCTGGCGCCGGCCATCGCCGCCCTGATCTCGATACCCTTCTGGGTGCCGTTCTTCCTGGCCGGCAATGTCGCGGTCGCGATCGCGGCGGCGGTCATTCCCGTCTCGCTCAGCGCCGCGTTCATCGGCCCGTGCATCGCGACGATCCAGACAATCACGCCGCCGCCGATGCGCGCGCGCGCCGCCGCGATCCAGCTGTTCGTCGGCAACCTGATCGGCCTCGGCCTCGGCCCGCTGGTGATCGGCGTGCTGAGCGACCTGCTGCGGCCGGTGTTCGGCGCGGATTCGCTGCGATACGCGATGTTCGCCGGCGTCGCCGCCGCGGTTGCCTCGATCCCCTTCTACCTGGTCGCCGCGCGCCATGTGCCGGAGGATCTGGAACGGCTGGGCCGGCGCGACTAGCTTCCGCGCTTCAGCAGCCGTCCGGCACAGGTGCCGGTAACGCCCTTCGCCTCGCCATAGGCGAGCCGCCCATTGACCCATGTCGCGACGACCCCCGCCGACAATCGGGTCGGCGCGGCGAAATCGGCACGGTCGATGATGCGCGCGGAGTCGAACAGCGTGAGATCGGCATGGGCGCCCGCCGCCACGATCCCGCGCCCGGATATTCCAAATGTCTCCGCGGTCAGCCCGGTCATCTTGTGGATCGCGGTCTCGAGCGGGAACAGTCCCATGTCGCGGGCATAGTGACCCAGCACGCGCGGGAAGGTGCCCCACAGGCGCGGATGGGGCCGCTCGTCGTGCGGCAGGCCGTCGCTGCCGATCATCGTCAGCCGGTGCGCCATGATGCGGCGCACCTCGCCCTCGTCCATCGAGAAATAGACCGCTCCCGCCGGCACCAGCCGCGATGCCGCCTCGCCCAGCGAGACCTGCCATTCGGCGGCGATCGCCGCGAGCGACTGCCCGGCGCGATCCGGGTGCGGCACGGACCAGCTCACCACCGTCTCGATATCGGGGCGCACCCATTCGGGGCGCAGCACGGTGCTGGAGGCGCAATAAGGATAGACGTCCAGCCCGATGGGATGATGCGCCGCGCAGGCATCGATCATCGCCAGCGTCGCGTGCGACTTGCCGAAATTCTCCGGCGCGGTGCATTTGTGGTGGCTGACGACGATCGGCAGGCCGCCCGACACGCCGATCTCGATCGCCTCCGCGACCGCCGCCTCCACGGCGTTCCCCTCGTCGCGCAGATGCGTGACATAGAGCCCGCCCCGCCCCGCCGCGCACCGGGCGAGCGCGACCAGCTCGGCCATCTCCGCGCCGCCGCCGGGCGCGTACCACAGGCCGGTCGACAGCCCCGCCCCGCCCTGGTCGAGCGCCTCGCCCAGCCGCGCCTCCATCCGCGCTATCTCCGCCGGAGTCGCCGCGCGCCCGGTATCGCCGCCCATCGCCTCGATCCGGATCGGCATGTGGCCGACCAGCGCCAGCGCGTTCACGGCCGGCGGGGATTCCGCCAGCTGCCCGGCATAGGCGGCGAAACTGGGAAAGCGCCACCAGCATGCCTCTCCCAGCAAGTCGAGCGGCGCGGGCGGGCGACTGTCGAACGCGACCGGGGACAGGCTGATCCCGCAATTGCCGACGATCACCGTGGTGACCCCCTGCGACAGCTTGCACAGCATCGCCTCCGCCCCGCCCAGGATCAGCCGGTCGTCATGCGTGTGCGCATCGATGAAGCCCGGCGCGAGCACCAGCCCCGTCGCGTCGATCTCCTCCCGCGCCGCGCCGACGCTCCCGCCGACCGCGGCGATCCGGTCCCCTTCCACCGCAACGTCCGCGACGATGCCCGGGGCACCGGTGCCGTCGATCACCAGCGCGCCGCGAATGGCAAGGTCGATCACGATTCCGCTCCCAGCCGATCGGCGTTCACGCCCTCCACCCAGCGGATCAGCGCGTCTTCCTCCAGATGGGCGAGCGTCTCGCGCACCACTGCCGGCGGCTCGTCCTGGGCGAGCTTGAACCGAGCATCGACCTTCACGACCTTCGCCGTGAACCCGATCACCCGGTCACGCAGCGCGGCATAGCGATGGGCGATCTCCGTCACCCGCCAGCGCTCCGGGCGGCCCTGCTCCATCTGATGGACCAGCAGGTTGAGCGCGCGGTCGGTCAGGTCCTCGCGCAGCGTGACATCGGCGGTGAGCGTCGCGTTGACATAGATCCAGGTCGGCGCCGAATCCCGGTCGGCATACCAGCTCGGCGAGACATAGGCATTCGGCCCCTGGAACAGGATCGCCGCGCGCGGCCGCTCGCCCAGCCGCGCCACCAGCGGGTTCGTGCGCGCCATATGGCCGAGCAGCAGCATCTCACCCTCCTCGGGCGGCAGCACCAGCAGCGGCAACTGGCTGCTCAGCACCTCGCCCGCCGGATCGACGCTCACCAGCCAGGCCAGCGGAGCGGTGCGCAGCAGCGTGGCGATATCCTCCGGCGAACGGGGCGCGAAAGGCGAATGCACTCGATGTCTCTCCGGATACCAGGCCGGCAAGACAGCCACATCGCGCCGGACGCCGCTTTGCAATCCGACCCGCGAATTCGCGAAACCGCGCGCCGGACTGCAAAGCCGGCCCGCCCCGCGCCTCTATGCCGACGGCATGGAGGAACCGCGATGAAGATCGAAGCGCGAACCGAGCAATGGGAGATGGCGGAGCCGTTCCGCATTTCCGGCGAGACATTCACCCATGCCGAAATCGCCCTGGTCACGATCGAGGATCGCGGCGTCATCGGGCGCGGCGAGGCGTGCGGCGTCTATTATCGGGGCGACACCTCGGCGCGGATCGTCGAGCAGGTGACGCGGCTCGCGCCCATCCTCGCGGACGGCATCGACCGCGCCGAGCTTCAGCGCCTGCTGCCGGCCGGAGGCGCGCGCAACGCGCTCGACGCCGCGCTGTGGGAAGTCGAGGCCGGCCGTGCCGGAAAGCCGGTATGGCAGCTCGCCGGCCTCTCCGCGACGCGACCGCTGCCCACCGTCTTCACCATCGGCATCGCTTCCCCGGGGGAAATGGCACGGAAGGCGGCAGGCATGGCGCATGCCCGCCAGATCAAGCTGAAGCTCGAAGGCGATGGCGAGGATGGAGAGCGGGTCCGCGCCGTCCGCGCCGCCCGCCCCGATGTCGCGATCGCCGTGGACGGCAACCGGGGCTTCGATCCGGATGCGCTCGACGCGCTCATGCCGGCATTGCGTTCCGCCGGCGTGACGCTGATCGAGCAGCCTTTCGCGATCGGGCGGGACGCGGACCTGCGCCATGTCGACCGCGCGATCCCGATCGCGGCGGACGAGAGCGTCCAGGACAGCGACGATCTCGAGGGGCTGATCGGGCTGGTCGACCTCGTCAACATCAAGCTCGACAAGTGCGGGGGCCTGACCCACGCGCTCGCGATGGCACAGGCGGCGCGCCGGATGGGCTTCGGCGTCATGGTCGGCAACATGACCGGCACCAGCTGGTCGCAGGCGCCCGCCTTCGTCCTCGGCCAGCGCTGCGATCTTTGCGATCTGGATGGCCCCACGTTCCTCGCCCGGGATCGCGCCCCGGGCGTCCGCTATGCGGACGGCCTGATCCATTGCCCGGACGATATCTGGGGCGACGGACGCGGGCGCGCGCCACGATAGCGGCCACGGGACATGCGCCTGTACCGGCGCGCCGACCAAGGATAGAGCCGGCACCTGGCCCCGCGCCGCACATCGCCCCAACTTACGGAAACGGACATGGATTTCTCCCAGCTCCAGCGCACCAGCAAGATCGTCGACGAATGGCGCTATCCGGCGGCGGAAGCCCGGAGGAGCGGGCTGCTGCAGGTCGACCATGACCCCGATCATCGTCTCTATTGGGAGGAATATGGCAACCCCGCCGGCGAGCCGGTCATCGTGCTCCATGGCGGCCCGGGCGGCGCATGCGCGCCGGTCATGGCACGCTATTTCGATCCCGAACGCTACCGGATCGTCCTTTTCGACCAGCGCGGCTGCGGCAAGAGCGAGCCGACCGTCGCGGCCGCCGGCCCGGCGATCGCGCTCGCCCACAACACCACCCCGCATCTGATCGAGGACATCAACCGCCTGCGCGCCGCGCTCGGCATCGACGGCAGGATGCATGTGTTCGGCGGCAGCTGGGGCAGCACGCTGGCAATGGCCTACGCGATCGCGCACCCGCGGCACTGCGCCAACCTGATCCTGCGCGGCATCTTCCTGGGTGCGGCGGAGGATCTCGATTTCATGTACCAGGGCAACGCCGCGACGTTCGAGGGTGCCCCCTTCGCCCTCACTGCGCCGGGCGCCTATATGAGCTATCCCGAAGCCTGGCGCCGCTTCCTCGCCCCGATCGCGCCCGCCGAACGCGGCGACGTGATGAAAGCCTATAAGGCGATCTTCGACAGCGTACCGTCGACCCAGGAGGAGCGCGCGCGGCAGCTGGCGGCGGCGCTGGCATGGTCGGTATGGGAAGGCACCATCTCCAATGCGATCCCCGACGTCGACGACAGCGGGAAGTTCGGGGAAGACATGTTCGCCCTGTCCTTCGCGCAGATCGAAGCGCATTTCTTCGCCAACCGGCTGTTCCTGGAGCCGGATCACCTCATCCGCAACGCCGCGACGCTGGCGAGCATCCCGGTGCATATCGTCCATGGCAGGTTCGATCTCGTCTGCCCGCTGACCCAGGCCTCGCGACTCGCCGCGGCGCTCGGGGAAGCCGGCACCGATCCCGCGACCTTCGTGGTGACGAATGCGGGACACAGCGCGATGGAACGGGAGAACGCGCTCGCGCTGACAGCGATCATGGACGGCCTGCCTCCGCTCGGCTGACCTTCCGCCGGATCGGAATCGATCAGCGGCGATCGGCGAACATCCCGTCGCGGATCTCTGTAAGCTTCTGTAACCTGCTGTAAGGAAAAACATTTCCTTGGCAGCACGCTTTCCGCACGGCCGATCCCCTACGGCAAATCCCCCACGAGCTAGCATGTTGGAGCATCATACGGCGGGAGGCATCGGGCGGGCTCCGCCGGATAGCTGTAAGCCTGTCCCCATGTCCTAATCCGGGCACCAGCAGTCGCTGGCACGGTAGGAGATGTATGATGAAGATTATTGCAATCGGCGCAGCAGCCCTGGCGGTACTCACGGCCGCTCCGGCCCTCGCCCAATCGTCGGGCTCCGGCAATATCGGCGGAGGCATCGGCGTGGGTGTCGGCGGCTTCACGAATGGCGGCATCAGCACCGACTCGCTGAGCAGCAACAGCACCAGCGGGATCAGCGGAAGCATCAACAACGAGCTGTCGGCGTCGTCCGGCAGTGGCTTCGGCGGTACGATGAACATCAACAGCCTGCCCGGCGGCACCAGCTATGCTGTGGTCGGCGGAGTCGGCGACGCCGGCACCTCGATCACCTCCAGCGTGAGCCCCTCGGGCGTCGGATCGATCACCAGCAACAGCTACAATGGCGGTGTCTATGGTGGCCTGACCCACGGGAACGCCGCGTTGAGCATGCAGGTGATGAACTTCGGCGAGAGCGCCGGCGACTACAAGTTCACCGCCAACTTCAATGCGTCCAACACCACCAATGTGAACGCAGCGAGCATCGACTGGAACGCCGCGGGAGCGGTGGGACTGGTCGGGTTCGGGTTCGGCTCGCTCGGCTGGACCGTCGAATAGGAGGCTTACAGGCGGGGCGGCAGGTGCCGTCCCGCCTCCCTTTCCGTTCAGGAGTTCGATCATGAAGCACCTAGTAGTCGCGGCAACCCTCGTCCTGATGGTCAGTGCCACAGCCGCCAACGCCCAGCAGACGGCGACGGATAACGCCTCGTCCAATAGTGCGGTGAACGTCGAGGCGATCACCGGCCCGGTCAGCGAGACTCCGGCCCACGAGACCGTCACCTATAGCGGGCATGAGTGGACCACCCCGAGCGTCCAGGGCAGCTATTTCGCCGGCGCCAATCCCTGCCTGATCGGCACGGGCGGCGGCATTGCCGGCGGGCCGATCGGGATCAACCTCAATTTCGGCCGCAGCGACGAAGGCTGCACGCGCAGGTCCGATGCCGCAGCATGGCATGCGATGGGCTTCGACAATGTCGCGGTTGCCCGGATGTGCCAGGATCGCAAGAGCGCCGATGCCTTCTTCGCGGCCACGGGCACCACCTGCCCCGGCGCCGATCCCGGCCGCTATCGTGCCGCCGATGGCAGCAAGGCGCCGATGGCCATGCTCGTCGCGAACAGCCGCGCGATCCCCGGAAACCCCAATGCCGGGCCGGTGGACCTGAGCAATCCGGCGGTACAGGCCGCCATCCACGAGGAAGCCGCGCGCCTGGCACGCACGAACGCCTTCGCGCCGCAAGCGCCCAAGGGCATGCTTCCGCCGCCGCCGCCGCCGCTGCCCCAGCAATAGGGGCGGCAACGGGCCTTGTCTCAACCGGCGATGATGAAGGGAATGTCGAGATGACCTTGGAGACCGAACCGGAACGCCAGCTGGATCATATGGGCGCGGTTTCGGGCACGAAGCTTCAGGCGAATATTCTCGACGTGACGATCCACGGTCTTCGGACTGATCTCGAGCCGTCTGGCGATTTCCTTCGCACAGAAACCGCCGGCGGCGAGATCGAGTACCTGCAGTTCGCGTGGAGTGAGGTGGTCATAGGAATGCGCTCGTTCTTCCATGGTGCATTCTCCGATACTGGCCTCGCGCATGGCGCTTCCCTGAAATCCAAGCCATGCCGAAACTCGGCCCAACCCTCGTGGCCAACGCTGCTTACGCCAACCTTACGGGCAGATGTCGGCCAACTGGGCGCTGTCTCAAATCCGCACAGGCCCCGCGCGGCGTTTATCGGGGCCATGGTCGGGGAATGGCGGATTTCCGCGTCATCCTGCCTTGCCGGGTACCCATGTGCCTAGGGAGTTTTCCGGAGGCCGGCGGCTGCCCCGTCACCGTGCGAAGCCGCTTGTCCACGCGATGCAAGGCTACGATAGTCGTCGCCATGAGGTACGCGCCATCCTGTCCAGCAATGGGACAGAGGAAAGCCGTGGCGAAGGCGATGATCCGGCACGGCCACGCGGATACCGATCCGGCGCTTCCGACCGACCATGCGCTTGCCGATACCTTCACCGAGGATCCTGACGGCATTCTTGCCCCCGACACGTTCGGAGACGGATCCTGACCATAGGCGGCCCCTGGCCGCGACGGAGCGAGTTAGATGCGCTTGCTGATCGTAGAGGATGATGCGGAACTGGCCCATGCGATGGTTTCGGCATTTGCGAAGCGCGACGTGCGCTGCGATCTGGCCAGAACCGCGGGCGATGCCGAGCTTCTGATCCAGACCGTCAACTATGCGGCGATCATCCTCGATCTCGGCCTCCCGGACGAGAACGGCCTCGCCTTGTTGCGGCGCCTGCGCGGGTATAAACGCATGGAACCAATTCTCGTGCTGACGGCGCGTGGCGAGGGTGAGATGCGTGTCCAGGGACTGGATAGCGGTGCCGACGACTATATCGTCAAACCATTCCTCTTTCCCGAGCTGCACGCCCGGATCTGCGCGGTGCTTCGCCGGCAGGGCGGCTATGTCGAGCATCTCCTCGCCGTGGGGGACCTGTCCCTGGATACCCGGACGCGCGAAGTGCGGGTGGGCGGCGAACCGGCCGACTTTTCGGAGCGCGAGGCCGAACTGCTGGAGCTGCTGATGCGGCGCTCGGGCCATGTCCTTTCCAAGCGGGTCATCGAGGACCAGCTGTTCGGCTCGGGGGACATGCTCGGCTCGAACGCAGTGGAAGTATATATCCACCGGATTCGACGAAAACTGGACGGCTTCGCGGCGCAGGTCAGGCTCAAGACCGTACGCGGAATCGGCTATATATTGATGAACTCGTGAGGGTTCGCGCGCCGAGATCGATGTTCTGGCAGCTGCTACTGGCCCAGGCGATTCTCGTCCTGTCCCTGGCGGTGTTCCTTCCGGTGCTGCTCGGATATCTTCTGAACACGACGGCGGATCAGTTCATTTCGGAGCGGCTGAAGCGCGAGGCACAGGCCATCGCGACGGGCAGGCCCACATGGTGGCAGCAGGCGCGGGGCCCCAGCTTCCAGGGCAGCCTGCGCATCACCGATGCCGGCGCTCTCGACGTCGAGGCCACCTCGGGCCAGCTGCCCGTCCCCCTTGCCAAGCTCGAACACGGGGACGGCCCGATATTCTTCAAATATGGCCGCTACGACGTGCTCACGCTCCCGGTCTCGCGGGCGGGGCGTCCGGAATGGATCGTCGTCGCCCAGAATCGCACCTATCCGAACCATATCGTCGATAATGTAGTCACATCGTTCCTCGAGCGTTTCATCTGGGTCGTTCCGGCCTCGCTGCTGGCCTCGCTGCTCATCGGGCTGCTGATCCTCGGCCGGGTGACGGGCCGGTTCCGGCGCACGGCGCGCCAGGCCGATGCGATCGGCCTCGATCATATCGGCCATCGCCTGGAGCCGGCGAGCGTGCCGCTGGAGGCCGTTCCCCTTGTCCACGCGACCAATCGTGCCCTTGACCGCCTGGAGGCCGGCTATCGCTTCCAGGGCGAGTTCATCGGTAATGTCGCGCATGAACTGCGCACGCCGCTGGCGCTGATCTCGCTACGCCTGGAGGCGCTCGATCCCTCTCCCGAACGCGACGCCGTGCAGCTGGGAGTCGAGCGGGCCAATCGCGTGATCCAGCAGCTGATGGATCTGGCGATCGTGGATCGCCATCACCGCAAGGTCGAGAGCTTCGACCCCGTGGCGCTCGCCGGCGAGGTGGTCAGCGTGATGGCGCCGCTCGCGCTGCACCGGGATCACGACATCGACTTCACGGCGCCCGCGGGCGAACATGCCTGGGTCGAAGGGATAATCGGCCTGGTGCAGATCGCGTTGACGAACCTGATCGACAACGCCGTCCGCCACACGCCGGCAGGCTGCACCGTTTCCGTTCGGGTCGATCCGGACGGCAGCATGGTCGTGGCGGATGACGGCCCCGGCTTTGCCGTCGAGACCCTGGCCAACCAGACCAAGCGCTACCGGAGAGAGGGAACCAATCGAACCGACAGCGCCGGCCTGGGGCTGTCCATCGTCGAGCGGATCATGGCGGTCTGCGGCGGTTCGCTCGAGATCGACAATATCGCGCCGAACGGAACCCGGTGCGTCGTCAGGCTCCGGGCGTCGCCCCCTCCCCCCGGCATGGTCGCTTCCGAAACGCCCGCAAGGCCGCGCGGGAAGAAGGCACGGAGACCGCCGCAGTGACGGACCCTTCCGCGACGAAGACGGGTGCCACCGGAACCGGATGATCGCGCGCCCTGCGGATTCGAGCGCAAGGACCGGAATTCGCCTGGACCGGGCACCCGATATCGATGCTCCTCAGGCACAGCAAGGAGCACGCGCATGACCCTGACTATCCCGGAGATACCCGCCCGCATCGGCATGGCGCGCAAGCGAGCGCCGCGCGCGCCGGAGCATCGGGGATGAGCCGGCCCCCCATCGATAGCGTCGCGCCTGCGGCCACGGGCATCCGCGCGGCGGCGCGGGTCGCCAGCCAGGACTGGCAGGCCGCTTCCCGGGACCTGGACGGCCAGGGCTCGGCCATGCTGCCCGGGCTGCTCGATCCGGAGGCGTGCCGCGCGCTCGCGGCATCCTATTCCGACGAAAGCCGCTTTCGCAGCCATGTCCACATGGCCCGGCACGGGTTCGGCAAGGGCGAATATCGGTACTTCCGCTATCCGCTGCCCGATCTCCTCGGCATGCTGCGCGCGACTCTCTATCCGCGCTTGGCGAACCTCGCCAATGCGTGGAGCGACCGCATGGGCATCGACATGCGATATCCCGCCGACCATGCGTCCTTTCTCCGACGATGCCACGAAGCCGGCCAACGCCGGCCGACGCCGCTCCTGCTGCAATATGGCCCGGGCGACTATAATTGCCTCCATCAGGATCTCTATGGCGAGCACGTCTTTCCGATCCAGGTGGCGATCCTGCTTTCCGAGCCGGACGTGGATTTCACCGGAGGCGAATTCGTGCTTACCGAGCAGCGACCGCGCATGCAGAGCCGGGTCGAGGTCGTGCCGCTCCGGCAGGGCGATGCCGTCGCCTTCGCCGTCCATCAGCGCCCCGTGCAGGGAACGCGAGGCACATATCGCGTCAACCTGCGCCACGGCGTGAGCCGCGTGCGCTCCGGCATGCGACACACGCTCGGGATCATCTTCCACGACGCGACGTGAGGCCGGGCGCGCGGCCGCGCGGCCATCCCGATCCAGATCGCCCTCCCCGCCGATCTGGATCGGCGCGGCATGCCGCGCTACGCTGGCCCCGAGCCACCCGGCAACGAAACGAAGATCATGGCGCGCCTACTCCTCATCGAAGACGATGCCCCTCTGGGCCGCGGCATGCGGGCCGCGCTGGAGGATGCCGGCCATGCGGTCGATTGGGCCAGGACCGGCGAGGAGGCATTGCTGGCGTGCCGCAGCGAGGCCTATGGCGTCGTCCTGCTGGATCTCGGCCTCCCCGACGTCTCCGGGCTGGAAGTGCTGCGCGAGCTCAGGGGCGAGAACCGGCTCGTCCCGGTCATCGTCATCACTGCGCAGGACCGCATCACCCAGCGCGTTGCGGGGCTGGATGCCGGTGCCGACGACTATCTGGTCAAGCCGCTGGATATCGATGAGCTGACCGCGCGCGTCCGCGCCCAGCTGCGCCGGCGCGACGGACGCGGATCCGATCTGCTGGTCGTCCGCGACGTGGCGCTCGACCTGGGAGGGCGCACCGTCCGGCTGCGCGACCAGCCGGTCGCGCTCACCGCCAAGGAATTCCGGATAGTGGCCCTCCTCATGCGCCGGGCAGGTCGCTTCGTCAGCAAGGCGGAACTCGAAGCGGCGCTGTACGATCAGGACCAGTATATCGAGAGCAACACGGTGGAAGTCGCCATCTCGGCGCTCCGGCGCAAGCTGGAGCGGGACTTCATCGTCACCGCGCGCGGACTCGGCTACATGGTCGCGAAATGAAGGGAAGGATCGGCCGCTCCCTCACCGGCGCGCTCTATGTCCGCACGCTGCTGCTGGTCGCGGTGACCGGCATGCTGATGGCCGGAGTGCTGTTCGCGATCGTGCGCGCCGATATCAACCAGCGCGCGGACCAGCAGCTGATCATCGCGACGCACGTGCTGCACCTGCTCATGCGGGAGGAGTTCACGGGGGACGACCCCAAGTCGCAGGTGAGCCACGACAACCCCTATCGCAGGCTGCTCAGCGACGAGGATCTCAGCGCATTCCGCGCCTCGGCCGCGTGGCGCCAGTTCGCCGTCTATCATTTCGGCATCCTGACGGTGCCGCCGACGCGCGGCGATGTCGGGAAGGGTGTGGCCGCGATACCCGGGTTTCGCACCTTCGGCGTCGGCAGTGACAAATGGCGCAGCTATGGCCTTGCGGTTCCCGAGCAGCGGCTGCTGATCGTGGTGGCGGAGCCGATGCAGGCGCGAGCGGGGTTGATCCTGCGCGTCGGCGAGCAGCTGATCGGACCGATCATGCTCCTGATCCTCGGCAGCGCGGTGCTGCTATGGCTCACGCTGCGCCGCGGGCTGTCGGCGGTGCAGCAGCTCAGCGCCATGCTCGGCAGCCGGTCCGCGGCCGAGCTGAAGCCGCTGCACCTCCACACCATGCCGAGCGATCTGGCACCGATCGTCGCCGCGCTCAACGGCCTGCTCGCGCGCGTGCGCGCCGCGATCGAGCACGAACAGGCCTTTGCCGACCATGCCGCGCATCAATTGCGCACGCCGCTGGCCGCGCTGAAGCTGCGGGCCCAGCTGCTGCTGCGGCGCGCGTCGCCCGACTCCGAGGAGCATGCGGCGCTTTCCGATCTGCTGGAGAGCGTGGATCGCGGCAGCGACACCATCACCCAGATGCTGCAGCTCGCCCGGCTCGACGCGACGGCGCTGACCCGGGAACCGGTCGACCTGCGCGAGCTAGCGAGCGAAGTCATCGCCGATCGGGCGCTGTTCGCGGCACGGGCCGGTGCCGATTTCTCGCTGACCGCCCCCGACATCGCCATTGCATCGACCGACCCGACGCCGTTGCGGGTGGCGCTGGCGACGATCATCGACAATGCCGTGGAGCATGCGGCAAGCGGCGGCACGATCGATGTGGAGATCCGCCCGGTTTCCGGCCGGCTGGCGCTGGTCGTGAGCGATCGCGGCCCCGGCATGCATCCCGAGCGCCTGTCGGGAGCGGCCGGCCGGGACGGCGATCCCCGCCCCGGCGGGGGCCTGGGCCTGGCGATCGCCCGGCGGGCCGTGACCGTGCTGGGCGGCGAGTTGCGGCTCGAGAACCGCAGCGACGGGCCGGGACTGCGGGCGACGATTTTCCTGCCGGATTGATCTCCGGCATCAGTTTCGCATCAGCTTCGCGATCTATCGGCGGCACCTCTCTTGCCGTTCGAGGTGGCCTTGACCGAAACTGCCCTGCCCGCGCAATCGCCGGACGCGCTGCCCCGCAAGCGGCAGGCCGCCTATGTGCTGGCCGGCGCGGCGATCCTGATCGCAGTCATCGTGCTGGCGTCGCTGCTGCACCAGCAGGATCCCGATCCGGCGGAGGCGCCCGGCGAACCCGGCATTTTCCAGGCGACCCCGGATCAATATGCCGCCATGGAGATCCGCGCGGTGGGAACGGCGGCGGACGGCGCTACTCTCCGCGCCACCGGCACCATCTCGGTCGACGAGGACCGTTCCACGCCGGTGCTGCCGCCGCTGACCGGACAGGTGACGCGCGTGTTCGTCGAGGCCGGACAGCGCGTCGCACGCGGCCAGCCCCTGTTCGAGATTCGGTCGACCGAGCGCGCCCAGGGCGCAAACAGCCTGGTCGCGGCCGCCGCCCAGCGCGATACCGCGCGCGCCCAGCTGGGCATCGCCCAGGGCAACGCCCAGCGCGCGGAGCTGATCTACAAGAATGGCGGCGGCGCGCTGCGCGACTATCAGCAGGCCAAGAGCGAGCTGGTCGCCGCGCAGGCGGCGATGCGCACGGCCGACGCCGCCTATGTGGTGGCGCGCAACCAGATCGCGATCCAGGGCGGCACACCGGGCGACATCGCCCGCATCGCCGGGGGCGGGCTTGCCGGCAATGCGATCGTGCGCGCGCCGATCGGCGGGATCGTCGCCAGCCGCACGATCAGCGCCGGCCAGTATCTCGGCGCAGGTGCGGACGGGCCGGCGCTGGTGATCACCGATCCCGCCTCGGTATGGCTGGTGGCCCAAGTGCCCGAGAGCGATGCGGGCCGGGTGCGCGTCGGCGATCAGGTGACGGTGACGACCCCCGCCGCTCCGGGCCGGAGCTTCACCGCGCGGGTGCGCATGGTGGGATCCGCGCTCGATCCCAACACCCATCGCCTGCCCGTGCGCGCCGCCATCGCCAATCCGGACGGCGTGCTCAAGCCGCAGATGTTCGCGAGCTTCGCGATCGCCGCGCCGGCGAGGGCGGTGCCAGGCACCGCGCTCGTCGTTCCCGCGCAAGCCGTCATCCGCGAAGGCGACACTGCCCGTGTCTGGGTTGCCCAGCCGGGCCGCCGCCTGGTCGCGCGCAGCGTCACCGTGGCGGAGGGCCCGGGCGACGGCACGATCCGCATCACCGCCGGGCTCCGTGCCGGCGAGCGGATCGTCACCAGGGGCGCCATCTTCGTCAACGAAGCCGGCATTCCGGGCTGATCGCGATGAACCGCCTGGTCGCCTTTGCGCTGCATCAGCGCGTGCTCATGGTCCTGCTGCTCGTGGCGATGATCGTCTCGGGCGGCTTCGCCTTCCTGAAGCTCAACATCGAGGCCTATCCCGACCCGGTTCCCCCCGCCGTCGAGATCGTCACCCAGAATCCCGGCATCTCGGGCGAGGAGATCGAGCGGAACATCACGATCCCGATCGAAGTGGCGATGGCCGGCATCCCGCACGTCACCTCGGTCCGCACCATCTCGCTGTTCGGCCTGAGCGACGTGAAGATCCAGTTCAGCTACGACTATACGTTCGAGCAGGCGCAGCAGCAGGTGATCAACCGGCTGAACCAGATCGACGGGCTCCCGGCCGGCGTGCAGCCCGGCATCTCGCCGGTCAGTCCGATCGGCGAGATCTATCGATACCGCGTCGTCGGGCCGCCGGGCTATTCGGTGATGGACCTGAAGACGATCCAGGACTGGGTGGTCGAGCGCCGGATCAAGGCAGTGCCGGGGGTGATCGACGTGACCGGCTGGGGCGGCAAGACCCGCACCTATGAAGTCGTCATCGACAATGACCGGCTGGTCGCCGAGGGCATCACCGCCGCCAATGTGATCGACGCGCTCGGCAAGAGCAACGCGAATGTCGGCGGGCAGACGGTCACCTTCGGGCCGCAGAACGCGATCGTGCGCGGCGTCGCGCTGATCCATTCGGTCGACGACATCAATCGGGTGCTGGTCGGCACGCACGGCAGCGCCCCGGTCAAGCTGAGCGATGTGGCGACCGTGAAGGTCGGCAACCAGCCACGGCTCGGCATCGCCGGGCAGGACAAGGACGACGATATCGTCCAGGGCACCGTGCTAATGTATCGCGGCGCGCAGTCGAGCCCGACGATCAAGGCGGTCGAGAACGCGATCCAGGACATCAACGCGTCCGGAATCCTCCCTCCCGGCGTCAAGCTCGAGCGGATCTACGACCGTTCCGGCCTGATCGCGCTGACGACCAGCACCGTCATCCGCAACATGATCGAGGGCATTCTCCTCATCTTCTTCCTGCAATGGCTGTTCCTGGGGAATCTGCGCTCGGCGCTGATCGTGGCGGCGACGATTCCCTTCGCGCTCTGCTTCGCGGTGCTGATCCTCACGGCCCAGGGGGAGTCGGCGAACCTGTTGTCGGTCGGCGCGCTCGATTTCGGCCTGATCGTCGACGCGACCGTGATCATGGTCGAGAACATCTATCGCCACCTGGTCGAGCGCAGCCATGCCGTCGAGCGGGGCAGCGGGCACTATACGCCCGGCAACCGGCTCTCCGCGATCCTGAACGGCGCGGGCGAAGTCAATCGCGGCATCTTCTTCGCCGCCGCGATCATCATCGCCAGCTTCATCCCGCTGTTCACGCTCTCGGGCGTCGAGGGCCATATCTTCGGGCCGATGGCGAAGACCTATGCCTATGCCATCGCCGGCGGGCTGATCGCCACCTTCACGGTCTCGCCGGTGCTCGCCGCGCTGCTGCTTCCGGACCGGCTGAGCGAGGTCGAGACCTGGATCGTGCGCAAGCTGCGCGCCGTCTACGAGCCGGCGGTGCGCTTCGCGATCGCCAATCGGGTGCTGACGCTCGGCGGCGCCGCCGCGCTGGTGCTCGCGGCGGGCACCACCAGCTTCACGCTCGGCGTCGAGTTCCTCCCCAAGCTGGAGGAAGGCAATATGTGGATACGCGCCACCATGCCCGCCTCGGTCTCGCTCGAGGAAGGGCAGAAGGTGGTCAACGAGGCGCGCCGGATCATCCGCTCCTATCCCGAGGTGCAGACGGTGGTGTCGCAGCATGGCCGCCCCGACGACGGCACCGACGCGACCGGCTTCTTCAACGCCGAATTCTTCACGCCGCTGAAGCCGAGCGACCAATGGCCGCGCGGGATGACCAAGGCGAAGCTGACCGCCGACATGCAGAAGCGGCTGAGCGATCGCTTCCCCGGCGTCGAGTTTGCCTTCTCCCAATATATCCAGGACAATGTCGAGGAGGCCGCGTCGGGCGTGAAGGGCGCGAATTCGATCAAGCTGTTCGGCCCCGACCTGGCGACGCTGGAAAAGACCGGCAAGCAGATCGAGGCGGTGATGGCCAAGGTGCCCGGCATCGCCGATCTCGGCATGTTCGAGCTGCTCGGCCAGCCGACCGTCCAGGTGGTCCCCGACCGCGACCGGGCAGCGCGCTACGGCCTGACGCCGGAGGACATCAACCAGGTGGTCCGCGCCGCGATCGGCGGCGAGGCGGCCGGCGACCTGTACGAGCGCGCCACCGACCGGCATTTCCCGATCGTCGTGCGCCTCCAGCCCGGGCAGCGCGACAGCCTGGACAGCATCCGCCGGATCACCGTCGGCGCTCCAGGCGCCAATGGCGCAGCGGTGCAGGTGCCGCTCTCGGAAGTCGCCGAGGTGAAGCTGACCACCGGGCCCTCGTTCGTCTATCGCGAGCATCAGGAGCGCTATGTCCCGATCAAGTTCGCGGTGCGCGGGCGCGATCTCGGCGGCGCGGTGAGCGAGGCGCAACAGGCGGTCGCACAGCAGGTCAAGCTGCCGCCCGGCTATCATCTCGAATGGGCCGGCGAGCTCGGCAACCTCGAAAATGCGGTCTCGCGGCTGAAGCTGGTGGTGCCGATCAGCCTCGGGCTCATCCTCTTGCTGCTCTTCCTGAATTTCGGCTCGGCGATCGACATGCTGCTCGCCGCCTCGGTGATGCCGATGGCGCTGATCGGCGGGGTGCTGGCTCTCGTGCTGACAGGTACCGCGTTCAGCATCTCCGCCGCGATCGGCTTCGTCGCGCTGCTCGGCATCTCGGTGATGGACGGGATCATCGTCCTGACCGCCTTCAACCAGGCGATCGACGAAGGCATGGCGCGCGCGCAGGCACTGGCCCGGGCATGCAGCCAGAGCCTGAGGCCGGTGGTCATGACCTGCCTGGTCGCCGCGATCGGACTGGTTCCCGCCGCATTCTCCAGCGGCATCGGCAGCCAGGTGCAGAAGCCATTGGCAATCGTGGTGGTCGGCGGGATGATCCTGGCGCCGCTCCTGATCCTGCTGGTCCTGCCCGTGCTCGTCGACTTGTTCTCGCGGCACAGGCCCGCCCTCGTCGCCGAAGCGGAGGCCAACTCGTGAAGCTGCATCCCGCATTGATGGGCGCGGCCCTGCTCTCGGGCTGCACGGTCGGCCCGGCCTTCACGCCGCCTGCCGCGCCGTCCAGCTCGGGCTATACCCCGGTCGCGCCACCCGCGGTGATACCCGCCACGGCGAGCACGCCCGGCGAGACGCTCACGATGGGCGCGGCATTGCCGGCGCGCTGGTGGACGCAATTCGGCAGCCCGGCGTTGGACCGCCTGGTCGACATGGCGCTGGCCGCGAACACCGATGTCGCGATCGCCGACGCCAATCTGCGACAGGCGCGCGCCCAGGCGGCGGCGGTCGCCGGAAGCCGCCTGCCCGAAGCCGATATCGGCTATCAGGCATCGCGCACCCGCGCGTCGGAAGCGCTGTCCGATCCGCTGTCCGAGCCGGGTGTCTTCCTCTACGGCCTGCACACCACGACGTTGAACATTTCCTATCCGCTCGACCTGTTCGGCGGAACGAAACGGCGGATCGAATCCGCCCGCGCGACGGCCGACGCCACTGCCTTCCGGCTCGAAGCCGCCAGGGCGGCCGTGGCGGCCAACACCGTCCTCGCCGCGATCGAGGAAGCGGCGCTGCGCGAGAAGGTTGCGGCCACCGAGGCGAGCATCAAGGCCAGCCGCGAAGTGCTGGCCCTGCTCCGCGTCCAGCAGGAAGCCGGCGCCATCGGCAAGGCGGACGTCGCGGCCCAGGTCGCCGCGCTGGCCCAGGTCGAGGGAACCCTGCCGGCCCTGACCAAGGCGCTGGGCCATCAGCAGGCGGCGCTGTCGATCCTGCTCGGGCGCGAGCCCGCCGAGCCCCTGCCGGCCACGCCCGATCTGGACGCGCTGGTGCTTCCCCCGACCCTGCCCGTCTCGCTGCCGTCCCTGTTGGTCCGGCAACGCCCCGATGTGCGCGCCGCCGAAGCGTCCCTGCACGCGGCGAGCGCCGATGTCGGCGTCGCGATCGCCGCGCGCCTGCCGTCGATCAGCCTGAGCGCATCGGCGGGCGGCCAGGCGACGCGCTTCGGCGACATGTTCAAAGGCGGCAACCCCTTCTGGTCGCTGATCGGCGGGATCACCCAGCCCCTCTTCCACGGCGGCGCGCTGCGGCAGCAGCAAAAGGCGGCCGAAGCGGCGCTCGACGGGGCGAAGGCGCAATATCGCGCCGCGGTGCTCGGCGCGTTCGGCGACGTCGCCGACGCCCTCACCGCGCTTCATGCCGACGCGGCCGCCCTGGCCGCGGCCGAGAAGGCGGACGGCGCGGCGGCCGAGAATCTGGGGTATCTCGCCTATCAGCTCCGCCTTGGGCAGGTCGGCACGCTCGCCCTCCTCAACGCGACCGCGACCCGAAGCCAGACCGTCATTGCCCTTGTCGACGCCCGCGCCGCCCGGTTCAGCGACGTGGCGGCGCTGTATCTCGCACTCGGCGGCGACACCGGGCAGGCGCGATAGGAGGATGGCGCGATGGGTGGCGTGATCGGTGCGATAAGCGGAAAGTTCGTGATCGCGGCGGCAGGGCTGCTGATCTCCGCCTCGATCGAGGGGCGTCGGCTGCGGGCCGGTATCGATCCGGGTTCCGAAACCTCGGTCGTGAGCCCGAGCATCGCGGACCAGATCGACAAGGGCCGGCGCCCCCATGGCCCCGGCGGCGTGCTGCAGCGCGGTCGCCCCATGACGATCGCCCTGTCGGGCGGCACCTTTCCCGTCGACGCCCTTGCCGTCGCGCCCTCACCGCTGGAGCCCGGCACCGATTTCCGCATCGGCCGGGATATTGTCGAAGGCCATGTCTTCGACCTGGATTTCCGGAGCCGCCGGATCCGGATAGTGCTCCCTGCCGAATATGGCCGCGCGACCCGCTGGCTGATCCCGGTCGATCTGGCGCCCGGCCCGGACGGAAGCTGGATCTTCCCGGCCAGCATCGGCGGCAAGCCGGTTTCGGCGACGCTGCGACTGTCCGACCCGCGCGGCGCCAGGGCCGGTCCGTCGCTATCGCCGGGTGCCGCGCCGCTGGCGATCGGCGTGGGCACGACGACCCTCTCGGTCTCCGACATCGTGCGCACGGCCACGGCGGATGCGGGGCCTGTGGTCACCCTCGGTCTCGGCGCCTTTGCGGGCCGCCATATCCTCCTCGACCTGCCGCACCGGCTATTGTGGATCGATCCGCGTATCCGGGATTGAGCGTCGGCCCGTGCGGCCGCCGCCTCCGCTCAGAGGCAGCGGGGATCCCTTACGGGCGCATCGCCGCCCCGGGTGAGCCAGCGGCCGTCGGGCGCCCGATACTTCTCGCCCGGCGCGGTGCGGGCGATCAGGTTGCAGCCGGTGACGAACGCCATCTGCTCCACCGTCGAGTTCGCCGCCGCCTGCTGCGTATATTGGCGCTTCCGCTGGATGTTGATGTTGTTCACCATCGCCTGGAGCTCGGCCGTCGGGCTGCCGGCGATGCCGAGATAGCCGTCGGGCTGCTCGCCGACGAGCCCGGCCTGGCGGGCCGCCTGATAGGCAGGGTCCCGCTGCGCGGAGGCAGGCGCGACCATGGCCGCCACGAGCGCCGCCGCCAGGCCGAAGATGGGAAGCAAGTTGCGCATCAGAATATCCCCGGATGGTCCTGGATGAGGGCCTTCGCCTTGTTGTCGAGACGATAGACCACTTCCTGGGTGATCGAAATGTTGAGATTGATGACGATCGGCTTGTCAGGCGCGGTCACGTTCACGCAGCCGCCCGCGAGCGCCACCGGTGCCACTCCGAGATAGCCGAGCCAGTGCGGCAACACCTGTGTCATGCTTCGAAGCTGCATATTCTTGCCTTTCATGGGACAGGGGCGCTTTCTCGGGGCTGAACGGCGGGCCTGGCGCCCTCCTGTGCACGATTCTGCTCCTCGATCAATGACGGCAGGTTGCGCTCGATGAGGCGGCGGGGATCGTACCAGGACTGGACGGAGTCCAACAGCTGGCGGAAGGGCGCGCTGATCCGCACGTTGAACACGAAGGGCAGCCGCGCCAGCCGGCGGATCAGGAAATTCGATTTGGTGCCCTGGCCCTGGCTCACGCCCGAAAAGCCGATGTCCGTGATCATCTCCCCCGCCAGCGGGCCGTTCATCCGGATGGTGAGGTTCTTGTAGTTCAGCGATTTCAGCGCCTGGAACGCCATGTTGCCCCACAAGCCGACATCCTGCCGCGAGACCTCGCCGACATAGGCGATGTGCCCGCCGGTCCGGGCGTGGAGCTCGCCGCCTTCGATCCGGCCGCCCTTCGCGTCGAAGATCATCGGCAGCGTGCCGTCGAACGTGCCGGTGGCATCCAGATTGTCGAAGGCCATTTCCTTCAGGAACAGCGCGGCGTCGGCACCCTTCACATGGAAGGTCAGCCGCCGCTCCCCCGCCACGTCGAAATCGAGGACGGTGGAGTCCAGGACGAGTTCGCCGCCCGCAAAGGGCCAGCGCGCGCCCTCCACCCGCACGCGGCGGCTGTCGAGCAGCTGGTAGCGCAGCACGCCGCCGCGCACCGGAACGCCGGGATTGATCTCGGCAACATTGGCCGCCTGCCCCGGTGCGCTGCGCAGGTTGAGCAGATCGGTGAAGTCGAGCTGCGTCGTGAGCCCCTGCACCGGGCCGAACGCGGCGGCCAGATCGACATTGGTCGCCGTGAAATGGCCGGTGCTGGTGACCGTGTCGCCCGACCAGCCGAACCGCCCGGTGCCGGCGACGAGCCCGTTCACATCGGCGATCACGCCATAAGTGAGCGGCGTGAGATCGTCGGGCTGAAGGCCGTCGACATGGAAGCGGACGCCGGGCACTTCGAGCAGGGCCTGTCCTTCCCCGCGGGCCAGGTCATGCGCGATCTTCACCTTGGCCACGGGCAGCTGGTGCTTGGGGCTGAGGAGCCCGGCCTGCGCATCGATCTTGCCGTCGCGCAGGCGCAGAGTCGCGTCCGGTGCCGCCAGCGGCTTGAAACGCGCCGCCGCCTCCGCGTCGGCAAGGGTGAAGCCGCCCCGCAGCAGGAGGTCGCCACCTTCGACCCGCCAGCTGCCCTTGCCCTCCGAGAGCTGCAGCGGCACCGCGCCGATCTGGCCGCCCAGCGCGTCGAAATCCCCGCTCAGGCCCGCGCGGAAGCTGCCGCGCAGCTGGCCGATATCGAGGCGCGTCGGCCGATCGCCCCCCAGGCGCGCCGCGGCCTTGGTGACGATGAAACGGCTGGTGGCCAGGTCGAGCTCCGCGGCTTCCGCCGCAAGGCGCAGCGGACTCTCGCCCACCCTGCCCTTCAGCTCCGCCTGGGCGACCCGAATGCCACCGGCGAGCCCATGCTGCTCCCATCGGACCATTGCCGGCCCGAGCGGGCAGAGCTGGAGGCGATTGCCGTCCAGAACGGCACCGGCCGCGGAGACACGCGAGAAGCCGATCGGGCCGCACCCTGGGTTCACCGCGAGCATCCGCGCGTCCCAGCGCACCAGAAGCGGCATGGACAGACCATCGACGCGCCCGCCGCTCACCGGCCCTGACAGGATCATCGCGGTCCGCATTTCGCCGGCCGCGCCGCGCACGCCGAAATCGAGGCTGGAGAGCTCCAGCCGGGCGCCGCCAGCCGCATAGGGCCGCACGGCCCCGGTGCCGCGCAGTTCCGGGCTTCCCGGCCGGCGCGACAGCCGCACGACCGCATCCGGCAGCCCGCCACCGCCGAGCGACAGCTGCCCCGCGAGATCGATTTCGCCATCGCGCAGATCGAGCCCCAGGCCCGCACCCTGGCCGAAATGCAATCGTGCGCCCGAGCGCGCGGCAAGGTCCAGGCGTCGCAGGCGCAGCGTTCTCCGATCGGCACCCATCGCGAGTTCGAGCGCCGCGGTCCCGCCGAAGCCGCGGCCAGCCGCGCCCATTGCACGCGCGAGCTGCCGGACCAGGGGCGCAGCGGGCGAACCCTGTCCGGCATCCTCATAGCCTGCGACCCGGCCGAGCAGGGAGGGCGGCAGCGCTCCTCCCTCCAGAGCGACCTCGCCCTGGAACCCCATGGTTTCGCCGAACGTGTAGCGGCCGGTCACCGCCGCCGAGCCCGCGCTGATTTCCCTGGCGGCAAGCGCACCGGAACGGAGCGCGACACCGCCTTCCGTCCGCGCCCGATCCCCGTCGAAATCGATGCTGCCGCGCAGGCGGTTCAATCGGCCGAGGGACGAATCCATGGCATCCACGCCCAGGTCCGCGCTGCCCTTCCAGCGCGCCAGCGATGCTTCCAGCGCGGCCCGCACATCGATGCGGAGCCGCGTCGCGCGCGTGTCCGCACAGGCGATCCGCGCCGCCTGGGCCGGGCCATCGAGGCGCGGCGCCCCGTGCCGGATGCGCAGCTGCATGCTGGCCGCAACGCCGTCCAGGGCGCAGTCCGCGATGCGCAGGCGCGCGGAGTCGGCGCGCAGCGTGCCGGCAAAGCCATCGGCCAGCATTCCCTTGCCGTTCAGGCCGAGCACGACCAACCCGCCGCCACTGTCGAGCCGGAGCTGCGCATCGGCGACGTCCACGATCAGGCGGGGCAGCGCGAATGGCTTGCCGGATGGCGGCGGCAGCAGCCGGTCCAGCGATCCCAACGACAGCGCACCGTTCACGATCCGGCCCTTGGCCCGGACCTTGCCGGCCTTCGCCACCAGCACCTCCGCACGCCAGGGATAGAGCGAGGTACGCAACTCGATCCAGTCGGCGACGAGGTCCGGGTCGCGCGGATCGCCGATGGACACGTTGATCAGCCGCTGCCGCCAGGGTGACAGCTGCTCGATCTCATAGCGGGCCGGGACCCCGCGCCTGGTCAGCTCGCGATCGACGAAGCCCCGCGCGATCGTGCGGCGCTGCAGCCACGCCGCCACCACGACCATGGCCAGGAGCACCAGCAGGCCGATGGCGACGCGGCCCCGGCGCCACGCCGAGCGCGGCGCGCTCGCTTGCGCTTTTCCCGCGCCCGCCTCTTCGTCACCAGGATCCACGCCCGCTCCAGCCAACAAGCGCCCAACCGGTCGCGGCGCCGCTATCACCTAGAGTATTTTCATCCCCCAAAGGTTCCCTCAAAGGCAAGCGGCGGCGGACGGCGCGTCAGAAATTATATCTGAGCGTCGCCCGCGCGTTTCGCGGTTCGCCATAGACGAAGCCGGGGAACCAGCTGTTGCCGCTGTAGAAGGTCCGGTCGAAGAGATTGTCGACATTGAGCTGGAGCGACAGCTGCCGGGTCAGCTCGTAGCGCGCCATGAGGTTGACGATGGCATAGGCAGGCTGGCCGATCGGCTCGACGATGCCCGTGCCGGGATTCTGCGCGGTGACCGGCGGCCGGCTCTCCCATTTCAGCGCCCCGCCCAGGCTCAGCCCGTCCAGCGCGTCGGCAAAGGCATATTTGGTCGCGAGGTTGAACGCCCGGCGCGGCTGATGGGCGAGCACGTCGACGCCCTGGGCATCCTTCGCGCTATAGTCGCTCCAGCCCAGGCTCAAATCCCATTGCCGCGTCACCTTGCCGACAATCTCGATCTCATAGCCCTTGGCGACGGTTCCCGTCGCCCCGCGATAGGCCGGGTTGGACGTGCCGGGCACGAACTGCCCCGGATCGGGCACGGCGAGATTGTCCTGCTCGATGCGGTACACGGCGGCAGTCGCGAGCAGCTTGCCGCCCAGCAGCAGTGCCTTCAGGCCGGCCTCGTAATTCTTGCCTTCGAGGGGATTGAGCAGGCGCCCGTTGCGGTCGCGGACATTGCCCTGCGGCTTGAAGATCTTGGTATAGCTCGCATAGGCGGACAGGTTGCTGGTGATGTCGAGCACCAGGCCCGCATAGGGAGTGAGCACGCCCTTGTAGGTCAGCTGATAGGCCGGGCTCGTCCCCGCCGCCTCCTCGTTGCGCCGGAAATAGCTCAGCCGCCCGCCGCCGATGAGCTTGAGCGGGCCGACCAGGCCGATCCGCGTCGTGGCGAAGAGCGCGGCCTGGGTAGTGGAGCCCCGGCTGGAGACGTAGCGCGGCCCCCAGGCCGGTGGGGCGAGCGTCCCGTCCCAATGGTTGAAATCGGCGATCGGAGCCATGGCGACGGGATCGCGGTTGGTCCATCCGTCGGACAGGCGGTTCACCATCGCGCCGACGGCCAGGTCATGCTCGCCGCCCAGCAGCGAGAAGGGGCCGCTTGCCTGGATGCTGCCGTTCCACTGCTCGGGATCGGCCTTGAACCAATAGGCCGAGGTCGCCATGCCGGCGCCCGTCGCTCGGTCGGGCATGCCGTCGAGCCAGAGCAGCCGCGATTCCTCCAGCCCCTTGTGATAGCCGAGATCGCCGCGGATGCTCCATTTGCCGCCCAGATCGTGCGTGAGCGTAGCGAAACCCGAAATCTCGGTGGTGTTCCAGAAGCCCCAGTCGGTGCCGGTGCTCTTGGAGCGCGGCCAGCGGGTCCGCGTGCCGTCGGTATACCAATAGGGCAGCTGCGCCCACATCACTCCGTCGCGATCGTCGCGCTGATAGCTGCCACCGACCGACAATTTGGTGCGCGGGCCGAGATCGGCATCGACCACCCCGTAGAGGACGAGGCCCTTCTTCTCCTCGCGATCGACGAAGCCGTCCTGCCGATAGGCCTGGGCAACGGCGCGCACGCGCACCGCCCCGGCGGTGTCGAGCGGCGACTGCACGTCCACGGTCGCGGCGAAGCGGTTCCACGACGCGGCTTCCAGGCTGACCTGGCCGGAAAAGGCATCGGCATCGGCATGCTTGCGGATCAGGTTGACGACCGCCGAGGGATCGCCGGCGCCGTGCATCAGGCCAGCCGCACCGCGCACCAGGTCCACGCGCTGATAGATTGCGGTGCTCGTCTCGCCGAAGCCGACATTGCCATTGGCGAACGGGGCGCCATCGAGCTGGAAATTCTGGACCTCGAAGCCCCGTGCGGAGATCGCGCTGCGGCCGCGATCGATGTCCTTCTTGGAAATGCCGACGGCAAAGTCGAGCGCGTCGTTGATCGAGATCAGCGCCTGGTCGTCGATCTGCTGCCGGGTGATGACGCTGATCGTCTGCGGCGTCTCGATCGGCGTGAGATGCAGGCCGGTGGCGGTGGTCGGCTGGTCGCTCCGGCCATAGCCCGTGACGACGATGCCCTCGCTCGTCTCCTCCTCCTCCGCCGCCGCCGCCGCGCCCGGCTGCGATGCCTGCTGCGCGTGAAGCGATGCCGGCACGAGCATTACGGCAGAGCCGGCCAACAGCAAATGAAACGAACGGCGCATCATCGTCCCCCTTTTTGTCTTTCGCCGCGCCTCTCCCTTCCCCCTTCCCGAACACAGCCGCGATCGCTCCCGCCGGCAGGGAGCCGCCGCCAGGCGGATCGGCCCTTTCCGGGAGATGGAGCGAGCATGGCCCGTTCGCGAAGACGGAAGCGACGATTCGCGTTCCCGATGCCGCGCCACTAATGCGATTAATTAGCAATTGCAAATCCGCCGGTGCCGAACCGGCGCGACCTTATCCTGCAAGCGTCACCGCGCGTCGGCCCGCCTCACGACCACAGGGCCCGCAGCCGGGCCATGAAGTCCTCGTCCCAGCCGGGGGAGAAGGCATTGGTGGCAAAGGCGAAACCGCAGGAATCCACCGGGTCGAGCGCGAGATAGGCGAAGCAGCTGCCCGTGGAGCCGGCATGCCAGAGCCGCAGCCGCCCGTCCGAGGGCCGCTCGACGCACCAGCCGAGCGCATAGTTCCAGTCGACCCCGGGCTCGGGGTTGCAGCCGACCGGGCGATAGAGCGTCCCCAGCACCCCCGCCTGCGCCGCCGGATCGGCCAGCAGGCGCAGATGCGCCGCGCCGTACCGGGCGAGATCGGCGATCCGGCCATGGACGTCACCCGATGGGCGGACAATGTCCAGATCGTCGACCGCCCGCCTGCCCGGCTTCAGCGCCACCCATTTCTCGCCCCATAGCGCGTGCCGGTGCTCGACCGGCTGCGTGCCGTCCTGCGGAGGCCGGTCGAACCCCGCGCCGCGCAGTTCGAGCGGGTCCAGCACGTGCCGGCGCATGAGGGTGCGATACGCCTCGCCGGTCGCGGCAACGGCGATCGCCCCGGCAAGGCCATAGCCGAGATTGGAATATTGGAAATCGCCATCCCGCTGTGGCCGCGACGCGCGCAACGCGTTGCCGAGCAGCCGCGCGGACGTCCGCCCCGGATTGCCGCCCAGGAGCAAGTACCGCACCAGGCCCGGCCGCGACGGATCGACGGGCAGGCCCGCACGGTGCGCGAGCAGATCCAGCAGGGTCACGTCCTGGAGCGCGCTGGCCCGCACGTCGGGCATCGCGGCCAGCCCCTCGCCCACGGTCATGTCCCAGCGCAGCACGCCCGCCTCGACCAGGCGCGCGATCATCAGGCTGGTCATGGACTTGCCGATCGAGCCATAATGCCACACATCGTCGATCGTCGCGGCCGTGCCGCCGGCCTGGCGGAGGCCGCACACCGCCGTGACGGCCTCTTCGTGCGCGCCGAAAACGGCGCATGCCGCCGCGGGCAAATCGAAGGCGTCGCGGAACCGCCCCAGCCGCGCCGCTATCGGATGCGAGGATGTCCGGATCGGCTCGGATGGCGATGGCATGGCAGCTTTCCTGATCGTGAAGGCGATCGCCGGGGCGACCGCGCGGCGAGTCGCCGCCCGTCGGATTGACCATCCTCCATTGCGTGGAGAATGCGTGGAGCATCTGCGAAGCCGATGCGAAGGCGCGGCCGCGCGTCGCCCTTCCCTTCTTCGCCGGCACCCATGCCTGCTCAGGCCTTCGCCTGCACGGAGTCTCCACACCCCCTAGCCGCCGCCTGCACGATCCTCCGCCACCGGCCCGCCATGATCTCATGGAGAACCGGCGATGAAGGCGAGACTGTTGTTTGGAATGATCGGTGTCGGCGCCACCGTGGCGGCGCTGCCCGCGGAAGCGCAATATGCGGTCGGCCGATGCGTGGTGACCCGGGGCCTGGAGCGGACCCTGCGCGACTTTCAGGCGCGCGCGCGCCAGGCCAATGGAACGCCCGGCATGGTGGCGACAGTGTTCGACAAGGACGGCGTGGTCGCGACCGCGGCTGCCGGCATACGCAGCCTCAATACCGGCGAGGCGCTGACCGGAGACGATAGTTTCAACCTGGGCTCTCACACCAAGCACCTGCTGGCGGTGAGCGTCGGCCAGCTCGTCGACCAGGGGCGCCTGTCCTATGATGCACGGATCGGCGAATTGCTGCCCGACATGGCGGCCTCGATGCAGCCCGCCTTCCGCGACGCCACCGTCCGGCAATTGCTGTTCATGACCGCCGGGTTCGGCGCGTACAACGGCACCGATCCGGAGCGCACCGGCGCCATGCTGGCCGCATTCGCGGCGGCGAGCGGCGGCCCGGCGGAGCGGCGGGACCAGTTCACCCGCTTCCTCCTGGCCTCCGAGCCGGACTATGCGCCGGGCGAAGGGCAGGTTTATTCGAATGCCGGCTTTGCCGTGCTCGGCACGATATATGAGCGGCTGGTGGCCCGCCCCTATGAGCTGGCGGCGGTAGACAGCGTGTTCGGGCGCGTCGGGGCGACGGCCAGCTTCGGCATCCCCCGCGACCTGGGACCGGCCAATCCATCGGTGCATCTGGCGGTCGGGGACGGCACGCTGGTCGCGATCGACGATCCGGCCGAAGTCACCAATGCCCTGTTGGGCCGGCTGCCACCCGAGCTCGCCCCGGCGGGCGGCATGGTTGCGACGATGCCCGCCTTCGCCAAGGTGGAGCAGCAATTGCTGCGCGCCTCGATGGGCCTGTCCCAGCCGCTCGCTTCCGCCGCTGCGCTCCGCGGGTTGTTCGAGCCGGTCGGCGAGCTGGGCGCCGGCGGCATCGTCACCTCGCGGATCACCGGCCGGACGACGCATTTCTTCGAGGGAAGCACCACTGGCGGCCATGCCTTTTCCTTTCTGGTCCCGACCGCCGGCATCGGCGTGGTGTTCGCCAGCAACAGCGGGGTGAACCCGTTCACCGGGGTCGCGGACACGCAGGAGGATGGCTATGCGCTGATGATGGCGCTCGCCGAACGGGCCCGCCGGGGCGTGCTGGTCGCGCGGAGCGCCGATCAGGGCGCGGTCTTCGGCGAAGTCGAGGCGTCCTGCGCCGCCAGCAAGGGCGATCTCTTCGCCGTCACCCGGACGTTCGGCGACCTCACGAGCGAGCAGGCCTCGGCACTGGCCGAACGGATCGCGCCCGATGACAGCCGACTGATCGATCGCTTGTCCGCGGCGTCGCTGGAGGCGATGGCGGATCAGGTCGAAACGCACATGTCCGTCGGCGGCAGCGCCTTTCGCGGGCGGCTGGCCGACAGTGGCGAAGGGCGCTGGCGGGCCTTCCTCGCGGGCGGAGCGCTGGGCGGGCGGGCGATCGCGGATGCGGCAGCGCCGGGGGCCGACATTGCCGGCTGGGCGAGCAGCTGGGGGTTCACGGGGCCGGTGGGCGATCGCCTGCGCGCCGGCATCGCCTTCGGCTATGCCCGGGCCCGCGCCCGGCTGGCCGGCGGTAGCGGATCGACTCGCCTGACCTCACCGCAAATTGCCCTCGCCCTCGCCTATGACGGCGGCAATGGCCTGTTCGGCGATTTCCGGGCCATGCTCGCGCGCCAGAGCGTCCGGACGGAGCGCGACCTGGCGATCGAAGGGCTGGATCCCGGCACGGCCCGGGCGCGCCGCACGGCCATCGGCAGCCTGGTCGATGCGAGCATCGGCTATGCGGTGGGGGGCCGGCTGCGGATCGCGCCGATCGTCGGGCTGCGCTTCATCGGCAACAATGTGGATCGCGCCGAGGAAAGCGGCTCGGCCCTGGCGCTGACGATCGATCGCCGCCACTCGCATCGGCTCGATGCCCGCGCCGGCCTGTCGATCGCCACCGGCTTCGAGCTTGGCGGAGCAATGGTCCGCCCGAGCGTGGAAGCGTTCCATGTCCGCACCATCGCCGATCGCCGCCCGGACCTGGTCGCCCGCTTCGCCGAAGGCGGCGGCGCGATGCGGTTCGCCCCCGCTCCGATCGATCGGGCCTGGACCAGCCTGCGGGCCGGGATCGATATCGATGCCGGGCCAGCGGCCTTCCAGCTTGGCGCAACCGGCGCTATCGGGCGGGACGGCCGCGACGATCTGCGGCTGATGGGCGGCACGCGGGTGCGGTTCTGAGCGGAGGCGGCCGCTTCCGGAGGCCGCCTCCATCATTTCTCCATATGATCTTCACGCATCCCGAATAATCAGGTCAGAGGATGGCGGATATCCTTCATTAGGCAGAATATCGTGGAAAATGCCCTGATCCTCATCGTCGAGGACGAACCCCAGATTTCCCGGATCCTGTGTTCCTATCTGGAGCGCGAGGGATACCGGACCGTGACCGCCCAGGACGGCGAGGTCGCACTGATCCATCACCAGTCGCTGAAGCCCGACCTCGTCCTGCTCGACGTCGGCCTGCCCAAACGGGACGGCTTCTCGGTGCTGGCCGATCTGCGCGCGCGCGGCATGACGCCGGTCATCATGACGACCGCGCGGGCGGAGGATCTCGACAAGCTTTCCGCGCTGCGGATCGGTGCCGACGACTATGTGGTGAAGCCGTTCAATCCGCTCGAGGTGGTCGCGCGGGTAAAGGCCGTGCTGCGCCGCTCGGCCGGCGCGGGCGCCGATCAATCGCTGATCCGGTTCGGCGCGCTGCAGCTCGATACCCTGAGCTATACCGCGGCGGTATTGAACGATGCGGCCACGATCCCGCTCGACCTGACGCTGACCGAGTATCGGTTGCTCTCGCACATGCTCCGCGCGCCGCGCCGCGTGTTCGACCGCGCCGAGCTGGTCGATGCCTGCCTGCCCGAGGGGAATGCGCTCGAACGGACCGTCGACAGCCATATCAGCAACCTGCGCCGCAAGCTCGACCGGGCCGGCATGACCGGGCTCTGCGTCGTGGTGCGCGGCGTCGGCTATCGGCTGGCCGGGTCATGATCGCCGCGTTGCGCGCCCGCCTGCGCCGCCGCTGGCCCATTGCGCGCCAGCTGGCGACGGCGCTGGTGGTGATCGTCCTCGTCAACTGCGTGCTGATCTTCGTGGCGATGACGATATGGACCGCCAACGAGGAGCGGCATATCCGGGAAACCTCCTCCCCCGCCACCCAACGCGCCATCGCCGCGCTCGATGCCGGCCGGGTTCCCGATTTCAAGGGAATCGACAAGGTCATCAAGGAAGTCAACGACCTGACGGAGACAGTGAATGAGCGCGGCAATACCGCGCTGCTGATCTGCCTGCTGCTCGCGGCGATATGCGATTTCATCCTCGGCAGCATCTTCCTCGCCAAGCTGGGGCGCGGCCTGAACGATGTCGCCTTCACGGCCCGGCGAGTGGCGGATGGCGACCTGTCGGCACGCGCACCGCTGGTGCGCTGGGCCTCGGCGGAGGAAGCGCAGCTCATCGACGACTTCAACGCGATGGCGCAGTCGCTGCAACGCGCGGAACGCGAGCTGGCGGAAAGCACCGCGGCGATCGCCCATGAATTGCGCACGCCGCTCACGATCCTGCGCGGGCGCATCCAGGGCACCATCGACGGCGTGTTCGCGCGCGAAGAGGAAGAGATGCGATCCCTGTTGCTGCAGGTGGAAGGGCTGGGGCAGCTGGTGGACGATCTCCAGACCATCAACCTGGCAAAGTCGGACCGCATGATCCTGAATCCCGACCATATCGATCTCGCACTGGAGGTGGAGCGGGTCATCGCCCTGGTTCGTCCCGACCTGGAAGCGGCGGGACTGGAACCGGTGCTCCTCCTTCGGCCGACCGCCGTCGTCGCCGATGCGGCCCGGATCCGCCAGATGATCGGCGCGGTCCTGTCGAACGCACAGCGTTATGCCGCCGAGAGCGGTCCGTTGCGCATCTGCACGGCACGGCACGGCGGCTGGGCGGTGCTCGAGATCGTCGACCACGGCCCCGGGCTGCCGGAGGAGGCCATGGACAAGGCCTTTGACCGGTTCTGGCGCGCCGAAACCTCACGCGCACGGCATAGCGGGGGCAGCGGCCTCGGCCTCTCGGTCGTCCGCGCCATTGCCGAAGCGCATAACGGAACCGCGACATTGGCGAACCATGAGGGCGGCGGCGCGATCTTCACGCTGCGCCTGCCCGTGGGCGTCGCTCCCGATCCGGCCTGATCGACCGTGCCGAACCAGGCATCCCGCAATTCGCATAATAATCGTACAATTTACGCAAAAACGCAGCATTCACGCTCTAGATCAGCTTCCAAATGGGGTGGTGCGGATTTCATGACTGCGGGAAGAGATCAGCTGCGGAATACTGCACGGATCGTGGCGTCAAGTCATGAGTGAAGTAGAGCGCAGCCGCGCCGTGGCACTTTCGCTGATGCGAATGGCGTTGGCATTGCTTGATCGGTACGGAAGTCCCCTTGCCGCCGCCCGACTGCAATATGCGATCGATACCGAAGAAGAACTTCCCGATCGCGCAGCTTCCACGGATTTGGGCGCTTGATCGCCGCACGGCGGATTCCGCTTCGCTGCATCGCGGCCTGCGGGGATGTTTTTGTCCGCGGCATGCATCATCATCACGGCATTTCCTGACCATGGACTCCATCGCGGCATTTCTCTTCTGCGGCCTGCTTGCCGGCCTGGCGACGTTCCAGCTCGGCCTCGTCGCCGGCCTGCCGCTGGGTCGTTTCGCCTGGGGCGGGCAGCATCGGATACTCCCTACCCGATTGCGATTCGGCAGCGGGATCGCGATCCCGATCTATGGGGTGCTTGCCCTGATCATCCTCGACAGGGCCGGCCTTGTCGCGATCCTGCCGGATGCCTGGTCGCATAGCCTCGCCTGGGCGACCGTGCTCTATCTCGCGTTCGGACTCGCCCTGAACATGATCTCGCCGAGCCGGGACGAGCGCCGGCTCATGGCGCCCGTGGCGATGCTCCTCCTCTGCTGCGCGCTCGTGGTGGCGATGGAGTCGATCTCGCCGCCATCCCGCTTCCCGGCCACCGCGACCTGAAGGCGCGCCCGGCACGGCACCGCCACCGGTGGCGCACCCATCCATCCCTTTGCCAATGGCCTGAGGCAGCGCCGCGCAACGGAATGCATCCGCCCGGAAGCCGAACCCGGGATTCTCGCGTCCATTATCCACAATGGACGAGATCATAGCGACGCGCAGTTCGTCATCGCACCAAGTATAGGCCAGGATCTATCCGATATTTTCCCGGTATCCGGCGATCACTGCGAAACCGGTATCAGGAAACACCCTGCGCGAAAGTAGGATTTATGGAAAAATTGGCTCTATCATAGCGAATTACTCGCACTCCAATATCGATGATTGACGTAGCTAATTACCAATAATCCTCTCCACGCGGATTCGCTAGAATCGCGATTCCAAGAATCTTGTGCATGCCTCCATTAAATACCCTCCATTATACCTCGAGTCGCAGATTATTCATCGGCATCCTGGCACACAATCCGTTACTCGATTGTCATATTATTGTACCTTCTTTCGATTTTTCCGTCACCATTAAACCAATGGATTCAAAAGATTACCAAAAGGATTTGGGATCAAAACACCACAATGAACGCAATAGCGTTTTTACAAATAATGGATTCTGATAGCTTCGGGCAGGCAACTTTCATCACGACCTAATCTCCGCAAAAATCGCCTGCGACCGCAATCTCATGGCGTTTTCTGCGGGTGAATCCGTTCGATATTTCGCGGCAATATATTGGGGGTGCTTCGTGAGCTATCTAGTTACTGCCGGTCCACCCACGCCTAATGGCGACCTTCATCTCGGCCATCTTTCCGGCCCATATCTCGCAGGCGATATTCTCACGCGCTATTTGCGAATGACCGGCGAACGGGCGACCTATATCTCGGCCGGCGACGATCATCAGAGCTATGTCGCGCGCATGGCCAAGCAGGAGGGCCGCGACCCGGCAACCGTGGCCGCGGAAAATGGCGCACGGATCCGCGAGTCCCTGGCAAGCGCCGGCATCGCGCTCGACCTGTTCGCCTCTCCGGCACAATCGCCACGCTATTCGGGTTTCATCGAGCGTTTCTTCCGCACCCTGCTCGACCGCGACGCGCTGGAGGAGCGGACCACCGATCAGCCCTTCTGCACCAGCTGCGACCGCTTCGCGTTCGAAGCGCATCTGCGCGGTCGTTGCTCGCACTGCGATGCCGAGAGCGACGGCGGGATCTGCGAGGCATGCGGCAAGCCGAACGCGGGCGCCGACCTGGTCGATCCTGTCTGCATCACATGCGGCGGCACGCCCGAGCGCCGCCCGTTGCGCCAGCTCTGGTTTCCACTCGAACGCTATCGCAGCGCCGCCGAGTTTACCTTCGCCTGTGCCTGGCTGAGCCCGCGGGCCCGCGCGCTGGTGGCCGAACTGCTGGCCGGGCCGCTGCCCGACGTGCCCGCCACCCAGCCCGCCGAATGGGGCATAGCGGTTCCCGCGAGCGGCTATGACGACCAGCGCATCTCCGCCTGGTTCGAGCTCGGCCCGCATTATCTGGCACTGACCGACCTCCTGCCCGAGGCGAGGAGCAATCCCGGCGGCTGGCAGACGCCGTGGACGGGTTTCGACAATGTCGTCCAATGCTTCGGCTTCGACTCGATCTATTTCCACGTCGTGCTGTTCCCGGCCATCTTCCAGGCCTTCGATCCCCGGCTCCGCCCGCCGATCGGGTTCATCACCAACGAGTTCTTCCGTCTCGACGGAAGCAAATTCTCCACCAGCCGCGGCCACGCCCTGTGGGCCGGCGAGTTCCTGCGCGATCATGATGCCGATGCGTTGCGCTTCCACCTCGCGCGCGTCGCGCCCGAGATCGAACAGACCAATTTCACGCTCGACGCCTTCGAGGCGACGCGGCGCGACGAACTGATCGGCACCTGGGACGACTGGCTTATCGACCTCGCGAAACGCTGCGAGGCGGCAGGCGGGATGGTCCCCCTCGCGCCGGCGCCGCGCAGCGCGCCGATCGCCCTTGCCCGCCTCGCCGGCCTGTGCGGCGATCTTTCGAACTGCTATTCGGTGCAGGGCTTTTCGCCCAGCCGCGCGGCGCATCTGCTGAGCGAGATCGTGCGCGTTGCGCGCCGTTTCCGGGCCGAGCATGCGGTGTTCGACGGAAAGCCGGCCTCGACGATCGAGGCGGCCGGCGCACTGGCGGTCGAGCTGGCCTTTGCCCGTGGCCTGGCGCTTGCGGCCGCGCCGATCCTGCCCGGCTTCGCCGATCGCCTGTGGCGCGACCTCGGCGAGCGCGGCGCGGTGGTGGATGCGCGCTGGGAGCTGCTGCCGGCGATGCTGACCACAGGCACCGCGATCGCGCTCTCGACCTCGGGCTATTTCGATCGCGCACGGCCTGGCAGCGAGCCGGCCCCGCCCGAGCCGCCCGCTGAAACGGACGCGGCATCGCCCCCGGACGATGCCGGAACCGTTCCTTCGGAGGCGGAAACCGAAGGCGCCGAAGCGCCGGAGGAAACCACGGCCGAGGCACCTTCCCCAGCGGAGCGCACCGAAGCCGCGCCGCGCAGCAATCGGAGGCGGGCTCGATGACGATGACGGCGGAACGCCTCTATATCGACGAGGAGCGCGCTTCCTTCGCGCAAGAGCGGCTCTGGTTGCTGCAGCAGCTCGATCCCTCCGACAGCGGCTATAATCTGGTCCTCCCCATCCCGCTGCCGGCCGGCACGGACGCCGCGCTGTTCACGGCGGCCATGGCCGACATGATCGAGCGTCACGACAGCCTGCGGACGCTGTTCGAGGATCGCGACGGCGTGCCCTGGCAATGCGTGCTGGCGCCCCATGCGCCGGCGGTGGTGGCGCACGACTTCGCGGCACTCGCGCCCGAGGCACGCGACGAAGCGCTCGCCGCATTGATCGCCAGCGAGATCGCGACGCCGTTCGATCTCGCGGCGGCACCGCCGCTGCATTGCCATCATGTCGATCTCGGCGAGGCGGGCACGCTGGCGGTGATCGCGCTCCACCACATCATCGCCGATGGCTGGTCGATGCACCTGTTCGCGCGGGACCTCGCCGAATTCAGTGCCGCGCACCTCGCCCGACGCGCGCCCATGCTGCCGCCGCTCGACTATCAATATGTCCATTTCTCCACCTGGCAGCGCGATCAGGTCGAGCGAGGCGCCTATGCCGAGCAGCTCGACCATTGGGTGCGCACGCTCTCGGAAGCGCCCCCCGTGCTCGACCTGCCGCTCGACCGGCCGCGCACGCCGCAGCCCCAGGCACGGGGCGGCACCTGGGTGGTCCATTTCCCGGACGAGCTGCGCGACGGCCTCAACCATCTCGCCCGGGCGGAGAATGCCACGCTCTACATGGTGCTGATGGCGGGCTATCAGGCGCTCCTGTCACGGCTGGGCGGGCAGCACGACATCATCGTCGCCACCCCGGTGGGCAGCCGGCCCAGAGCCGAGTTCGACGACATCTTCGGCTGTTTCCTCAACAATGTGCTCGTGCGCGGCCGGCCCGCCCACGCGCAGAGCTTCCGCGAGTTCCTGGCCGCGACCCGAGTGGCGGTGCTCGATGCCTTTGCGCATCAGGACGTGCCGCTCGAAGTGGTGATCGAGGCAGTCAAGCCGCAGCGCAGCCGCACCCACACGCCATTGTTCCAGACGATGCTGGTACTGCAGAACGCTCCGCGCACGGCGGAGGACGCCACACCCGAGAGCGCGCCCGCCGATGGTCCCGGCCTCTCGCTCAACGCCAAGTTCGAGCTTTCCGTCGCGCTGTGGGAAACCGCTTCCGGCCTCACCGCCGCCTTCGAGTATCGCAGCGACCTGTTCGACGAGGCGACCATCGCGGCGATGGCCAGCGCCTATCGCGCGCTGCTGGCCGATGCGGTGGCGCGGCCGGACGCGCGGCTGGGCAGCCTCGCGCTGCTCGATGCGCCGACGCAGCGAAAGATGCTGCACGACTGGAACGCCGTGCCGCTCGACTATCCTGACACGGCGACGATCCACGGGCTGTTCGAGGAACAGGTCGCGCGGGATCCCGACGCGGTTGCGGTGATCTTCGAGGATCTGACGCTCAGCTATGCTGCGCTCAATCGCGCCGCCAATCGCATCGCGCACCAGCTGATCGCGCTGGGCGCGGGCCCCGAGACCTGCGTGCCGGTGGTCTGCGAGCAGAGCATCGAGATGATCGTCGCGCTGATGGGCGTGCTCAAGGCCGGCGCCGCCTATGTGCCGATCGACCCGGCCTTGCCGCAGAAGCGCGTCGAATATCTGATCGGCAGCGTTGCGCCCAAGGCGGTGCTGACACTGGAGCGCTTCGCCGGGCTGGTGGGCGATCCGGGAGCCCCGGTGATCCCGATCGACGGAGCGCACATGGCCGCCGGCGCCGATGCCGGCAATCCCGACCCCGGCAATCCCGAGGTCGCGGTATCGGCGCGTACACTCGCCTATGTGATCTTCACTTCGGGCACCACCGGCCTGCCCAAGGGCGTGGAGGTCGAGCATCGCAGCGTCATCCACCATCTCTGGGGCATGCGCGAGCAATATGCGGTGACCTCGGCCGACCGCTTCCTGCAGAAGCACCCGTTCAATTTCGACGTGTCGGTCTGGGAATTCTTCCTCCCGCTCGCGACCGGCGGCAGCACGGTGATGGTGCGCCCAGGCGGCCAGCGTGACCTGGATTACATGATCGACCGGATCGTCGCGGAAGGCGTCACCATCGTGTGCTTCCTCCCCTCGGCGCTCACGGTGCTGCTCGACCATCCGCGCATCGCGCTGCTCGATGCCTCGGTGCGCTGGATGCTGTGCGGCGCGGAGACGATGGGGCGCGATGTGCCGACCCGCTTCTTCGAGCGGCTCAACGCCAGGCTCCACAATCTCTACGGCCCGACCGAGACGACCGTCCACAACAGCTGGTATGAATGCCTGCCAGGCGAGCAGCCCGCGGTGATCCCCATCGGGCGCCCGATGCCGGGCGTGCGCCTGTACGTCCTCGATCCCGAGCTGCAGCCCGTGCCCATCGGCGTGCCGGGGGAGATCCATATCGGCGGCGCCAGCGTCGCGCGCGGCTATCGCAACAGCCCGGATATCACCGAAGCCCGGTTCGTCGCCGATCCCTTCACCGATGGGCCCGATCCGCGGATGTACCGCACCGGCGACATCGGTCGCTTTCGCGCCGACGGCAATATCGAGTTCATCGGGCGGCGCGATCGCCAGTTCAAGATCCGCGGCTTCCGCATCGAGCTGGGCGAGATCGCGCACGTGCTGCGCCAGCACGAGCAGGTCCGGGAAGCGCTGGTGATCGTCCGCGAGGACATGCCGGGCGACCTGCGCATCGTCGCCTATGTCGTCGCAGGCGAGCCCGGATTGGGAGAGGCCGCCCTGCTCGAGCATGCGGCGCTGCACCTCCCGCGGCACATGCTGCCCAGCGCGGTCGTGATGATGGACAGCCTGCCGCTCACCGCGAACGACAAGGTGGACATGCGCGTGCTTCCGGCGCCCGGCCGCTATCAGCGCGACGCGGGCCGAGCGCCCGAGGGACCGATCGAGACCGGCCTGGCGGCGATCTGGAACTCGCTGCTCGGCTCGGCGGTGGAAGGCGTCGAGGACGACTTCTTCGATCTCGGCGGCCATTCGCTGCTTGCCGCCCGGCTGGTCGCCCATGTTCGCGCGCGCCTGGGCCGCGTGCTGCCGGTGCGCGCGGTGTTCGAGACGCCGAGACTCGGCGCCATGGCGGAAGCCATCGCCGCGGCACCGATCGCCGAGGACGATCTCAGCGCCATGCTGCGCCGGCCGCGGCGATCCCTTTGACCGAATCCAGCACGGGGCTCTGCCAGATGTACAATGAAACCGGGCTAAAATCCGCCGAAGTCCTCGAAGCCGTCGCCGAGCCGGCGGTCGCCGCCGTCGATCTCGCCTGTATCGGCTTCGGTCCCGGCGGCATCAGCCTCGCCGCCGCCTATAGCGACTGGCGCGACACCCAGCCCGAGGGCGCCCCGGTCCCGAGCCTCCGGTTCATCGAGCGGCGCCCCGGCCCCGCATGGCAGCCCGGCCTGCTGATCCGCGGCGCCGACCTCAACCATCATTTCCTCCGCGACTTCGCCACGCCACGCGATCCGCGCAGCCGCTTCACCTTCGCCTGCTATCTCAAGGAAACCGGCCGGCTGTTCCAGTTCGGCCATCTCGGCGGGCGTGTGAGCCGCGTCGAATGGAACGACTATGTCATCTGGACCGCCCGCCATTTCGATCCGCTGGTCCGCTATGGGCTGGCGGTACGATCGATCGCCCCGGCGGCGATGCGCAACGGCACGCCGAACCTGATCGAGCTGGAACTGGACGACGGCAGCCGCGTCGCGGCGCGCAACCTGGTGGTGAGCACCGGCCAGTTCCCGCGCGTGCCCGAGCCGTTCCGCGCGCATCTGGGCCCGCGCATGTTCCACAGCGCGGGGTTTCTCGACCGGATCTCCGCCTTCGATCGCGCCGCGCCGCTCAAGATCTGCGTGCTGGGCTCGGGCCAGAGCGCGGGCGAGACGCTGTTGTGGCTCTACGATCATTTCCCCAACGCGCAGCTCACTTCGGTGCATCGCGGCCTGCCGTTCCGCCTGGTCGATATCGGCCATTTCAGCAACGAGGTCTTCTTTCCCGACCAGGTGCCCTATTTCCACGCCCTCTCTCCCGAGAAGCGGCGCATGGCCGCGCAGGAATATCACCTGACCAACTTCTCCGCGGTGGACATCGACATCAGCCAGGGCCTCTACTGGCGGATGTACGAGGACCGGGTGCTCGGCACCCCGCGCGCCGAAGTCATCGCCCGCCACGCCGCCAGCGAGGTCGAGGCCGTGGGTGACGGATTCCGGATACGTTTCGTCGACGGGCTGAGCGGCGCCGAGCGGATGGTGGACGCGGATATCGTCGTGCTCTGCACCGGCTATCACGAGCCGGCCTTCCCGCCGCTGCTCGAGCCGCTGCGCGAATGGATCGTCACGGATTCCAGCGGCGGCCCCGAAGTCGCGCTCGACTATCGCGTCCGGACCGCATCCGGGTTCGGGCCGGCGCTGTACCTGAACGGCGTCACCGAGCGCACGCATGGCGCCAGCGACGCCTCGTCGCTCAGCATGACCGCGCTGAAGGCCCAGGCGATCCTCGAATCCTTCCTGACCAACCGGAACCGCTGAACGGAGCCGCCACATGTCGACCTGGCTGTTTACCTATGGATCGAGCACCGACCCCGATCACTTCGCGGAGGATTTCGGCAAGCCCGAGGCCTTTGCCGCGGCGAGCGTGGCGGACTATCGGCTGGCCTTCGTCAATTACCGGGAATCGTTCGGAGGGGGGACTTCGGCGATCGTGCCCGCGCCGGGCGCCGAGGCGATCGGCGTCGCCTATCGCATCACTCCCGAGCAGCGCGCGAGGCTCGCCGTGATCGACCCCGATTATGCGCTCCAGCCGATCCAGGCGCGCATCGGCGGCGAGACCGTCGAGGCCGAGGTGCTGCTGCCGCGCACGATCCATGGCTTCGCCTCGCCCACCGATGCCTATATGGCGCGGATTCGATACGGCCTGACCGGCTTCTACCCCATCGCCCAGGTCGACGCCGCAATCCGCGCCGCGCTCGACCGGCGCTGGCTGTTCGACGGCCTCCCCGCGCAATGGGCGGCCGATGCCGAGCCGCGCATGGAATATGGCACCCTGTTCCGCCGGCTGCTGCCGTGGAAGGGGGGAGTCCGCACGCCCTGGGGCGGCGCTGTCGCCACCATCGCGCCGGGCACTGCCAGCGAGTTGTTTCCCCATGACGAGGAAGAGCTGGCATTCGTGCTGTCGGGCAGCGGCAGGCTGCGGCTCAACGCGCACGAGCGCGCGCTCGGCCAGGGTGACCTCATCTATTTCGAACCCGAATGCGAACACGTCGTGACCAACGACCAGCCCGAGGAGCCGCTGGTCGTGCTGTTCCTCTGGTGGGGCGGCGCGGACGGCGTGGCGTGGGCGGGGCGCAAGATCTGACGCGATCCTTTCGCGTTTCTGGCGGGAGCGGAACAATGACGGACCTGAAGGCGGCAACTCTCAACCGGCGCGGTTTCCTGGGCGCCCTGGGCTCGGCGATGGCGACGGCCAGCACGGCGTCCACCCGCGCGGCGCTCGCCGCGCAGGACACCGAGTTCGACTATATCGTCGTGGGCCTGGGATCGGCGGGCTGCGTCGTCGCCAACCAGCTGAGCGCGAAGGCCGGCCTGCGCGTACTGGCGCTGGAAGCCGGCCCGACCGACTATACGCCGATCATCCAGAACCCCGACAATTACTACAAGGCCAAGGGCTCCCCGATCTACGACTGGAATTATCAGACGATACCCCAGCCGCACATCGACGGCCGCATCATCCCCGCGCCGCGCGGCAAGGCCTATGGCGGATGCAGCTCGATCAACGCGATGATCTACATCCGCGGCAACCGCGCGGACTATGACAATTGGGCCTATCAGGGAAACCGGGGCTGGGCATATCAGGACGTGCTGCCGCTGTTCATCGCGGCGGAGGGCAATCGCGACATCCGCGGGCCGCTGACGGGCAACAAGGGCCCTCTCACCGTGCAGAATTATCCGCACAAGAGCCTGCCGGGCACGGCGTTCGTGCAGGCGGCGGTGCAGATGGGCTTCAAGGGGCCGGACTGGAACTTCAACGGCGCGATCCAGCAGGACGGCGCCGGCTTCTACCAGTTCACCATCCGCACCGAGCTGCGTGAGGGCAAGCCGCGGCTGGAACGGTGCAGCCTCGCCAAGGCCTATCTCCATCCCGCGATGGGCCGCACCAACCTCACCGTTCGCCACGATGCGCCGGTCAAGCGGCTGATCGTGGAAGGCGGCCGCGCGGTGGGCGTGGAATATGTGCTCGACGGCCAGACGCTGCAGGCGCGCGCAAGCCGCGAGATCGTCCTGTGCGCCGGCGCGGTCACTTCGCCCGCCATCCTGATGCGTTCGGGGATCGGCCCGGCCGACGCGCTGCGCGCGCTCGGCATCCCCGTCGTCCTGGACCTGCCGGGCGTCGGCGAGAATCTGCAGGACCATCCGGTGCTGCCGGTCGCCTATCATGCCATTCCCAAATTGCCGCCGCTCTGGGCCAGCGGCGTGCAGGCCGGGCTGTTCGTCAAGACGCAGAGCCACGCCCCCTCGGCGGCACCCGATCTCCAGTTCCATTTCTGGCAGGGCGACGACGACGACGACAATTCCTTCTCCTTCTCGCCGACCGTGGTCCGGCCGTCGAGCCGCGGTCGCATCCGGCTCAAGTCGGCGGACTATACCGTCGCGCCCCTGATCGACCCGAACTACATGCAGACCCAGGCCGATATCGACGTGATGATCAAGGGCATGGAACTGTCCCGCCAGTTGGTGCGCCAGCAGGCGTTCAGGGGCATCGCGGGGGCGCCGCTGCACGATTTCGGATCGGCGAGAACGCCCAGGGAAATGGCCGATTATGTCCGCAAGAACGTGCGGACGATCTATCACCTCGCCAGCACCTGCAAGATGGGGCTCGGCGCCGATGCCGTGGTCGATCCGGAGCTCAAGGTCTACGGCATCGCCGGGCTGCGCGTCGCCGACGCCTCGATCATGCCCGAGGTGGTCAGCGGCAACACCAATGCCGCCTGCGCGATGATCGGTCAGCGCGCCGCCGACATGATCCTCGGCAAGGACAAGCGCCCGTGAGCCGGCGCCCCCGCGCCGACATGCCGACGCGCGGCACCGCTTCCTTCACTCGGCTGGAATCGGAGGTCCGCGTCTATTGCCGCGGCTTTCCCGCGGTATTCGCGCGCGCGCACGGTGCCGAGCTGTTCGACGAAGAGGAGCGGCGCTATCTCGATCTGCTCGTCGGCGCGGGCGTGCTGAACTATGGGCATAATCCGCCCGAGATCGTCGCGGCGGTCAGCCGCTATCTGGCCGATGGCGGGATCGTCCATGCGCTCGATCTGCACACGGTGGCGAAGCGCCGGTTCCTCGATGCGTTCGAATGCCACATCCTCGCCCCGCGCGGCCTGGACTACAAGATCCAGTTCACGGGCCCGACCGGCGCCAACGCAATCGAGGCGGCACTCAAGATCGCGCGGCGGGTCACCGGCCGGAGTTCGGTGATCGCCTTCACCAACGGCTATCACGGCGTGTCGCTCGGCGCGCTCGCGACAACGGGCAATTCCGCCAAGCGCCGCGCCGCCGGCATCGCCCTGGCCGGCGTCGACCGGATGCCGTTCGACGGATATCTCGGCAGCGACGTCGATACGGCGGCCTATCTCGCACGGATGCTCGCCGACCCCGGCAGCGGGATCGATCCGCCGGCCGCGATCCTGCTGGAAGTCGTGCAGGCCGAAGGCGGCATCAACCTGGCCTCGGATCCCTGGCTCCGCGCCATTGCCGAGATCGCCCGCGCACACGACGCGCTGCTGATCGTCGACGACATCCAGGCCGGCTGCGGGCGCACCGGCAGCTTCTTCAGCTTCGAGCGCGCCGGAATCCGCCCTGACATCGTCTGCCTTTCCAAGGCGATCGGCGGAATGGGCCTGCCGATGTCGCTCGTGCTGATGGCACCGGAGCATGATTGCTGGCGGCCCGGCGAGCACAACGGCACGTTCCGCGGCCACAATCTCGCTTTCGTCGCCGCTACCGCCGCCATCGAGAGCTATTGGCGTGACGACAGGCTCGAGCGCCGCATCGCGGCCAGCGCGGCGCATCTCGAGGAGCGGCTGCGCGCGCTGCCTGGCCATGGCAGGCCGGACGGCTTCACCTTGCGCGGCCGGGGAATGATCCGCGGGCTGGCATGGCGCGATACCCGTATCGCCGGGCAGGTCTCGGCGGCGGCCTATGCGCGCGGCCTGATCGTCGAGACCTGCGGCCCCCGGGACGAAGTGCTGAAGCTGCTGCCGCCGCTGACGATCACCGCGTCCGAGATCGACGAGGCCGCCGATCTGCTGGGCGAGGCGATCGCCGACATCGCCCCCGTCCCCGCCACTGCGCTCGAGACGGCCTGACCGGCCGTGCGCGGGCCCAGCCTTCTCGTCGTGGGGGCTGGCATCAACGGCCTGTGGATCGCCTGGCGCTTCCTGCGTGCCGGCTGGCGCGTGACGCTGGCGGATGCCGGGCCCCTGCCCAATCCGGCGGCGGCATCCTGGGACCAGCATCGGCTGATCCATCCGCTGGGCGCGGAATCCGAAACGGATGTCCATGCCATCGAAGCGGCGATGGGCGGCTGGGCGGAACTCTGGTCGCGGCTCGGCCACAGCCATTACCGCCAGACCGGAGGCCTGCTCGGCAGCCGCATAGAGGCGCGCGCGATCTTCCTGGGCGCCGCCGGCTGGCCCTGCCAGCGCGTGGGCAGCGCCAGCCTGGCGGCCCTGGTGCCGGGGCTGCGGCGCCATCCCGAGAATGGCGGGCTATGGACGCCCCGCGCCGGCGTGCTGCTTGCCGACCGCATCGTCACGGACATGGTCCGGCTGATCGACGGGCTCGGCTGTCGCCTCCTGCCCCACCGACCCATATTCGAGGAGGAGATCCGCGAAGGACGCCTGAAGCTCGACCATGGCGAACGCCTCGAGCCCGACCTGACCATCGTCGCGGCGGGCGCCGGCACCGGCAAGGCGATGCGGGCACTGGCGCCGCGCCTCACCATTGTCGACCAGACGATGTTCTATTTCTCCGCCCCGCGCGCCTGGGAGCGCGCGCCCCTCCTCGTCGATTTCGGTCCGGGAGACGATCTTTGGGCCGCACCGCCGGTTGCCGGCACGATGCTCAAGCTCGCCGCCAGCGACCTTGCCGTGGCGGAGGGCCCGTTCGACACCGACGCGCTTTCCGAGCGGCTCAGCGAGACTTTCCGCACGGCCGAATGGCGGTTCGTGCGCCATGCCCGCTGCAGCTATGCCCGCACGGCCGACGGGGCCCGCATCCTGGAACCTGTAGAGGGTACCGACCAGCGCGTCTGGGTCGTTACGGGCTGCAATGGCGGCGGCTTCAAGCTGGCGCCGCTGGTGGCGGACCTGGTCTGGCAGCATGCGCCGGGCCATGCGGAGGCGCTTGCATGACATCGCCAGGGCCCGACTGGGCGATGCTGCTCGCCCGATTGCCGCAACCCGGGCCGGACCGGGCAACGATCGGCCTCGCGATCGATACCGGCCCGCACGGGGCCGATCTGCTCCGGGCTGCGGCGGCGCTCGCCGGGGACTTTCCCGGAATCGGCTATCTCTGGCACGACGACGGCGCGAGCGCCGAAGGCGGCGCGGCAGCGGCTCGGGCAATGAACGAGCAGGGCGTGCGGCTGCTCATCGGCCACTTCAACAGCGCATCGGCGCTCGCCGCGGCCCCCCTTTATGCCCGGGCCGGCGCGGTGCTGCTGGCGCCCGGCGCGACGCATCCCGCCTTGACCGGGGCGATGCCGAATTGCTTCCGCCTGTGCGCGCACGATCTGCGCCAGGCACGGCTGTTCGCCGAGGAACTCACCGCCACCGGCGAAACTCCGGTGCTGGTCACGCAGCGCATTCCCCATGGCAAGAGCCTTGGCGATGCGGTCGAGGGCCGGTTGCGGGCAGCCGGACATGCGCCGCTGCGCATCGATGTCGGCCACCCTGCCGACGTCCCGCCGCTCCCGCCCGGGCCGGTGGCGGTGATCGGGCGCCATGCCTTTGCGGCCGCCCTGCTGCCGCGCCTGACGGCGCACCCGCTGGTGCTGCTGAGCGACGATTGCCGCACCCCAAGCCTGCTCGACGCGATCGCCCCCGGCATCGCCGATCTGCGGGTGGCGGCAATCGGCGGCGCGGACGATGCGATGCCGGGCGGCGGCGCCTATTCGCGGACCAGCCGCGCGGCCATCGAGATATTGGCGGGAGCAGTGGAAATGGCGGGCCCCGATCCGGCCGCAGTGGCGGAAACGCTGCACGCCCGGCATTGGCCCACCTGCCTCGGCAGCGTCGGGTTCGACGCAATGGGCGAACCGATCGGGATCGACTGGCACTGGCTGCGGATCGCGCCGGCCCTTGCAGTGGAGGTGAAATGATGCAGGCAACCCGGATGCCGTCCGGCACCGTCGCGCTGTGGCTGGTGCCGCGCGAGGGGGAGCATCGCGACCGCGCGGCCGAACTCGCGGAACTCGACACCGCCGCTCGCGCGCGACTGGCGGATATCCGCGCACCCGAGGCACGCGACGCCCAGCTCCTCAGCCGCGCATGGCTCGCTCGCATGCTGCGCGCGCAATTCGGGCCGGCGAGCGCCGGCTGGAGCGTCGGCATCGACTGCAACGGCCGCGCGACCCTGCGAGGCGCGCCGCCCGGGATCGCGATCGCATTCGCCCATGGCCGCGACACCATCGCCCTGGCAATCGGCCATGATTGCGGCGCCGGCCTGGGCATCGATCTCGAGGACCGGCTGGGCGGCGACGATCCCCTGCTCGCCCCGGTGATGCTCTCGCCGGCCGAGCTCGCGCAATATCACTGCCTCGCCACCGGAGAACGCCGGCGCCGCTATCTGCTCGCGCGCTGGGTGGCGAAGGAAGCCTATGCCAAGGCCTTGGGCCGGGGATTGGCGCTGGGGTTCGACGCGATCGACACGATCGAGGTGACGCCGGGGCATTTCAACATCCGCGATCCCTATGCGCCGAACGATGCGGCCTGGCAGGTCAGGCTGCTCGAGCCCGACCAGGGCACTGCCGTCGCCGTGGCGCTGGCGCCATCCGGCAACAAGGCGATCGCGATCGATCTCCACGATCCGGACGGGTTTGGATGGTGCATCACCACCAGCGATGCGAAATGGGTCGCCGAACCCAGTCCCGCCTAGAAACTGAACTCCCGGCTGGCTGCGGACCTTGTCCGGCTCCTGGAAGGCGCAGGAAATTGCCCCGCCCGTTGGGGGAACGGGCGGGGCGGCGGGCCCGTGGGGGACGGGCCTCGGGGCAGGATCAGATGAAGTCGGGGCCGCGCGGCAAGGCGAGGACGAACACGGCACCCTCGCCGGGCTCGGAGGGCTCGAGCGTCAGCGTGCCGCCATGCGCATCGACGATGGTCTGCGAGATGGCGAGGCCGAGGCCGGTGCCCTCCATCTTGGTGCTCACCATCGGCTCGAACAGATGCTCGCGCACGCCGGGAGGCACGCCGGGGCCGGTGTCGGTCACACGGATGCGGACGCGGCTCCCTTCGGCCCAGCTCGAGACCGCGATCCGGCGCACCGGGCTGCTCCACATCGCCTGGACCGCGTTGAGCAGGAGGTTGGAGAGCACCATCTCGATCTGGATGCGATCCCCCAGCACGCAGGTGGAGCCCGGCGCGAAGCTGCGCACCAGCTCGACATCATCCAGGCACGACAGGCGGGCGCGCACGACGTCGAGCATCTCGACCAGGCATTCGGGGCGCGCGTCGATGCGGCCGGTCTTCACGAAGCTGCGCATGCGCAGCACGATGTCGGATGCGCGCGCGGTCTGCGCCGCCGCATCCTCGATAAAGCCGAGCAGCTGCTCGAGCCCGTGGATCCGCTCGCGCAGCACCGCGGCGCAGCCCAGCATGTAGTTGCTCGCGGCAGTCAGCGGCTGGCTAAGCTCGTGTGCCATCGCCGCCGCCATCGCGCTCATCGCGGTCAGCCGCGCGCCCGCCGCGGGATCGCCGGGCGCAAAGGGATCGCGCGGCGTATCATTCGCCGGAAACCGCGCCGAATCGCGCGCCCCGCGCAACTCGCCTTCGTCGGCACCGGCGCTGCGCCTGGCCATCGATACCCCGTCGAACCGCATCTGCTTCTCCGTGCCTCCGATTTCCCGCCCGTGGAAACCGGTATTCGCGGGTTCATTAGGACGAGTTGCGCCAGGTTGCTTTGCATTTCACGCCAACCCCTTGGCAGTTCACGTCACCCTGCATAAGAATTGGAATGTCTCGGATGCGCTCCGGACATGGGGAGGGTCCGGCATGACTTCGGGGCGTGCGGCCATGTTGATGGACTATGTCCCGGTCGCCCTGGAAGTTGGCCTCGATCCCTATCATATTCTTGCCGACATCGGCGTCAGCCCGTCGCAGCTCCGCAATCCCGAGGAACGGCTTCCCCGCGGCGCGATCGCTTCGATCCTCGAACGCTCGGCGATGGAAGCGAACTGCCCGCACTTCGGAATGCTGGTCGCCGAGCGGCGCGACCTTTCCTCGCTCGGCCCGTTGAGCCTCGTCCTCCAGCAGCAGGAGACGTTGGAGGACGCCCTCCGTATGCTGATCCGCTACCAGCATCTGCTGAGCGACCTGCTGACCTTCAATCTCGAGATCGAAGGCGACACGGCGCTGGTGCGGGCCCAGATCGTCAGCAAGATCGATTTCGCGCCGCGCCAGGCCCATGAAGCGGTGGGTGCGATGCTGTCGCGCGTCTTCATCGAGATCGGAGGCAGCGCATGGAAGCCGGAATGCCTGTATTTCATGCATGCCGCCCCGGACGCGCTGGAAGTGCACCACCGGGTGCTCGGTTGCCCGGTGCATTTCGGCAGCGGCGTCAACGGCGTCGCCTATGCGCGCGCGGCGCTGCACGCCCGCAACCCGGGCTATCGCTCGAACCTGGCCGCCTATGCGAACAGCTACTTCGAGACGCAGCTCCCCTCGGCCCCCTTGCTCACCGAAGCCGACCGGACGCGCCGGGCGCTCTTCATCCTGCTCGCATCGGGCAAGGCCTCGATCGAGAATGTCGCGCGCCACATCGGCGTCTCGCCGCGCACGCTCCAGCGCAGGCTGGAGGTAGAAGGCACCGGCTTCAGCGCGGTGCTGAACGGCGTGCGCCGCGAACTGGTGGTCCGCCATCTGCTCAACAACGTCCAGACGCTCGCCGCGATCGGCGAGATGCTGGGCTATGCCTCGCCCGCCGCATTCACGCGCTGGTTCACTTCCGAGTTCGGCATGTCGCCCAGCGCCTGGCGCCGCTCGGCGAGCGACGATCCTCCCCTCGCTCCGCCCCCGGCGGATGACGAGGATCCGACACCGGCCGGGCCACAGGCGATCGACGTGCCGACACCGTTGTGAGGTGGAAGACCGATACGTTGATAACCCAAACAAGCCCTTGAGATTACTTCCGTCACCCTCGCGCAGGCGGGGATGACGATGGAGAACAGCAGGGGTGAGGGCAGTTGCTGATTGAGCCTGGACCCTGAGGCTCGAGACGACACACACGCCGCAAGCCCCCACCGCTCCCCTTGCGACTCCCCGCCCCGCCTGCGATGTTCCGGCGATGCACGACCTCGACACTTTCATCGCCGGACTGCCCAAGGCGGAGCTCCATCTGCACATCGAGGGCAGCCTGGAGCCCGAGCAGATGTTCGCCTTTGCCCGGCGCAACGGCGTCGCCATCCCCTTCGCGTCGGTGGAGGAGGTTCGGGCGGCCTATGAATTCTCCAACCTCCAGGACTTTCTCGACATCTATTATGCCGGCGCCGACGTGCTGCGCACCGAGGAGGATTTCCACGACCTCGCCCTCGCCTATTTCGAGCGGGTGGCGCAGGACGGTGTCGTCCATGCCGAGATCTTCTTCGATCCGCAGACGCACACCCATCGCGGCATTCCGTTCGGCGTGGTCGCCAACGGGCTGCTCGCCGGCATGGAAGCGGCCGAGGCGCGGCTGGGCATCAGCTCCAAGCTGATCCTGTGCTTCCTGCGCCACCTGGACGAAGACGATGCCTTCAGGACGCTGACCCAGGCCCAGCCCTGGCTCGACCGGATCGCCGGCGTCGGCCTGGATTCGTCGGAGCTCGGCCATCCCCCATCCAAGTTCGAGCGCGTCTTCGCCGCCGCCGCCGCGATGGGGCTCAAGCGCGTCGCCCATGCCGGCGAGGAGGGCCCGCCCGAATATGTCGCCGAGGCGCTGGACCTGCTGGCGATCGACCGGCTGGACCATGGCAATCGCAGCCTCGAGGATTCGGCGCTGGTCGCCCGACTGGCCCGTTCCTCGATGACGCTCACTGTCTGCCCGCTTTCCAACGTCAAGCTGTGCAACGTCGCCTCGGTCGACGCGCATCCGATCGACCGGATGCTGCAGCTGGGCCTGCGCGCCACGGTCAATTCGGACGATCCCGCCTATTTCGGCGGCTATGTCGCCGACAATTACCGGGCGATCGCCCGGGGCCGCGACCTCAGCCGCCGCGACCTGGTGACGCTGGCGCGGAACAGTTTCCTCGGTTCCTTTCTTTCCGACGACGAAGTCGCCGCGCATCTCGCCCGGGTCGACGCCTATGCGGAGGAACACGCTTGAGCATCGTCTTCACCCCTTTCACCCATGAGGAGATGGTGGCGGGCGTCCATGCCATCGCCGCCGCCGCCGAAGCCTGGAACCCGACGCTGCTGGTCGGCGTCGGCCGCGGCGGGCTGACGCCGGCGGTGTTCCTGTCGCACCGCATGGGCCTGCCGCTCGTCTCGATCGATCATTCGACCAGGATCGCCCAGTTCGGCGAGGAACTGGTCTCGGTGCTGGCCCGGCGGACCCGCGACGGCGACCGGCTGCTGTTCGTCGAGGACATCAACGACAGCGGCAAGACGATCGGCGAGATCCGCGCCGCCCTGGCCGGCGAAAGCGCGATCGCCAGTCGTATCCGCTTCGCCGTGCTGCTCGACAATCTCCGCTCCTCGCAGCAGGTCGATTATCGTGCCCGCCCGATCGACCGCTCGGTCGACAAGGACTGGTTCGTCTTCCCCTGGGAAGCCATGGCGCCCCGCGACACGCTCGCCGAGGATGCGATGGAAGTTCCCGAGCGGCTGGCGTGATTTGACACGGGTTGTTCAGCCTCCGTCAATCGCGGATATGCCACGCTCCATCGTGGACACATCCCTGCCGGCGCGCGTTCGTTCCGTCATAGCAGTGCCCAGACTTTAACCTCGGAGGAACCATGTCGAGAACTCCCAAGCGCCCCCGGTTCGCAGCGCTTGCTCTCATCCTCGCCGGCAGCATCTCGCTGTCCGCCTGTATGACGGCGACCCCCTACCAGCCTGCCACCGGCAACGGCACCGCTGTCCGCAACGGCTATTCGGACACGCAGATCGAAAGCAATCGCTTCCGCATCAGCTTCTCCGGCAACAGCCTCACCTCGCGGGAGACGGTCGAGCGCTATCTGCTCTATCGCGCTGCCGAACTGACGCTCCAGCAGGGCTTCGATCACTTCATCCTGTCCGACCGCGATACTGAGAAGAAGACCGATATCGTGCGCGAGCCGGGCGCCTGGGGTCCCGGGCCCTGGGGCTATTGGAGCCCCTCCTGGCGCTTCTATCGCGGCCCGCGCTGGGGCTGGCGCAGCTGGGATCCCTTCTTCGACGATCCCTTCTGGCGCGACCGCGACTGGGATTATCGCACCGTCACCCAATATGAGGCGATGGCCGAAGTGGTGATGGGCAAGGGCCCCAAGCCCGCCGACAACCTGCGCGCCTTCGACGCGCACGAAGTGGTCAGCCGCCTGGGTCCGTCGATCCAGATGCCGGCCACGAAGTAAGCGGAGAAACTCCTCCCGCTTGCGGGAGGGGAACGCCCCCTCAAGGATCGTCATCCCCGCGCAGGCGGGGATCCAGGGTTACAGGCGGTATCGCCCTTGGCTCTGGATCCCCGCCTGCGCGGGGATGACGGCATAGGCTATGTACGGGCGGTACGGGCGGCCCGAAGGCCGACCCTGGCTCAGGCCACCTGGCCGTGGCAGTGCTTGTACTTGCGGCCCGAGCCGCAGGGGCACGGCGCGTTGCGGCTGACCAGCCCTTCCCACTGCGCCGGATCGGTGCCGAGATCCTCGGCCGAAGGCTGGGGAATGCCCATCTGCGGCAGGCGGGTGGTGATCAGCCCGGCCGCGCCGCCGTCATAGTCATAGGTATCGTCCTCGCCGGTCAGCGGATCGATATGGGTGGTCAGGAAATCGGGCAGCTGCGGCAGCTCGGGCGCCGGCTCCATGCGGAACTGGGCAAAGGCGAGCGTGCGGGTCACGTCCTCGCGGATCTGGCCGAGCATGCGCTCGAACATCGCGAACGCCTCGTGCTTATACTCGTTGATCGGCGTCTTCTGGGCATAGGCGCGCAGGTGCACGACCTGGCGCAGCGCGTCGAGCATCGCGAGATGCTCCTTCCAGTGATGGTCCAGATTCTGCAGCAGGATCGACTTCTCGATCTGGCTCCAGGTCTCGGGCTCCAGGTCGACGGCCTTGGCCTCGACCAGCTTGTCCGCGGCCTCGCGGACGCGCTCCTCGACCATCTCCGGCTCGATCTGCGCCTCGTCCCGGATCCACTGCTCCACCGGCGCATCGACGTTGAGGGTGCCGAGCACCTTCTCCTTGAGCTCCTCAACCTTCCACTGCTCGGGATAGGAGCCGTGCGGGCAATATTCGCCGACGATCGCGTTCACCGTCTCGGCGCGCATGTCGGTGACGACGTCGCCCACCGTCTCGGCGTCCATGATGTCGGCGCGCTGCTCGTAGATCACCTTGCGCTGATCGTTCATCACGTCGTCATATTCGACGACCTGCTTACGGATGTCGTAATTGCGCGCCTCGACCTTGCGCTGCGCAGTCTCGATCGCCTTGCTCAGCCATTTGGAGCCGATCGCCTCGCCATCGGCGATGTTGTTGCGCATCATCTTGGCGAACAGCGTGTTCGAGCCGAAGATGCGCAGCAGGTCATCGTCCAGCGAGAGGTAGAAGCGGCTGAGGCCCGGATCGCCCTGGCGGCCCGAGCGGCCGCGCAGCTGGTTGTCGATGCGGCGGCTCTCGTGGCGCTCGGTACCGAGCACGAACAGGCCGCCGGCCTCCTTCACCTTCTGCTTCTCCGCCGCGATCTCCGCCTTGATCTGCTCGATCGCGGCTTCCTTGGCCGGCCCCTCTTCCATATCGGCGAGCTCGTCATGGACGCGGAACTCGAGATTGCCGCCCAGCTGGATGTCGGTGCCGCGGCCGGCCATGTTGGTGGCGATCGTCACCGCGCCCAGCCGGCCTGCCTGCGCCACGATATGCGCCTCGCTCTCGTGATGGCGGGCGTTCAGCACCGCGTGATCGACGCCCTCGCCGGTGAGGAACTCCGACAGCATCTCCGACTTCTCGATCGAGACGGTGCCAACCAGCACCGGCTGGCCCTTGGCGGCATGTTCCTTGATTCTCTTGGCAATCGCCCGGAACTTCTCGTCGAGCGTCTTGTAGAACTCGTCCTCCTCGTCGACGCGCTGCACCGGCAGGTTGGTCGGGATGGTGACGACGTTCATCTTATAGATGTCGAAGAATTCGGGCGCCTCGGTCGCCGCGGTGCCGGTCATGCCGCCGAGCTTCGGGTACATGCGGAAATAGTTCTGGAAGGTGATCGAGGCGAGCGTCTGGTTCTCCGGCTCGATGTTGACGCCTTCCTTCGCCTCCACCGCCTGGTGCAGGCCGTCCGACCAGCGCCGGCCGTCCATCATGCGGCCGGTGAACTCGTCGATAATGACGACCTTGTCGTCCTTCACGATATAATCGATGTCGCGCTTGAACATCACGTTCGCGCGCAGCGCCTGGTTCAGGTGGTGGACGACCTGGGTGTTCTCGAAATCGTAGAGATTGGCGCCCTGGAGCAGCCCGGCGGCCTCAAGCATGCGCTCGACCTTCTCGGTGCCGTCCTCGGTCAGCACGATGGTGCGCTGCTTCTCGTCCTTCTCGTAATCCTCGGGCACCAGCTGCTTCACCACCACGTCGACACCCATATAGAGCTCGGACTTGTCGTCGGTGGGGCCCGAGATGATGAGCGGCGTGCGGGCCTCGTCGATCAGGATCGAGTCGACCTCATCGACGATCGCGAAGTTGAACGGGCGCTGCGTCATCGAGACGCGCTCATACTTCATGTTGTCGCGCAGATAGTCGAAGCCGAACTCGTTGTTCGTGCCATAGGTGATGTCCGAGCCATAGGCCTCGCGGCGCTCATGGTCGGAGAGGTTGGGCACGATCACGCCGACGGTGAGGCCGAGGAACTTGTAGACCTGGCCCATCCACTCCGCGTCGCGCTTGGCGAGATAGTCGTTGACGGTGACGACATGGACGCCGTCGCCCGGCAATGCGTTGAGATAGGTCGCCAGCGTCGCGACCAGCGTCTTGCCCTCACCGGTGCGCATCTCGGCGATCTCACCGCGGTGAAGCACGATGCCGCCCACCATCTGCACGTCATAATGGCGCTGGCCGAGCACGCGCTTGGCCGCCTCGCGCACCGTGGCGAAGGCTTCCGGAAGCAGCGCGTCCAGCTTCTCGCCATTGGCGAGCCGTTCGCGGAACTTCACCGTCTGGCTCGAAAGCTCGTCGTCGCGCATCGCCGAGATCGCCGGCTCGAAACCGTTGATCTTGTTCACGATGCTGCCGAGCGACTTCACATAGCGATCGTTCGAGGAACCGAAGAGGGTCTTGGCAAAACCGCCGAGCATGGATTTTCCAGTCTGTGTCTAGGGTGGTCGGACAGGCGCGCCGCCACGGCCGGCGCCCGTTTGAATGCGAGAACGGAAGAACGGCCGCCGGGTTCAGCGAACCGCGGAAAAGCTCATTCGAGCCGGCGCTCGAAGGGCAGGTGCAACGCGGCGGGCGCGTTCCGCACGGCCGCGAGCGGAAGAACCCTTTCGGGCCGCAGCAGCGGCACGGGGAGCGCGGGCGCCGCGCGACGGGCCGGAAGCACCGCCGCCTGTGCCGCCTGGGCGGCCTGGACCACCGCCACGCCCTGCATCTGCCGAAGTCCACCGCGATCGGCCGAACCGGCACCGGTCAGGCTCGCGAGGAAGGCAGTGAGGAGAAGCAGCAGTTCCAAAATAAGGCCTTGTCATGGGGCGCCGCACGGCACCGCGACCAGCGACATAATTATTGCCAGGCGGTTCGTCCAATCAAAGTTGATCGTCCCGTCCAATACCGACTCGGTAGGCTGGCCCCCGGTTTCGTGCTAATATGGGCATCGGGGCCGCCAAGGCTTGCGTATCGACGCAAGCGATAATCGACAAATAGTTGCGCTGCCACGGCTGGCAGCGCGCAACGAGGCGACGATCCATGGCGGTCCGTCTCGAATGAGCTTTCTGTCGCCTCCCACCCCGGGAGACGGCCTGTTCCGCGCAAAATACTCTAGTTCTGGAGAGCAGCATGATCTCAATCCGCAAGCATTTGCCGGCGCTGGCCCTGGCCACCGCGGTCTTCGGCATCTTCTCCGCCGCCCCAGCGGCGGCGCAGGCGACGCGCACCTGGGTCTCGGGCGTCGGCGACGACGTCAACCCGTGCAGCCGCACCGCGCCGTGCAAGACCTTCGCAGGCGCGATTTCGAAGACGGCCACGGGCGGCGAAATCAATTGCCTCGATCCGGGCGGCTTCGGCACGGTGACCATCACCAAGTCGATCACCCTCGATTGCACGGGCACCTTCGGCAGCGTCCTCAATTCGGGGGTCAACGGCATCATCATCAACGACAGCGCCTCGGCGACGCCGAACACGGCCAAGGTGGTGCTGCGCGGCCTGTCGATCGACGGCGCCGGCGTCACCCAGGGCGTCAACGGCATCCGCTTCCTTTCAGGCGCGTCGCTGGTGGTGGAGAATGTCTTCATCTCCAACCAGGGCAGCGGCTATGGCATCTCGTTCCAGCCGGCGGTGAGCGGCTCGCTCTCGGTCAGCCACTCGGTGATCGCGAACAACGGCACTCCCGCCGCGGGCGGCGGCATCCTGGTGCAGCCGACGGGCTCGGGCACCGCACGCGCCACCATCGACAATGTCCAGCTGTTCAACAACGGCGACGAGGGCATTCGCCTGGACAGCACGGGCAGCAACGGCGCGGGCGTGTTCGCCGAAATCTCGAACAGCGTGCTTTCGGGCGCGGACGGCGGCCTCAACGTGGTTGCTCCTTCCACGCTGGTCGTCGGCACGATCGTCAACAGCCAAATCTACAATAATGGCGGCATCGGCATCAATTCGCAGAGCGCCCTGGCGCGTGTCGAAGCCTCGGGCAACACCATCTCGGCCAACGGCATCGGCGTCTCCGCCTCGGGCGGTGCCGGCCTGACGAGCTATGGCGACAACCGCCTGAGCCGCAACACCGTCGATGGTACCTTTACCGGCACCGTCGCCAAGCAGTGACGAAAAGGGTCCCCGGCCGGGCTTCGGCCGGGGACCTTCCTTCCGGATGCCGCAGCGCGGCCATCCGATCCGGGCAAAGACAGCCTATGCCACCGGGCCCGGGAAGATCATTGCGCCGGCGCGGGGCCCGCGACGAACTCCACCGCCGCCGATCGCGATTCGGGCGCCTTGCCCTTCTCCGCCCGCAGGGTAACGGTCGAAACCTGCTGGCAGGCGACCTTGTCGATACCCGGGCTGCCGCTCGACTGCTCGAGCGTGCAGGCCGAGACCGCGCCCTTCTCGTTGAAGTCCAGATGAACGATCGGCGCGTGGTGATAGCTCGCGGGCAGCTTCTGCACGGTGATCGTCATGATGGAAGCCGGCACGGCCGACACGGTCTGGCCGGCAAGGGCCAGGAGGGTAGCGAAAATCATCGAATATGCCTTTCGAGTCTTTGGCGACCCGCCATTGGTAACGCGTCGCCCCGCGCTGTCCATCACCCGGCTCAGGGCGTGCGCGAAATCGCTACCTCCATCGTGCCCGTGGTGGCACGCGGCTTCCCCGCGGCATCGAGCGGCGGCACATAGGGGCCGGGGCCCCAGCTGCACGGGCTCGGCATGAAATCCAGCACCCCCTCCTGCCCCGTCGGGACGTCGCGGCAATTCTCCACCTTGCCGCTCTCGGCGATGTCGAACTGAATCTGCCGCCGCGCCACCATCACCTGCCCCGCCTTGGCATGGAAGCGGGCAGGCCCGGCCTCGCCGCCGAAATAGTTGGCCAGCTCCATCGTCACGGTGCGCGGCGCGCCCGTGCCGCCGATCGCCGCGAGCAGCATCGCGGGCATCTCCTTGCCATAGGATGAGCAGGGCTCCCCGATCTTCTCGGTCACATGGCCCTCATATTTCTCCTCGCAGCCCAGCACGGCGCCATCGCCCGCCAGGCGGATGATCGCGGCGCTGTGCGACCAGGCGATCGGCTCGGGAACGGCAGCCGGCAGCTTCCAGGTGATCTGGCCGCGATAGTGCAGGTCGGCCTGGGGCGTGCTGAACCGCGCGCGCTGGGTCAGCAGCGTGCAGGTGGTGGCATCGAGCGTGCCGGAGCCCGAGGGCTGGGCGATCTCGCACTTCCCGACCGCGCCATCGCGGGCAATCGTCAGGTCGAAGCGCACCGTGCCTTCCTCGCCGTTGCGGAGCGCGGCCGCCGGATAATCGTCCTCCGTCACCCATTCCTGGACGTTGAGCGGCTTCACCCGCGGCGCATCCTGCGGCGCGAGCCCCGCCAGCATCACCAAAAGCATTTGATCTTTCCCCCTGCTTGCCCGAAGCGGACGCCAGCTTAGCAACAGGTCCTTGCATGTCCATCGAACGCTCCCCGCTTGCGCTTCCCTTTCCCGCCCTGCCGGCGATCCCCGGCGTCACCGCGCGCGTCGCCCGGGCGCGATACAAGAGCTGGGACCGCTGCGACCTGACCTTCATCGAACTAGCGCCGGGCACTTCGGTGGCGGGCGTGCTGACCGGCAGCAGATGCCCCTCGCCCGAGGTGGAATGGTGCCGCAAGGCGCTGCCATTGGGCGAGGCGCGGGCGCTGGTGGTGAATGCAGGCAATTCCAATGCCTTCACCGGCAATCGCGGCCGCGCCGCGGTGGAAGCGATCGCCGCCCGCGCCGCCGCGCATCTCGGCTGCCGGCCGTCCGACGTGTTCGTCGCCTCCACCGGGGTGATCGGCGTGCCGCTGCCGATCGACAAGGCCGAAGCGGGCCTCGACAGCGCGTTCACCGCCGCGCCCTGCAGCTGGGAAGATGCCGCCGCGACGATCATGACCACCGACACCTTCGCCAAGGGCGCGGTCACGCAAGCCGTGGTGGGGGGCAGGACCGTCAGCCTGATCGGCATCATCAAGGGATCGGGCATGATCGCGCCGGACATGGCGACCATGCTCGGCTTCCTCTTCACCGATGCCGCGGTCGACCCGGCCTTCCTGCAGGCCGCGCTTGGCGATGCCAACCGCAAGAGCTTCTCGTGCATCACCGTGGACGGCGATACCTCCACCAGCGACACGGTGCTCGCCTTCGCCACCGGCAGCGCGGGCAATGCAGTGCTGGCAAGCGACGAGGACGACGGCGCCGACGCCTTTCGCGCCGCGCTCCAGGATCTGTGCCACCAGCTCGCCCAGCTCGTCGTCCGCGACGGCGAAGGCGCGCAGAAGCTCATCGAGATCACCGTCGAGGGCGCAGAGAGCGATGCGAGCGCGCACCGCATCGCCATGTCGATCGCCAATTCGCCGCTGGTGAAGACCGCGATCGCGGGCGAGGATGCCAATTGGGGCCGCGTGGTGATGGCAGTGGGCAAGGCTGGCGAGCCCGCCGAGCGCGACCGGCTCGCCATCCGCTTCGGCACCACCCAGGTGGCGCGCGACGGCCTGGCGGTGGAAGGCTATGACGAGGCACCCGTCGCCGCGCACCTGAGGGGCCGCGAGATCGAGATTGGCGTCGAACTGGGCCTTGGCGAAGGCCGCGCCACCGTATGGACCTGCGACCTGACGCACGGATACATCTCGATCAACGCGGATTACCGGAGCTGAGCCGGCGGGGAGGCGGAGGCCCCGCCGCCTGCCCGGATGCGAACGCAGTTACTAGCCCCCGCCATCCCCGCCCTCGCGGGAATGGCGATGGAGACAATCCAGCGCCAGGATCTCAGGCAGCGCCGGACGCGCCCGCGGTCAAAGCGAGCGCTCCACCCATTGCTTGATCGCGCTCTTCGGCATCGCGCCGACCTGGGTTGCCGCCGGCTGGCCGTCCTTGAACAGGATCATGGTGGGAATGCCGCGCACGCCGTATTTGGTCGGCGCGTCGGGATTCTCGTCGATGTCGATCTTGATGATCTCGACCCTGTCGGCCAATTCCTCGGCCAGTTCCTCGAGCGCCGGTGCGATGATCTTGCACGGCCCGCACCATTCCGCCCAGAAATCGACGAGCACGGGCTTGTCGGCCTCGAGAACGTCTGCGGAAAAGCTGGCGTCGTTGGTCGCCTTGGTGGCCATGATCAAACTCCTGATACGATATCGGCCGCTAATCTATGATCGCACCTCGCAGGGTCAAGCGCGCAAGCCCAAGCTTTGCTCCATATCCGTGAAGCCCGGCTTGTGGGCCAAGAGCAGATCGGCCGGCAGGAGATGGAGCACCGGCCCCGCCGCATAGAGCAGACCAGCCTCGATCACGCGCCCCGGAAAGATCACCGCCAGCGCAGCGGCATAGGCCGCCATCTGCCTGAGGTGATAGGGAGGGATCTCGGCCAGGGACGCCGGTGCGCGGCGGCCGGTCTTGAAGTCGACCACCCGGGCATGGCCGGGCGTCACCACCAGCCGGTCGACCGTGCCCGAGACGACGAGCCCATCCCCCACCACCGCGGCGATGGGCGCTTCCCCCAGCGACATGGGGCCGAACAGCTCGGCGAAGCGCGGATCCTCGGTGACCGCCAGCGCCGCGGCGACAAGCTCGGCGCGCCGGGCCGGATCGCCGACGCCCCCCGCCCCGGCCAGCCAGCGCTCCGCGGCGGCGGCGCGCTCGGCGGGGCTGACCGACGGCAATCGCTCGAAAAGGGAATGGAGCAGCCGGCCGCGCTCGGCGGCAGCGCGCAGCGCGGGCGTGGGCGGCGGATCGGCCACGGCATCGTCGCCCAGCGCGGAGGGTGCCAGCGGGCGCGGCGGGCGGGCCTCCTCGGGCGCGGGGCGGCGGGCCCAGCCGGGAAGCGCCGCCGCCTCGGCGGGCTCCGATGCCGGACGGGACCGGGCCGGAACCGGCGCCTGGGGCTGCAATCCCTTGAATTCGCGGACCTCCCCCTCGGCCACGCCCAGGGCATCGAGGGCGGCGGCGCTGGCGGCATACCAGCTCTTCTGCGGGGGGACGCCCTTGGCCTGGGGGCCCAGGGCACCGGCGATGACCAGCCGCTCCTCGGCTCGGGTGGCAGCCACGTAGAACAGACGCCAATGCTCGCTGAGCTCCCGCGCATCGGCATTTTCGAGGACTTGCCCCAGCACCCCCCGCTCGGCGGCGCGAGGCCGGAAGATCGGCAGCTTTCCGGAAGCGGCAGACGGTTCCCAATGCAGAAAGTCGCGCGGGGACCGCGTCGGGTCGACGGTGGCGTCGGCGAGGACGACCAGGGGCGCCTGCAGGCCCTTGGCACCATGCGCGGTCATCACCCGCACCGCCGCCTGGGGTTGGGCCGCATCGCGGACGATCTCCACATCGCCGCGATCGAACCAGTCGAGGAACCGCTGCAGGGAAGGCGTCGCGACCTTTTCGAAGTTGAGGGTCGCATTGAGCAGCTCCTCGATCGGATCGCGCGCTTCCTCACCCAGGCGGCGCAGCAGCTTGCGGCGGCCATCCAGGGGACCGGAGAGCAGTTCCTCCAGAAAGCGATAGGGCGTGGCGATGTCCGCGCGGGCGAGCAACGCATAGAGCGGCGCCAGGCGCTCCTCTGGCTGGGTCTTGCGCAGATGGCGCCACAATCCGCCGCCCTTGCGGACCGCGGCGTCCATCAGTTCCTCCTGGGTCCAGCCGATCAGCGGCGAGACGAGCAGCGACGCCAGCGACAGATCGTCCTCGGGCTGGAGTGCGAAGCGGATGGCGGCGAGCAGATCCTGCACCGCCAGCGGCGCGTTCAGGCGCAGGCGATCGACGCCCGCCACCGGCACACCCTCGGCATAGAGCCGCGCGACGATCAGCGAGGCGAGCTCGCCGCGACGCTTGACCAGGATCATCACGTCCTCCGGGGCAAGCTTGCGGCCCTTGCTCTCCAGGTCGAGATTGCCGATCCAGCCCTTGATTGCCCGGGCGATGCGCCTGGCCAGTTCGCGGGTTGCATCGCTGACCCACTCCTCCTCGTCCGCCTCGCTGCCGCCTTCGGTGACCGGCGGCCACAAGGTCACGGTGCCTGGACCCGGCACTTCGCTGGCATGCGGCTCGGCGTCGGAAAGCTCGCCCATGCCCGGCCCCGGCAGCGCGCCGATCGCGGCGTCGACGAACTCCAGCACCGGCCGGGTCGAGCGGAAGCTGTGCGTGAGCGACAGCTCCTCCACTTCGCGCGGCTCCACCTCGAAGCCCGGATCGGGATGGATGCGCGACCTGGCGAGGAAGCGCTCGAACGCGGCGCGGAAGAAGATCGGGTCGGTGCCCTGGAAGCCGAAGATCGCCTGCTTGTAGTCACCCACGGTGAACAGGGTGCGGACCGTCTCCGCGCGCGCGCCCTCGCCGACGAAGAACTCGTCCGCGATCGCGCTGACGATCGCCCATTGCTGGGGATTGGTGTCCTGCGCCTCGTCGATCAGGACGTGCTCGGTCGCGGTATCGAGCTTGAAGCGCACCCATTCGCCCATGCCCGGCTCGGCGAGCAGGGCCACGGTGCGGTGGATCAGGTCGTTGAAGTCGACCGCGCCGAGCCGGCGTTTGGCCCGCGCATAGGTCTCGGCATAGACCCGGCCCGCTTCGAGCCCCGAAGCGAGCAGGTCGGCATAGGCGGCCTGGGTCTTCATGCCGAGCAGTTCGGTGCAGGTCTCGTAGAGGCGCATCGCATAATCGGCATAGGCCGGATCCTGCGGCGCCTGCCCCTTGCCGAAGGAGCGCGGCTCGCCCTTGGCGGTGGCCCAGATCGAATGGAGATCGGCGAGACCGGCGGCGCGCGCCTCGGGCGATCCGGACAGCCAGGCGGCGGCGATGTCGGCCCGCTCCCGGCCGCGCGCAGTGTCCCAATCGGCATTCATCACCGTGAGCGCCCGCAAGCTGCCGAGATCGAAGGCATCGTCTGCACAGCGCCGGGCGATCTCGGCGTCCACATCGCCCTCGGGAAGTCCGAGCGCCTCACGCAGGAAAGGCTGGACCAGGATCGGCAGCTCGGCCAGCGCCTCGCCTTCGCGCGCGCAGGCCTTGAGGAAATCCTCGGCCTTGCCCTCGCCCAGCCGCAGCGACAGCGCGCCGACCGCGTCGACGATCCAGCCGCGCCCCTCGCGCTCGGCATCGACCAGCATCTCGGCCAGCGCCTCGCGCGCCAGCACTGCTTCCTCGCGCTGGTCGAGCGGGCGGAAGCCGGGGACGAGCCCCGCCTCCATCGGGAAGGCGGCGAGCAGCGACTGGCAGAAGCTGTGGATCGTCTGGATGCGGATGCCGCCGCCGGGCGCGTCGAGCACCTTGGCGAAGAGCTGGCGAGCCTTGCCGATCATTTGCGGCGTCGCGGTCTCGCCCAATGCGGCGAGATCCGCACGAAGGCTGCCCTCGTCGCTGCGCACCCATCGCGCCAGGCGGCTCGTGATGCGCTCCGACATCTCCGCCGCGCCGGCCTTGGTGAAGGTAAGGCAGAGGATCGCTCCCGGATCGGTGCCGTTCAGCAACAGGCGCCAGACGCGCGCCGCGAGCACCTGGGTCTTGCCGGTGCCCGCCGAAGCGGACAGCCAGACGTGCCGCTCCGGATCGCTTGCCCGGCTCTGATTGCCCTTCAAGGGGTGGAGGGGGCGGACTTCAGACATTTGCCGCGTCCGTCCTCATCCCTGCTTCCACATCCGCCATCCCCGCGCGGGCGGGGATCCAGAGCCAAGCGGGACCGGCCGAGCGGAGTAACCCTGGATCCCCGCCTGCGCGGGGATGACGGGATGGGGCATGCGAGATCACAGCCTCACTCACGGCCATACCATTCGTCGCGGCGCATCAGCTGGTCATATTCGGCATAAGGCGCATATTCCGGCACCAGCTTGGCGGTGAAGGGCTGGTCGCCGGTCAGCCACGCGCGGACCGCTTCGGCGAAATGATGCGCGGCGATGTCGACGAACTCCTCGGCCGGGATCGGCTCCTTCTTCTTCGGATCCACGGGGCTGTCGACATAGCCGAAGCCGCCGGTGCGCGGGGACCGGGCGAGCGACCAATATTCGAAGGCCCGCGCCGTGCCCGCGATATCGGCGAACCCGCCCCGCTCGGCGATCAGGCCGAGCAGGCCGAGCTGGAGGCTGAACCCGGCGCGCACGGCGCGGGTGCTGGGCGGCTGGCCGGTCTTGTAGTCGACGATCGCCAGGCCGCCATCGGGCAGGCGGTCGATCCGGTCGAACTTGCCGCGCAGCGTCACGCCGGCGAACTCGACCTCGCCGTCACGCTCGACCGCAAGCACCTTGCGCTCCGGATTCTCGGCGATCTGGCGGGCGATCCAGTCGATCGCCTCCATCAGCCGGGGCTGCCAGAGCGCGCGCATCATCGGATGGGTGCGTTCGTCCACCAGCATCGCCTCCGCACGCGCGCGGAGCCTTGCCGGATCGCAGCCATCGAGTTCGAACCATTTCTGAAGAACGTCGTGCACCGCAGTGCCGCGCCACGCCGCGCTGGGATCGGCATCGACCGGATCGAGCGGCATGAGCTTGAGCATGCGGCGCGCGTAAAAGGCATAGGGATCGGCCTTCAGGCGATCCACCTCGGTCACCGAGATCGCCTTGGGACGGTCCCCCATCGGCGGCGAAGGCTCGGGGCGCTCGGCCGGTTCATGGACGCCGGGATCGTCGATCGCGCGCAGCCAGACGGCGAGATCCTCGGCGCGATCCAGGCCGCCAGACAGCGCTTCGAGCCGCAGCCAGAAGCGCGAGGCGATGGTCGGCGCGGTGGCGTCGCGCCGGGCGCGGGTGAGCAGCACCTCGGGCGCACCCAGCGCGCCGGCCAGGTCGTGCGCCGCCAGGCCGATGCGGCGCTCCAGGCCGGGCAGGCCCAGCTCGGCGCGGATGCGCGGCGCCAGCCAGGGATCGGGCGCCGGCAGGCCCGGCCACACGCCTTCGTTGAGCCCGGAGAGGATCATCAGGTCGGCGGTCTGCAACCGCGCTTCGAGCTGGCCGAGAATGGCGAGGCGCGGATGGCCGCCCTGGGGCGGGCGCACCGCGATCTGGTCCATCAGCGTGCGCAGCATCGGCGCGAGCATGTCCGGATCGGCGCGGCGTGGGCCGTCGCCGGCTTCGCGCTCGAGATCATCGAGCAATGTCGCGGCGGCGCGCCCCTCGGCCCGGCTCCACAGACCGTCGCCGCCAAGCGCCTGGGCGGCCTCGCGCAACGCGGCGAGCAGGACGGGGATCGGCTGGGGCCCGCCCCCGCAAGCGCCCTCGAGCGGCTCCAGCAGCGCCCGAGCCGCCGGCCACCATTGCGCGGCGGCCTGGCGGAGGGGGCCGTCCCTGCCCTCCTGCTCCGCCAGATGGCGATCGATGCCGGTAAGGTCGGGTGCCGGGCGCGGCCCGCGCAGCGCGCGATCGAGCAGGCGGGCACCTTCCAGCCATTCGGTGCGCGCCTCGGGCATCACCAGCGGGTGCTTGAGGAGCGTGAGCAGCGGCAGCGGCGCGAAGCGCTGGGCGGCGGCATCGGCCAGCGCCAGCAGCAGCGTGCCCGGCGGCAGGATCGAGAGCGGCTGGCCGGCGGAATCGTCGATCGCGATGCCCCAGCGCGCGCAATGCGCGGCGACGCGGCGGGCGAGCGCACGATCGGGCGTGACCAGCGCGGCGGTGCGGCCGGGAGTCTCCAGCGTCTGGCGCAGCGCCAGGGCGATGGCCTGGGCCTCTTCCGCCGGCGTGGCGACTTCGAGGGCGCGGACGCCATCGAGCCGGCGCTCGCGCTCCGGCAGCGTGGTCCAGCCATGGGTCAGCTCGGGCGGCTGCATCGCCGAGGCGATCGCCTTGCTGCGCGAGGGCGCCGCGTCATGCTCGCTGGCGGCGCGCCAGGGATCGAACTCGCTGCGATGGACGCCCATCCGCTCCAGCAGGAGCTTGAGGTGGAATTGCGGGTGCGTCTCGAGATTGCGGCGGCGCCGGCCGGTGACCGGGTCGGGCGCATGCGGGCCGAGCATCTCCCATTCGGCATCGGAGATCGCGATGGCGAGGTCGGGAAGCACCACCATGCCCCTGGGCAGGCTCGCCACCATCCGCTGGAGCCGGGCAATGGCCGGCGCGCTCGCGGTGATGCCGGCGGCGCAGACAAAGCCCTGGGGCGGGCTCGCCTTCCAGCGCCTCGTCACCTTGTCGATCAGCAGGCGGCGGCGATCGGCGAGGTCGATGCGGCCGAGGCGGGCGAGCTCCCTGGGCCAGCGTTCGAGCACGATCTCGAACAGCTTGAGCGAGCGCTCCCAATGGGCGGAGAGCTCCGGCCCCAGGTCCAGCTCCCGGAGCCGGCGGGGCGAAACTTCCTCGATGAGCAGCTGGTCGAGCGTGGCGGCGAGATCGCCGGCGAGGCGGACGGCCTCGGCGGCGTCGTGGCGGGGCTCGGCCTCCTGGATCAGGCGCGCGAGGATCAATTGGCGCTGGAGCGGCTGGACCGCGGGCGGCACGAGGTCGGGATCGCCGGCCGCATCGAACACCGCCTCGTCCAGCTCGGGATCGCCGACCGCGACGAGCCGCGGCAGGAGCAAGCCGCCACCGCTGGCGCGGACAAAGGCGTCCTGGATCGCCCTCTTGGCACGGTTGTTGGGGAGCAGGACCAGCCCGCGTGCCAGGCCCATCGGGTCGCCGCCGAAGCGCCGGATCAGCCCGTTCGCCAGCGCGTCCGCAAAGGCGCGGTGCGGGGGGATGGTGTAGAGGCGGAGGGCAGTGGGCATGGGTGGGTCAGGCTTAGCCGTAATCGTCATCCCGGCGAAAGCCGGGATCTCAGGCGATGGCACAGGGAAGGCGCCGCACGGGATTCTGATTTTCGCCCGGATGACGGATCAAGGCGGCGGGCTTGCGACCTGGCATCCCGGCTTTCGCCGGGATGACGCTTCGCGTCACATCTCGGCCAGAACCTCTTCGGCTTCCTTCACCGCCGATGGCGTGCCGACATCGAACCACAGGCCCTGATGGACCACGCCCCACAACCGCCCCTGCTCCATCGCGCGGTTCCAGAACAGGTTGGTCGAGAACGGCCCCTCCGGCCAGTCGCGGATCGCGCGCGGGTGGAGGATCTGGGCGCCGGCATAGACGAAGGGCGCAAGGCGGCCCGGCTTGCGGCGCTCGGTGATGCGGCCCAGCGGATCGAGACGGAAATCGCCCTGTCCCCGATGGCTGAACGCACGCGCCAGCGGCACGAGCAGCAGCAGCGCGTCCATCTTCTCGTCGTTCCAGGCGGCCGCCAGCGCATGGAGCGCGTCGATCGGCCCGTCGACCCAGAGCGTGTCGCTGTTCACGGTGAAGAAGGGCTTGTCGCCCAGCATCGCCCGCGCCTGGACGATGCCGCCGCCGGTCTCCATCAACTGGGCGCGCTCGTCCGAGATCAGCACCTCGATATCGCCGGCCCGGGCCTTCAGATGCGCCTCCACCTGGTCCGCGAGATAATGGACGTTGACCACCGCGCGCTTGATCCCGGCGTCGCGCAGATGGTCCATGGTATGGTCGAGCAGCGGCTTACCGGCGACTTCCACCAGCGGCTTGGGACGCGTGACGGTGAGCGGGCGCATGCGCTTGCCCAGGCCTGCGGCCATCACCATCGCCGTCTCCGGCATGGCCACGTCCGGATTGGGGCGCAGCGAATAGGTGGCGGACTGTTTCATGCGCCGGCGCCGGAACCTGCGATCGTCAGCGGATCACCGCGCATGTCGGCGGGGATATTGGCCTCGAACCAGTCGGCGACGGGCTTGAGCGCGGGATGCTGCAGGTCGCGGTTGAGATAAGTCCAGACGCGCGGGCACAGGCCCGGATAGCGCGGCTTGCCGTCGCGCCTCCACAGCCGGGTGAAGATGCCGACGATCTTGGCGTTCCGCTGCGCGCCCAGCACGTGATAGGCCACGTCGAAGGCGTCGCCCGCGCCGGTGATGCGCTTGTAGCGATCGAGCATCGCGGTCTCCAGCGTCTCGGGCACGTCGCGGCGCGCGTCCTGCAGCAGCGAGACGAGGTCATAGGCAGGGTGGCCCGCCAGCGCGTCCTGAAAGTCGAGAAGGCCCAAGGTTTCCGCGCTACCGTCGATCAGCATGATGTTCTCGACATGATAGTCGCGCAGCACCGTCACAGGCGTGTGACCCGCGAGCACCGGCGCCAGCACCTGGTCCCAGGCGGCGCGATAGCCGTCGAGATCGACATCCAGGCCGACCGCCGGGCAGTACCATTCGGGAAGCAGGCTCACCTCGCGCTGATATTCGGCATGGCTATAGGGCCGCAGCTCGGCCGCGGCGGGATAGCTGGCGAGGCGGATGAGCAGGTCGATCGCTTCCTCGTAGAGGCGCAGCTCGCTCTCGGGCGCGGCATCGACCGTCTCGCGCATGCGGGCGTCGCCGAAGTCCTGGATGAGGACCAGCCCCTCGGTCAGGTCCTCGTGCAGGATCTCGGGCGCGGCGAAGCCGTTGCCGGTCAGCCAGCGCGCGACGTTGATGAAGGGGCGCGGATCCTCGTGCGGCGGCGGCGCATCCATCAGGATCGCGGTGCGATCATGCTCCACCACGCGGAAATAGCGCCGGAACGAGGCATCGCCGGCGAGCGGGCGGATCTCGGCGCCGCCCCAGCCGGCGGCTATCAGGAAGTCGGGCGCCGCGGCGGGCGGATTCATGTCGGGAACCATCGGTCCTTCCATGCCGCCGGCACTTTCGCTGTCAAGGCGCGCGCGCCGTCCGGTGCCACATCCAGGGACAGCCACAGCGCATCCTGCCATGCCGCCTCCCCCAGCCGCTCGGGCCATTCGACGATCAGCAGCGAATCGATTCGGGCATCGTCCAGACCCAGTTCCGCCGCCTCGGAGGGATCGTCGAGCCGATAGAGGTCGACATGGAGCACCGGGAAGCGCACCTCGGGCGGGTCATAGGGCTGGACGATCGCGAAGCTGGGCGACGGCGCCTCGCCCTCCAGCCCGAGCGCGGCGAGCAGCCCGCGCGCGATGCTCGTCTTGCCCGCGCCCAGCGGACCGGACAGCGCGATCACGTCGCCCGGGCGCGCCAGCCCGGCCAGGCGACGGCCCAGTTCGAGCGATTCTTCCGGCGAGCGCAGCAGCATGGCGTTCCTTTATCACCCGCGCCGGGATTGAACACTTCCTTGGGGATGAGCGGCGAGAACAGGACTTCGAACGCTGGCGAGCCGGAGTGCCCGGTGAGGATTAGACCTGTGCGCTCCCTTCCAGGGAGGGGAATGGATTATTTCCGCGGCAGCTCCACCGTCACCAGCGTCCCCTCGCCCGGCTCCGAGATCAGCTCGATCCGGCCCCGATGCGCCTCGACGAACTGCCGGGCGAGCGGCAGGCCGAGCCCGGTGGCCCGCTCGCCGCCCCGGGCATTGCCGAACTGGGCAAAGCGATCGAACGCACTCGCCGCCGCCTCGCGGCTCATGCCCGGGCCATTGTCCGAAACGATCACCCGCGCGACTCGCTTGTTGCCGTCGAGATGCAGCAGCACGCGCCCCTGCTCCGGCGTCGCCGCCACGGCATGGCGCAGAAGGTGCTCGATCACCTGGCGGATGCGCCGGGCATCGCCGGTGATGCTGCCCGCGCTGCCGGCATCCTCGACCACCAGCTCGATCCCCTTGGCCCTGGCGAGCGGCGCCACCGCCTCGGCGGCATTCTGCGCGGCGATCTCGATGTCGACCGGAGCCGTCTCCAGCGGCGCTCCCTCGCTCTGGGTCAGGTCGAGCACATCGTCGATCAGCAGGCCCAGCCGCTCGACCGAGACCAGGATCGCCTCGGCATATTCCCCGCCGCTCGCGCTCAGCGGGCCGGCAAAGCCGCCGTGCAGCATCTCGGCAAAGCCCTTGATCGAGGTGAGCGGCGTGCGCAGCTCGTAGCTCATGTTCGCCACGAAGGCGGTCTTCACCCGATCGGCCGCTTCCAGCGCCTCGTTGCGGTCACGCAGCGCCCGCTCGGCGCGGTGGTGATCGGTGGTGTCGAGCATCGTCACCAGGGCGTTGCCGTCGGGCAACGGCACTGCGGTGATGTCGAAATGCCTGCCATCGGCAAAGGCGATGCTGGAGCCGCGCGACTGGCGATCCTGCGCGGCGATGCGGATCAGATCGCCGATCACTTCGGCGCGCGCCGACTTGGCGAGCCGCGGCCCGGCGGCGCGGACCAGCTGCTGCACCTGCGGATGGCCGTCGAGGAAGGCATCCTCGAAATCCCAGACCTGGCGGAACTTGCGGTTCCACAGCTGGAGCCGGCCCTTGCCGAACACCGCGACCGCTTCGGCCAGGCTCTCCAGCGTGGCGGTGCGCACCTGCTGCATCTCGCCATGCTCGCGCTGCAGCTCGAACTGCTGGGTCTGGTCCTCGAACAGCAGCAGCAGCCCGCCCTCGGGCAATGGCTGGGCGACGACGCGCAGATGCGTGGCTCCCAGGCTCCACGTCTCCTCCACGGCATCGGGCGAGACGAACCATTCGCGCCGCTCCGCCTTCCAGGCCGGATAGTCGCGAACCTCGGGCAGGCGATTGGCCTCGCGCATCCGATCGAGCACGCGATCGAATTCGGGCCGGTCGGCCAGCCATTCGTTCTTCACCGCGAACATGCGGCGGAAGGGCTGGTTCGAGAAGATGAGGCTGCGATCCGCCCCGAACTGGGCCACGCCGGCCGAGATCCGGTCGAGCATCGCGCGCTGGGCCGCGGCGAAGCGCTTCAGGCCGCCCCGCGCCTGCTCCAGCTCCTCGATGTCCACCGCGAAGCCCGCGACGCCGCCAGTGGGCAGCGGCATGTCGTGCAGGCGCAGCATGCGACGCTTGCCGCCGATCGTCGCCGGCATCGCCGCGGTCTGCGGCTCGCCGGTATCGCGCGCGATCGCGGCATTGGCGAGCGGCCCGCCCAGCCCGACGCCCTCGACCAGCTCCAGCCCGCGCGCGACCACATCCTCGGCATCCTTGCCCTCGACTGCCTGGACATAGGCCGAATTGACCATGAGCAGGCGCAAGTCGCCGCCGCGATACCACATCGGCATCGGCGCGGCCTCGATCAGGGCGGTGAGCGCATCGAAGGCGGCGCGCAGGCGCGTGGCCTCGCGCTGAAGGCGATTGATCTCGGCCTGGCTCTCGGTCGCATCGAGGAACCACAGCACCACGCCGCCCGGCGCGTTGACGGCCTGGGGCGCGCGCTCGCCGATCACCAGCAGGGCACGCTCCGAGCCGCATGCCCGCACGGAGAGGCTGAACGGCTTGCCCGCCTTCTGCGCGGCGGCGACGCGCACGCCGAGCGCATCGGCATCCTCGGGCAGCAGCCCGGCCCCGTCCCCGCTCAATTCGGCCAGCTCGCGCGGCAGTTCCTGGAAGCCGAGCCAGTCGCCCAGCCGGCGCGGCAGCTCGATACGGCCATCGGCGCGGACCAGCATCGCCTGGGCCGGCGATCCGCTCACCAGCGCGGAGAGGCGGGCATTGGCATCGGCGATCGCGGCGGCCTCGGCACGGGCGCGCAGGCCCAGATACAGGGCCCAGACGGCACCGATCAGCAGCAGCGCGAGGACCGCTCCCGCGACGACCGCGGATGCCTGGGAAATGTGGATCAAGCCGCGTCCCCGCAGCTTCTGCGCACTGTCATGGCGCAACCTTTAGGCAATGCATCGCCGGTCGGAAAGGCTGCATCCTGCCCGCGCGCAAACGAAAAAGGGGCCCGGCAAGCCGGACCCCTTCGTTCTCCCATCAACCGGAGTTGACGATCAGAACTTCACGCTCGCCGCGATGCGCGCATAGCGGCCGAGAATTCCCGAATAATAAGTGACGGTGCCGCCGCCGGCCGGCGCCGGATAGGGCGGCTTCACGTTGAACACGTTGTCGACGATCAGCTTCAGGCTGAACTGGTCGTTCACACGCGTGCCGACCGTGGCGTTGAACAGCCACCAGTCGCCCACGCCCATGATGTTGCGGGCATTGGGCGCCTCGTCGACGTCATACCGGCTCTTGCCGAAATACTGAGCCTGGACGAGCGCGTTGAAGCCCTTGCTCTCATAGGTGAAATTGGCCGTGCCCGAATGGTGCGGATAGCCGATCTCGCCCGCAAGATGGTTGACGTCGCCGGTGCCGACGCGCTGCTCCAGCTTGTCGCGGTAGAAATAGTTCACCGAGAGACCGATCACGCCGGCATTGTTGAGCCCGACGCGCTCCAGCGGCAGGCGATAGGCGCCGGTGACCGTCAGACCCGAGGTCTTGTACGACGCCGCGTTGTAATAGCCTTCGCGGATCATCGTGATCTGACCGTTGGCATCACGATCGACAAGGCCGCAGAAGCTGTTCGGATAGCTGGGCGAGTCATAGCAGGCATTGAGGATGTCATCGCCGCCGAGCGAGGTGATCGCGTCGGTCAGCTTGATGTCCACCCAGTCCACCGCCAGCGTGAAGCTGCGCGCGAAGCTCGGCTGGATCACCGCGCCCACGGTCCAGCTATTCGCCTTCTCGTTGCTCAGCCCCGGATTGCCCGAGACTGTCACCGGCACGGTGAAGTCGCTGTAGTTCGACGTGAAGTTGGTGGTGTCGATGCCCGCCGCGGTGCAGTTTGCCTTGCGGACGGCCGGGTTCGGGCCGCTGCCGACATAGCGCGTGTCACACGGATCGCTGCCCACGTCGAAGGCCCGCGAGGTCGGGTTGAACGCCTCGGTGATGGCCGGCGAGCGGATCGACCGCGTGAAGTTGCCGCGGAACGTGATGTCGCGGACGAAGCCGATGCGGCCGCCCGCGGTCCAGGTGAGATCGCCGCCCGACAGCGAGTTGTGCACCCAGCGCGCCGCACCGTCGAACTCGACCGTCTTCAGCCAGCTCAGGCCGTTTTCCGGCGTAACGAACGGCACGCGAAGTTCGCCGAACACTTCGTTGGTATTGAACGAGCCCTTGATCGGATCGATCGGAATGATGCGGCCATATTGGGTGCGCGTGCCGTCACCATTGTCATGGCCGTAATAGTAGGAGCCCGGATCGAACTTGGTCGATTCACGGCGATGCTCATAGCCGAGCGAGACGCTGACGTCGTTGCCGAACAGCGAGAACACCGGGCCGGTGACGTTCGCGTTGAACACCAGCTGATCGTTGGTCGAGACCGGACGGGCGATCGCGAAGATATAGTCCTTCGCGGCCTGGCTCGCCTGGCCGACGCCGAAGATGTTCAGCGGCGCGCAGGTGCTGCTGATCGTCTGGGCGGGCGAGTTGGTGTAGCCCGGACGGCACACGATGTTGCCGTTGACGTCCTGCACCGCGTCGAGCGCGTTGAAGAAGTTGTCGTTGACCAGCTCGTAGTTCTTGCCGACCGTCTGCGAACGGCCGTAGTTCGCCGACACTTCCCACTGGAACTGGCGGCTGCCGAGCGAGAAGTCGCCCGCGAAGCCACCGACGAAGCGATAGGTTTCGACATTCGCCTCGGCGCGGCCGGTGGTCAGGTCGGAAAGCGCGCGCCCGACATAGAACTGGGTCGCACCCGCCGGCAGGTTGGCCGCGATCGTCGCGCGGTCGGCCGGGTTCAGGAACGGATTGTTGATCGACAGCAGCAGGTTGCCGTCGGGCGTGCCGGCGGCATCGAACAGCGCGGTGTTGTAGTTGGGCTGGTCGATCAGGTTGACGCCCTTGTTGTGCGAATACCAGGCCTCGCCGAAGAAGCGGATATGGTCGGTCAGCTCATAGTTGAGCTGCGCGTTGACCAGGTAGCGCTCCGAGCTGGTGAGCAGGTTGCTCTGCGCCGGCAGGTCGAAGCCGTTGCCGCCGCTGCTGATGAAGCCCTGGCGCATCACCGTGCCGAGGTTGAGCGGGACGAGGCGGCCATTGGGACCGAACTGGAGGAGCTGGCCGCTGGCATCGCGAATGCCCGAGCGCGAGGCGAGGAAATCGTCGTCGCTGAACGGCACGCCGCCCGAAGTGAAGGCGGTGTAGCGCTGCGACGGATAGAGCACGCGCTGGAAGGGCGAACCCAGCGAAGCCGGCGGCGTGCCGAAGAAGTTGCCCGCCGCGGTGATCGCCCGGTCGGCCGAGGTGAAGCCGGTGGTCTTGTTGTACTCGCCCGCGATCACGATGTTGCCGCGGCCGCCGGCGAAGTTCTTGCCGGCCAGGATGTTGATGCGCGCCTCGGGGGCATCGCCTTCCTGCGAGATGCCGTACTGGCCGCCGATCTCCAGGCCCTCATAATCCTTCTTGAGGATGACGTTCACGGTGCCCGCGATCGCATCCGAGCCGTAGATCGGCGCGCCGCCGATGGCGACGGTCTCGATGCGCTGGACCAGCGTGGTCGGGATGTTGTTGAGGTCGACCTGGCTGCCCGGCGAGACCGGGCCGAAGATGCTCGCCGTGTTCGACGAGACGAAGCGGCGGCCGTTGACCAGCACGAGCGTGCGCTGCGTGCCGAGGCCGAAGAAGTCGACAAAGGTCTGCGCCGGGCCGAACGACGACTGCGCGCCGACCGCGCTGTTGCCCGGCGGGCCGAAGGACGGAATTTCACGCAGCGCCTGGCCGACATTGGTGTAGCCGCGCGACTCGATCTGGGCGGCGCCGACCACCTGGGTCGGCTGCACGGTGTCGAACTCGGGGCGCGCGATGCGCGAGCCGGTCACGACGATCGTGCCCTCGGCAGCGGCGGGCTGATCGTCCTGGGCAGCCGGGGCGTCCTGCGCCTGGGTCTGGTCGGAAGTCTGCGCGGCCGCCGGGGTGGCCATCAGAGCAAGAGCAAGAACCGCGGCAGACGCGGTCAATGACAAGCGGTCGTGCTGGGGGGAGAGAAAACGACGCATGCTACATCCCTTTAGAAAAAGACTGTCCCGTCCTCGGAATCGATTGTTGCTAGCTTTTGTCCGAAGCAGGATCAGGACGTAGGAAACGGTGGGTTAGTTGCGGGTCCACAACGCTTTCTCTCAGTGCGTTGCATAATTACAACAATGTTACAGTAACGAAGACCTTAACGAAGAGGGCCGCGCTCCCCCAGGGAGCGCGGCCCATTCTCGTTCTCGCACGATCCCGCGATAGGATCAGTAGCGCCCGCGATAGGATCAGTAGCGATAGTGATCCGGCTTGAACGGCCCTTCCACCGGCACGCCGATATAATCGGCCTGCTTCTTCGAGAGCTTGGTGAGCTTCACGCCCAGCTTCTCGAGGTGCAGCTCGGCGACCTTCTCGTCGAGGTGCTTCGGCAGGACGTACACGTCGTTCTTGTACGTGTCCGACTTGGTCCACAGCTCGATCTGCGCCAGCGTCTGGTTGGTGAACGACGACGACATCACGAACGACGGGTGGCCGGTGGCGTTGCCCAGGTTCACCAGGCGGCCCTTCGACAGGATGATGATCTGCTTGCCGTCCGGGAACTCGACCAGGTCGACCTGCGGCTTCACTTCAGTCCACTTGTAGTTCGACAGGCCCGAAATCTGGATCTCGCTGTCGAAATGGCCGATGTTGCAGACGATCGCCATGTTCTTCATGCCGGCCATGTGCTCGGCGGTGATCACATCGGCATTGCCGGTGGCGGTCACGAAGATGTCCGAGCGGGTGACCGCCTCTTCCATCGTGACGACTTCATAGCCTTCCATCGCCGCCTGCAGCGCGCAGATCGGGTCGATCTCGGTGACGAGCACGCGCGCCCCGCCGTTGCGCAGCGACGCGGCCGAACCCTTGCCGACGTCGCCGAAGCCCGCGACGGTCGCAACCTTGCCGGCCAGCATCACGTCCGTGCCGCGGCGGATCGCGTCGACCAGCGATTCCTTGCAGCCATAGAGGTTGTCGAACTTCGACTTGGTGACGCTGTCGTTGACGTTGATCGCCGGGAAGGGCAGCTCGCCCTTCTTGGCGATGTGATAGAGGCGGTGCACGCCGGTGGTGGTCTCTTCCGAGACGCCCTTGATGTTCTTCACCGTCTCGGTGAGGTAGCCCGGCTTGCGCTTGATGAATTCCTTCACCGCGCGCTGCATCTCGACTTCCTCGTCATTCTCCGGCTCGCCGAACGACTGGCCGGCCTCGAGCTTGGCGCCCCACAGCGCGAACATGGTCGCGTCGCCGCCATCGTCGAGGATCATGTTGCAGGTCTCGTCGCCCCAGTCGAAGATCGAGCCGACATAGTCCCAATATTCGGCCAAGCTCTCGCCCTTCACCGCGAACACCGGCACGCCCGAGGCGGCGATGGCGGCGGCGGCATGGTCCTGCGTCGAGAAGATGTTGCAGGTCGCCCAGCGGACCTGCGCGCCGAGCGCGGTCAGCGTCTCGATCAGCACGGCGGTCTGGATCGTCATGTGGAGCGAGCCGGTGATGCGCGCGCCCTTGAGCGGCTGCGACGCGCCGAACTCCGAACGCAGCGCCATCAGGCCGGGCATCTCCGTCTCGGCGATATTGATCTCGGCGCGGCCGAAATCCGCCAGAGTGATGTCCTTAACGACGTAATCCTTGTCGAGCACGGTAGCCACGAGCTGTCTCCAGATGTGAATCGATTGCGCGCCGGGAATCGCCGGCCGCGATGCGGGCGCCCTAGCCGCTTCGCCGGGCAGGTGCAATTCCAAATATAAAGATATCTTTATATGACCCTTGACGGCGGCCGCGGACAAGCGGATGCTTGGGGTGTCGAGGTTCTTCCGGCCTGCCCGGAAGCTAAGACGGGAAGCCGGTGCAAGTCCGGCGCTGCCCCCGCAACTGTAAGCGGCGAGCGGCGATCCACCCAAGTCACTGGGGCCTTACCGCCCTGGGAAGACGGATCGTCCGCGCTGACCCGCAAGCCAGGAGACCTGCCTTTGACGCGATAACGTCCACCGGCGGGGTGCCCGGTCTGGCCGCTTGCATGCCGCGGACGGGCGACCGTCCGGGCCTGCCTGTGTCCAAGCCGGTCTCCCCCGTCCTTCATCGGGGTATGAAGACCATGACCGTCACTGTTGCCACGCTCGGCTTTCCGCGGATCGGCCCGCGGCGCGAGCTCAAATTCGCGCTCGAGAAATTCTGGAGCGGCAAATCCACCGAGGCGGAGCTCCTCGAAGCCGCCGCCGGCCTGCGCGCCGCGGCCTGGGCCCGCCAGGCCGCACTCGGCGCCGACTGGCTGCCGAGCAACGACTTCTCCTTCTACGATCACGTGCTCGACACCAGCCTGATGCTGGGCGCCGTTCCCGAGCGCTACGGCGTTGCCGCCGGCACCGCCGATCTGGGCACCTATTTCGCGATGGCGCGCGGCACCACGGGTGACGACGCGGGCTGCGCGCACGGCCATGGCCATACCGCCCAGGAAATGACCAAGTGGTTCGACACCAACTACCACTATATGGTCCCCGAGCTGGCCGCGGGACAGAAGCTCGCCCTCTCCTCCTCCAAGATCGTCGACGAATATCGCGAGGCCAAGGCGCTCGGCTACGAGACGCGGCCGGTGCTGCTCGGCCCCGTCACCTGGCTCAGCCTTGCCAAGGGGCGCGACGTGGATCCCTTCGCCTTCCTGGACGATGTGCTCGGCCTCTATTCGGCGGTGCTCACCCAGCTCGCCCATGCCGGCGCCGAGTGGGTGCAGATCGACGAACCGATCCTGGCGCTCGACCTGGATGAGCGCCAGCGCGCGGCGGTAACCCGCGCCTATGCCAAGCTGCCGCGCCTGGGCCTGAAGATCATGCTCGCCACCTATTTCGGCGGGCTGGAGGACAATCTCACCCTCGCGGTGAACCTGCCCGTCGCCGGCCTGCACCTGGATCTAGTGCGGGCGCCGGACCAGCTCGATCGGATCCTTGTCGCCGCGCCCAAGGGCCTGCTGCTCTCGCTCGGCGTGATCGACGGCCGCAACATCTGGCGCGCCGACCTCGAGGCGCTGCTCGACCGGATCGAGCCGATCGCCGCCATGCGCGATATCGTGCTCGCCCCGTCCTGCTCGCTGCTCCACGTGCCCGTCGACCTCGCGCTCGAGCCGAAGCTCGACGACGAGATCAAGCAATGGCTCGCCTTCGCGGTGCAGAAGATCGACGAGCTGGTGACGCTGAAGGACGCGCTGAACGGCGGCCGCGACTGGGTGGCGGAAAAGCTGGCCGCTTCCGGCCGGGCCGCGGCGGCGCGCACGGTCTCGCCGCGCATCCACGATCCGCTGGTCGCAGCCCGCGCCGCATCGGTCAGCGAAGCGATGCGCAGCCGCCAGTCGCCCTATGCGGCCCGCGCCGCGGCGCAGGCGGCGGTGCTGGCACTGCCGCCCTTCCCCACGACCACGATCGGCTCCTTCCCGCAGACCGCCGAGGTGCGCCATGCCCGTGCCGAGCATAACCGCGGCAACCTCGGCGATGCCGCGTACGAACAGTTCCTGCGCGAGGAGACCGAGCGCACCGTCCGCTGGCAGGAGGAAGCGGGCCTCGACATGCTGGTGCACGGCGAGTTCGAGCGCAACGACATGGTCCAGTATTTCGGCGAGCAGCTCGCCGGCTTCGCCTTCACGGTGAACGGCTGGGTCCAGTCCTATGGCTCGCGCTGCGTGCGCCCGCCGATCCTCTATGGCGATGTCTCGCGCCCCAGGCCGATGACGGTGGCATGGTGGCGCTACGCCCAGTCGCTCACGGACAGGCCGATGAAGGGCATGCTCACCGGCCCCGTCACGATCCTCAACTGGAGCTTCGTGCGCGACGATCAGCCGCGCTCGGCCTCCTGCGCCCAGATCGCGCTGGCGATCCGCGACGAGGTGGTGGATCTCGAAAAGGCCGGCTGCAAGGCGATCCAGATCGACGAGGCGGCGCTGCGCGAGGGCCTGCCGCTGCGCAAGCGCGACTGGCAGGCCTATCTCGACTGGGCAGTGGATTGTTTCCGGCTCACGGCCGCGGGCGTGGGCGATGCGACGCAGATCCACACGCACATGTGCTATTCGGAGTTCAACGATATCCTGCCGGCGATCGGCGCGATGGATACCGACGTGATCTCCATCGAGACGGCCCGCTCGCAGATGGAGCTGCTCGAGGGCTTCGCCGCCTATCGTTATCCGAGCGCGATCGGGCCGGGCGTCTACGACATCCACGCGCCGCGCGTACCCTCGGTCGACGAGATCGTCCAGCTCATGCGGCTTGCCCAGGCGCATCTGGCGCCCGAGCAGCTCTGGGTGAATCCCGATTGCGGGCTGAAGACCCGCAAATGGGAGGAAGTGCGGCCGGCGATCGACGCGATGGTCGCGGCGGCGCGGACCTTGCGCGTCCGCGTGGCGGAGCCGGCCTGATGGCGGGTGTCGTCCGCCTCATCGACATGGTGTTCCCGGGCGACACCAACCACCATGGCACGCTGTTCGGCGGAGTCGCGCTCGCGCACATGGACAAGGTGGCGTTCCTCGCCGCCTCGCGCCATGGCCGGGCGCCCTTCGTCACCGCCGCCTCGGAACGGATCGACTTCGCCGCCCCCGCGCTGAAGGGCGAACTGATCGAGGCGACGGGCCGGGTGGTCCGCACCGGCACCCGCTCGCTCGACGTCGAAGTCGAGCTGCTCGCCGAGGCGCTGCTCAGCGGGGAGCGGCGGCTGTGCACGCGCGGCCGCTTCACACTGGTGGCGCGCGAGGGAGCGGCAGCCCCCCTGCCGCCCCTCGCCCCATCCCCGACAGGCTCCGAAGCCGAACCGGAGGGCGTGCTGGTGATGGCCGACATGGTGTTCCCGCCCCAGACCAACCATTACGGCACGCTGTTCGGCGGCGATGCGCTGCGCATGCTCGGCAAGGCCGCCTTCATCGCCTCCACGCGCGACACGCGGAAAGTGATGGTGATGGCCGCCTCGGACCGCGTCGACTTCACGACGCCGATCCATGAGGGCGAAATGGTCGAGCTGGCCGCCCGCATCATCATGCGCGGCAACCGGTCGCGGCGCGTGCGGGTGGAGCTGTGGGCGGAGGATCTGCTCAGCGCCCGGCGGCGGCGCGCGGCTTCGGCCGAATTCGTGATGGTCGCCACCGCTTCGGCGCAATTTGGCGAGTGACGAATCTCCCGGGACAAGGCATAGGGCGCTTCGCGTCCAAACCGTAGTGCGAGCCATCCCATGTTCCGCCTCATCGCGTCCGCATCGTTGCTTGCGATTGCCCTTGCTCGCCCGGCGTCCGCGCAGGAAGGAGGGGCCTCCCAGGACGTGAACAGCGTCGGCGTGGTGCCACCGCGCGGCATGTCCTTCGAGAATGCCCAGGCGATGATGATGATCATGCGGGGCGCCAGCAAACAGGTCCGGGACAATTGCTGGAGCCTCGGCTGCGTGCTGATCGTCAACGATACCAGCGGCTATGACGTGGTCGGCTTCTACCTCGACGCCGCCAAGCCCGGGCAGAACCCGCGCTGGAGCCACAACCAGTTCGCCGAACCCCTCTGGCCGAGCAAGGCGACGCTGCGTTTCAAGACGGGCAGTGCCGACACCTGCAGCATGCCCGTCCGCTTCGTGCTCCGGCATCGCGAGACTCGCGAGAAGACCGAGATCAGCGGCACCTCCAGCTTCTGCACCACGCCGCACCAGGACACGCTGATCCGCATCAAGATGCTGGAAGGCAAGGTCTATGTCCGTGGCGACGACGAGCCGGACCCCGACGCGAAGCACTGAGCGCGGCACGGGGCGGTAACCGCTCGGACCGCGCGCCCATGCCGCCTCGATCCCGCGCCTCAGGCGGTACCCGCGCTGTTCGCCAGCAGCCGCGGATCGATGCCCGCCCCGGCAAAGGCCACCGTCCAGCGATCCTCGGCATCGATATCGTAGATCAGGTCGGGCGTGCCGACGGTGTTGAACCAGCCATGGCGCGCCATCTCGCTGTCGAGCTGCCCCTCGCCCCAGCCGGCATAGCCCAGCGCGACCAGCCACCGGGACGGCCCCGTCCCTTCCGCGATCGCACGCAACACGTCGATCGTGCCCGAGAGCGACCAGCGGCCGCCCACGTCGATCGTGTCCTGCCCGCCCCAGTCGGGCGAGTGGAGCACGAAGCCGCGGCGCGGCTCCACCGGTCCGCCGAAATGCACCGGCGTGTCGGGCGCGACGCCGGGCGCGATCTCGAACTGCTCGAGCAGGTCGTGCAGGGTCAGCCCCTCGATCGTGTCGCCGATGCCGATGCCGAGCGCGCCCTCCACATCGTGCGCGCACACCGCGATCACCGCGCGCTCGAAGCGGGGATCGCCGATGCCGGGCATCGCGAGGAGAAACTGGCCGGTGAGGAAGCGCGTCGAGTCCATGGCCGATCAACGTAGCCGCACCGTTTCGGCTCCGCCACGCTTGAAAATCATGGCCGGGGAGCCGATTGGGGCAGGCGACTCAATCATTCCCGAGGAGAGTAGAATGACCATCCAGGTTGGCGACCGCATCCCCAGCGTCAATTTCGTCAAGGTGACCGAGGGCGGCCCCGAGCAGATCGGCTCGGACGATTTCTTCGCCGGCCGCAAGGTCGCGCTCTTCTCGGTGCCGGGCGCCTTCACTCCCACCTGCTCGGCCAAGCACCTGCCGGGCTTCGTGGAGAAGGCCGAGGAGATCAAGGCGAAGGGCGTGGACGAGATCGCCTGCACCGCCGTCAACGACGCGTTCGTGATGGGCGCCTGGGGCCAGGCGAGCGGCGTGGCCGGCAAGGTGACGATGCTCGCCGACGGCAATGGCGACTTCCCCAGGGCGCTGGGCCTGACCATGGACGGCTCGAAGTTCGGCATGGGCACGCGCGGCCAGCGCTTCTCGATGCTGGTGAACGATGGCGTGGTCGAGCAGCTGCACATCGAGGCACCGGGCCAGTTCGAAGTCAGCTCGGCCGAATATCTGCTCGGCAAGCTGTGATCTGAACATGGCGGCGTAACGGAACCGCCGGGGGCTCGCCGGAGTTGATCCGGCGAGCTTTTCAGAAAGGGACCGACATGGCCGACACCGAAACTGGCAACGCAATTCCCGAGACGATCGAGGAAGCCAAGGAAGAGGCGAAGGGCTTCCTCGCCCAGGCCCAGGAAGCGATCGGCGACGCGGTGGACGCCACCGTCGCCGCCGTGAAGGAACACCCGATCGCCGCGGCGGGCATCGCCGCCGGGGTTGCCGCCGCGGTGGGCGGTGCCGCCTATGCCGCCACCCAGCTGGGCGGCGACAAGGAGCCGGCGGCCGCCAAGGCGAAGAAGTAAGGCAAAATCCCCTCCCCACGGGGAGGGGCGGCCTGGGCCGGGCCTTGCCCTGGCCCATGGTCTTGCCCCCATGGTCTTGCCAGCGTCATCTTTGCGCTCTAGCCCTGCAAGATGACTCAAGCTTCCGATATCGTCGCCGATCTCGAGCGCCTCTACAGCGCCTCGGTCGAGCGTCTCAAGGCCGCCCTCAACCGCTATATCAACGACGGCACGCCGCCGAGCCCGGAGGATCGGGCCGATGGCAGCTTCGCCTATCCCGAGCTGCGCCTCACCTATCGCGGCGGCGAGGAACGCGGCCGCCCCACCCCGCGCCGCTCCTTCGGCCGGCTGGTCGAGGAAGGCGAATATCGCATCTCGGTCACTCGCCCGGCGATGTTCAGCCGCTACCTCACCGAGCAGCTGACCTTCCTGATCGAGGATTATGACGTCGAGGTCCATGCCGTCACCGGGCGGCAGGAGATCCCCTTCCCCTATGTCCTCGATCCCGGTCATATCGCCAATATGGACCAGATCTCGGTCACCGAGCTGGGCCGCCATTTCCCGGCGACCGAGCTGGCGCATATCGGCGACGAGATCGCCGACGGGCTGTGGATGTCGACCGACGACACGCGCCCGCTCGCATTGTTCGACGCGCTGCGCACCGATTTCTCGCTGGCCCGGCTGCGCCATTATACGGGCACCCCGGTGGAGCATTTCCAGCAATATATCCTGTTCACCAACTATCACCGCTATGTCGACGAGTTCGTCCGCTGGGCGGTCGACCAGCTCGGCGAGGGGAGCCGCTTCACCGGCGTCTCCGGCGCGGGCGGCATCCTGGTCGAGGCGGGCGACGATACCGATCGGCTGCTCAACGACACCTCGGCCTGGCGCCGGCACCAGATGCCCGCCTATCACCTGATGGCGGCCGACGGATCGGGCATCACCCTGGTCAATATCGGCGTCGGCCCGTCCAACGCCAAGACGATCACCGATCACCTGGCCGTGCTGCGCCCCGAGGCATGGCTGATGATCGGCCATTGCGGCGGCCTGCGCCCCAGCCAGCGGATCGGCGACTATGTCCTCGCCCATGCCTATCTGCGCGACGACCACATCATGGACGATGTGCTGCCGCCGGAAATCCCGATCCCGGCGATCGCCGAAGTGCAGCTCGCCCTTGCCCGCGCCGCCGAAACGGTCTCCGGCCAGTCGGGCGAGGAGCTGAAGCAGCGGCTGCGCACCGGCACCATCGTCACCACCGACGACCGCAACTGGGAGCTGCGCTATTCCAAGTCGGCGCTGCGCTTCTCGCTGAGCCGCGCGGTGGGCATCGACATGGAATCGGCCACGCTGGCCGCGCAGGGTTACCGGTTCCGCGTGCCCTATGGCACGCTCCTCTGCGTCTCGGACAAGCCGCTCCACGGCGAGCTCAAGCTGCCCGGCCAGGCCAACCGCTTCTACGAGCGCGCCATCGCCGAGCATCTGAAGATCGGCATCGAGACCTGCGAGGAACTGCGCCGCGAGGGCCCGCGCCTCCATTCACGCAAGCTGCGCGCGTTCAACGAGCCGCCCTTCCGATGAGCGTCCCCGCGTCGTCCCCGCGCCGGCGGGGATGACGCATGGGGAAGCGACCTGTGCTAGACTGCGTGAGTTGAGCCCTTTGCGGAGACGAACCGTGATCGATCCCGAGGAAACGCAGGAAGAACCACCCCGCGCGCACCAGCCCGACGGCACCGACAGCTCGGCCGAATGGGACGCGCAGATCGCCGACGAGAGCATGATCCCGGACAGCGATCCGCCGGCCTGAACTTCCAGCCGTCATCCCGGCGAAAGCCGGGATCTTGTGGGACTTCGGGCCCCTGCCTTCGCCTGAGATCCCGGCTTTCGCCGGGATGATGGTCAGGTCGCGGATTCACGAAAGGGTCAGCGGCTGAGCTGGAATTCCACCGACAGATTGGCGTTCACGGTCACCATGTCGGATGCGGCGCCCTGCTTGCCGGCGAACATGCCGATGAGCTGGAAGAAGAAGCTCATCGATCCGGCGACGATATCCTGCTTCTCGCTGATCCGTGCGAGCGTGGCGCGGCGCAGGCCCAGCGTAGCGGCATAGGCGGCCGCCTCGGCGCGGGCCTTGGTCAGGGCATCGGCCTTGGCCTGGCGGGTCGGCCCGACATAGTCGTCGAGCAGCGCGATCACGTCGTCGTCCATCTTTCCGTCATTGGCCTCGGCGACGGGCCCGGCGGCAGTGGCCGCCGCGCGGGTGGGTGCATCGAAGAAGATCGTCTCGCTCGCCGTCGATTGCGGCTTCTCGTTCCCATCGCCCGTGTCGAGCGTGAAGCTGGGCTTGCCGTGCCCGGTAAAGGCGCCGAAAAGGCTGGCGAGCGGATTGGTGCTGGCGCCTTCAAGCGGCTGGCCCTCGCGAATGCCCTTCGCGGCAAGCGCCTGGACCAGCCTGGCCCGGTGGGTGGCGAGCGCCGCTTCCGCGGCCTTTTCGTCCGCCCCCTTGCCGGTGACCTTCACCGAGAAGCGAAAGCGGTTGGCCGGCACCTTGACCTGGCCAGTGGCGACGATCTCCACCGTCACCGGGCCGTCCGCCGGTGCCGACTGGGCCATTGCCGTTTCCGGCGCGAGCATCAGGGCAAGTGCAAAGGCATATTTCATCATGGCTCTTCCCTCCGATTGATCATTCGACCCGGGCACCCGGGCAGGCATCGACGCGAACCGCCCGGCCGGTTGCGAAATCCAGGCGGAAAGCCGCGCGCCGCGAGAGAAAGCTGCCTTCCTTCCGGCCGGGCGGCAAGCCGCTTTCCTCGGCAAGCACACAGGTGGCGGCCCCGAGTCTGCCGAACTGGATCAGCCGGTTCTCGATCGTGCCGATCCGGCCGAACCCGGCCAGCCCATGCTCGATATCCGCCTGAATCCGGTCGCGCGGCCCAGCCTCGCGGGGGCCGAGCGTGCGAACGGCAATGCGCGCGAAATGGATGGTGCGCTCGACCAGTACCACCTTGCCGATATCGGGCCGCCACCGGACTTCGAGATAGCGTTCGAAGCGCATGAGCGGACGGCGCTTGATGCCCGGGGCCCGCAGCCAGGCGGTGGTCTGCATCCCCTCGCCATCCGGGTCCGTCGCCCTGGCCGATATCGTCCAACGCCCATCGGGCGAGCGCACGCGCCCGCCCTGGAAACCGTCAATGCCCGGCACGGCCGGCGCGGCACCGGCCAGGGCCAGCGCCGCGACCAGGCAGGCCTTCACCATCCCTGGGGCTGGCCCTTGTTCTGCTGGTCGAGCCACTTCTTCAGCGGCGCGAAATATTCCGCCATCGCCTTGCCCGAGATCTCGCGCGTGCCGGTGAATTCCTGCAGCGCGTCGGGCCAGGGCTTGGCGGCGCCCATCCGGAGCATCTTGTCGAGCTTCGCGCCCACTTCCTTGTTGCCGTAGAAGGAGCAGCGATGCAGCGGCCCCTTCCAGCCGGCCTGGTCGCACGCCGCCTTGTAGAACTGGAACTGGAGCACCCGCGCCAGGAAATAGCGGGTATAGGGCGTGGTCGCCGGGATGTGGAACTTGGCACCCGGATCGAACTTGCTCTCGTCGCGCGCCACCGGCGGGACGATGCCCTGATATTGGAGGCGCAGTCTGTCCCAGCCGGCCTGATAGCCGTTCGTCGGGATCTGGCCGGAGAACACACCCCAGCGCCATTTGTCGACGAGCAGGCCGAAGGGCAGGAACGCCACCTTGTCCATCGCCTGGCGGAGCAGCAGGCCGGTATCCTTGTCGGCGCTCGGCACCTGGCTCTTGTCGAGCAGGCCGATCTGCACGAGGTAATCGGGCGTGATCGACAGGGCGATGAAGTCGCCGATCGCCTCGTGGAAGCCGTCGTTCGCGCCGTCCAGGTACAGCGCCGACTGCTTGTTGTAGGCGCGCTGATAATAATTGTGGCCCAGCTCGTGATGGATGGTCACGAAGTCGTCGGCATTGACCTTGATGCACATCTTGATGCGCAGGTCGTCGACATTGTCGATGTCCCAGGCCGAGGCATGGCACACCACTTCGCGGTCCGCCGGCTTCACGAATTGCGAGCGTTCCCAGAAGCTTGCAGGAAGCTCCTTGAAGCCGAGCGAGGAGTAGAAGCCCTCGCCCGCCTTCACCATCTTGTGCGAGTCATAGCCCTTGGCCTTGAGCAGCTCGCCCACGTCATAGCCGACGCTGCCCGATCCCGGCGGGGCGACGATGTCGTAGATGTTGCCCCATTCCTGCGCCCACATATTGCCGAGCAGATCGGCGCGGATCGGGCCCTTGTCGGCCTGGACCGCGTCGCCGTACTTCTGGTTGAGCTTGTGGCGCACATAAGTGTGCAGCGCGACGTAAAGCGGCTTGAGGTCGTTCCAGATCTTGTCGGTCATCGCCGCGAAGGCATCCGGATCCATGTCGTAGCCCGAACGCCACATCGCGCCGACATCGGCATAGCCCAGGCCCTTGGCGCCTTCATTGGCGATGCCGACCAGCTTGGCATAGTCGGGCCGCATCGGCGCGCCGACATTGTCGTTCCAGCTGACCCACATCTCCTTCAGCCTGGCGGGATCGCGCTCCTCGCCCATCGCGGCCTCGATATCGGAGCCGTTGATCGGCTTGCCGTTCAGCATGCCCTTGCCGGCACCGTACATGCCGGTGATCTTGGCCGAGAGCGCCGCCAGCTCGTCCGCCGCGCCGGCACGCACCGGGGCGGGCAGCACGATCTTGTTGCGGAGCATGCCGAGCTTGCGGCTGGTGTCATAGTCGAGCCCGGCGACATTGGCGAACTTCGCCGCGCCCAGCGCCAGATCGACCTGAAGCTTGGTGAGCGCCGCGCCTTCGCGAGCGGTCAGCGTCTCGGTATCGGGCGTGATATAGGTCTCATAGACCCATTCGGCGCGCGAGGCGACGACGCCCTGGGCAAAGAGCTTGGCCTCGGCATCGGCGACGAAGGCCTTGGCGTCGGCGGCGGTGGGCGCGGCCTGGGCGGTTTCACCGTCGCGGTCGCGCGCGCCGAGCGGCGCGGCGGCGAGCAGCGAGGCGAGCGCGAGCATCGAGATGCCGGTGCGGATCATGTACGGAATTCCCCTCGGATTTTCTGGATGGCGGGGACGATGCGCGCGCCCCGCCAGTCGGTCAAGCCGCGAAGAAGTCGGCGATCGCACGCCCCAGCTCGGGCCGGGTGACGGCGCTCATATGGTTGCCGGGGACCTCCACGAAGGTGGCGTGCGGCAGCATGTCCGCCAGCTCGTGCGCCGAGCCGTTATGATCGTCCTCGGCCCCGGCGACGACCAGCGTCTCCTCGGTGAGCCGCGCCAGATGCTCTTCCTGCGTGTCGACAAAGGTGTCGAGGATCGGCAGCAGCGCGGCGGGATCGGCCTTGGTGGTCTTGAGGAAGGCCTCGGTCAGCCATTCGCTCGAGCCGCGCTCGAAGCTGCCGAGATTGGTGAGCACCCGGCGGAAATAGGTGCCCGTGCGCGAAGCTGCGACGATGCCCGCCAGCCCCATGCCGGCCAGCATCACCTTGCGCGGCGTGGCGCCCCCATCGACGATCATCCGCACCGTGGTGCGCGCGCCGAGCGAATAGCCGCCCAGGTCGTAATCGGCGAGGCCGAGATGCGCGACCAGCGCCAGCGCGTCGCGCATCGTCACGTCGGGCGGATAGCTGGCCGCGTCGTGCGGCGCCGCGCTCTGCCCATGGCCGCGCAGATCCGGCATGATCACCCGGAAACCCTTCTCCGCCAGCTTCGCGGCATGGCCGTACTTGATCCAGTTGACCTCCGCGGTGGAGGCATAGCCGTGGATCAGCATCGCGTCCCGGCCCTGCCCCATCTCGGTCCAGGCGAGCTCGACGCCGTCGAAGCTGCGGAAGCGATGCGTTTCAGTCGGGAAGTTTGCCAACGGAGTCCATCCAGCGCTTGACGAGTTGGGGATTGTCGTCGGTCCGGTATCGAGTGAGGCCGGTTGTGTCGAGCCACTGTTCGTGCATGCTCTCCACGCCGAAATGATGGACCGGGCGGAAACGGTGGGGCGCGTCGAAGCTGCCCACCGTCAGGTCCATGTTCGCGCTGTCCGGGAACTCGAAGCTGAGCGGCGTGCCGCAGTCGCCGCAAAAGCCGCGGACGGCGATCGGGGACGCGGCGTAGCGATCGGGCTCGCCTTCCCAGCGCACATCGGCCTTTTTCAGGTTCTTGAACGCGATCGAGACGCCGCCCGTGGCACGCTGGCACATGCGGCAATGGCAGAGATAGGCATTGTCGTCCGCCACCCGCGCCACATAGCGCACCCGTCCGCACTGGCATCCGCCGGTCATTTCCTCCGCCATGGCTCGCCCTCCTGTTTCGCGCGTTGCAATTGGTGCGTCGCACAATGCAATCACGTTGCCGATTGAAATCTATAAGTATGCTTATTATGTGCTGCGCATGACCGAAAGTCTGGGCTTCCTTCTTAGCGATGTCTCGCGCCTGCTGCGCCGCCGTTTCGACGAGCGGGCGCGCACCAGCGGCGCGAGCGTGGCGCAGTGGCGGGTGCTCAAGATCCTGGCGCGCAGCCCCGGCCTCAACCAGGGCCAGCTGGCCGAGGCGCTCGAGGTGGAGCCGATCACCGCCTGCCGGATGATCGACCGGCTGGAGGAGGCCGGCTTTGTCGAGCGCCGCCGCGATCCCGCCGATCGCCGCGCCTGGCGCATCCACCTGACCGACAAGGCCGCGCCGGTGCTCGACGAGCTCCACGTGCTCGCGGCCCATCTGATCGAAGAGACGCTTCAGGGGTTCAGCACCCGGCAGCGCGAGGAGCTTATCGCGGCGCTCGAGAGGCTCCGCGCGAACCTTACCACCGTTCAAGAGGGCAACGAGGCCGCACATGGCTGACGCAGATCCGAAGATCGAAAAGTCCGAAGAGACCAAGATCACCATCCCGACCGAAGGCACCACCGTGCCCGAGGCGCCGGCGGCCAAGCCGAAGCGCAGCCTGCTGCGCCCATTGCTGATGTTCGGCGTGCCGGCGATCCTGCTCGCGGTCATGGGCTATTTCTACTTCACCGGCGGCAACAGCGTCTCCACCGACAATGCCTATGTCCAGCAGGACAAGAGCTCGGTGTCGACCGATGTGGCGGGCCGCATCGTCGAAGTGGGCGTGAAGGAGAACCAGGCGGTCAAGGCCGGCGACCTGCTCTTCCGCATCGATCCCGCGCCCTATCGGATCGCCGTGTCCCAGGCCCAGGCCGCGATCGCCGCGGCACAGGTGCAGCTCAACACCGACCAGGTGAGCTATCAGGGCAAGGGCGCGGACATCCAGGCCGCGCACGACGCGATCCAGAACGCCCAGGAGAATTACGACCGCCAGAACGCGCTGATGAAACAGGGCTTCACCACCCGCGCCAATTTCCAGGCGGCCCAGCACGCGCTGGAGCAGGCCCGCGCCCAGCTGCAGAATGCCCAGGCGAACGCCGCCGAGGCCCGCGCCAAGATCGCCACCGGTGCGGCAGTGCCCGGCGAGAACCCGGCGATCGCCGCCGCCCGCGTCCAGCTCGCCAAGGCGCTGCTCGACCTGCAGCGGACCGAGGTGCGCGCGCCGGTGAGCGGCATCGTCAGCCAGACGCAGAGCCTGCAGGTGGGCCAGCAGATGATCACCGGCCTCGCCGCCGTGACGATCGTCTCGGACCGGCCGGCCTGGGTCGCCGCGAACTTCAAGGAGACCGATCTCAACAAGATGCGGGTCGGCCAGTGCGCGGTCGTCAGCCTCGATGCCTATCCGGGCCTGAAGCTGAAGGGCCATGTCGAATCGCTCGGCGCCGGCACCGGCTCCGAATTCTCGGTGCTCCCCGCCCAGAACGCCAATGGCAATTGGGTGAAGGTCACCCAGCGCGTGCCGGTGCGCGTCGCGATCGACGACAAGAGCCCGCGCGCGCTGATCGCCGGCCTCTCCGCCGATGTGAAGGTGGTGTTCAAGGGCGCGTGCAACTGAAATGGCGACGGCAGCCCCCGGCCGCGCCACCAGGGCGGGTGAGGCGTCTCCCCCCACGCCTCCCCGCCCGCAAGCTGCCCCTCCGGGCGGCGGCGGCGGGGCCGCCCTCCCGGTAAAGTACAAGGGCCTGCTCACGCTCGGCGTCATGATGGCGACGATCATGCAGATCCTCGACACGACGATCGCCAACGTCGCCATCCCGCACATGCAGGCGTCGCTGGGCGCCACCCGCGACACGATCAACTGGGTGCTGACGAGCTATATCGTCGCCTCGGCCATCGCGATCCCGATCACCGGCTGGCTCTCCGACCGGATCGGCTCGCGCAACCTGTTCCTGATCGCCACCGTCGGCTTCGTCATCGCCTCCGCCATGTGCGGCGCGGCGCAGACGCTGGAGGAGATGGTCGCCTTCCGCATCCTCCAGGGCATCACGGCGGCGTTCCTCAACCCCCTGAGCCAGACGGTGATGCTCGACATCAACGCGCCCAAGGACCAGCCCAAGGCGATGTCGATCTGGGGCATGGGCATCATGGTCGGCCCGATCATGGGCCCGCTGATCGGCGGCTATCTGACCGACAATTTCAACTGGCGCTGGGTGTTCTACGTGAACCTGCCCGTCGGCGTGGTGTGCTTCGCCATCCTGTGGTGGCTGCTGCCCTCGCGCCCGATCCGCAGGCGCTCGTTCGACATCTTCGGCTTCACCCTGCTCTCGCTGGGCATCGCCTCGCTCCAGCTGATGCTCGATCGCGGGCAGGACCAGGACTGGTTCTCCTCGACCGAGATCTGGATCGAGATGCTCGTCGCGGTGATCGCGCTGTGGATGTTCGCCGTCCACCTCTTCACGGCGAAGAACCCGATGTTCGAGCGCGAGCTGTGGAAGCATCGCAATCTGGTGACCGGCATCTTCTTCATGCTGGTGATCGGCCTGGTGATGATGGCGACGATGGCGCTGCTGCCGCCGATGCTCCAGAATCTCTACGGCTATTCGGTGTTCCAGACCGGCATGCTGCTGATGCCGCGCGGCTTCGGCGTGGTGATCACCATGTTCGTCGGGGCGCAGCTGATCCAGCGCGGCTGGCTCGATCCGCGCTGGTCGGTGGGCATCGGCCTTACGATCGCCGCCGTTTCGCTATGGGAGATGTCGGGCTGGACGCTCGAGATGGGCAGCACGCCCTTCATCGTCTCGGGCTTCGTCCAGGGCCTGGGCCTGGGCCTGGTGTTCATGCCGCTGAACGGCCTCGCCTTTGCCGGCCTGCCCCCGCATTTCCGCACCGAGGGCTCGAGCCTGCTCAACCTGACCCGCAACATCGGCGCCTCGGTGGGCATCTCGGCGGTGAGCGCGATCCTTGCCCAGAACATCCAGCGCAGCCACCAATATCTGGGCGAGCATGTCACCGCGACGACGATGAACGGCCTGGGTTCGCTGGTACAGGGCATGGGCCAGCAAGGCGCGATGATCACCGGGCTGGTCGACGCCGAAGTGAACCGGCAGGCGGCGATGATCGCCTATCTCAACGATTTCTGGCTGATGGCGATCGTCACCGCGGTCAGCGTGCCGCTGGTGGTGCTGCTCCAGAAGCCGGGCGGGAAAGTGGAGAACGACCCGGCCGCGGCGGGGCATTAGTCTCCGTCCGCACCATCGGCTGCCACTGCACATAGGCCAGGCTGCGCCACGCCCATTCGAGCGGGCCGCTGACGAAATGGCGCATCCACAGATTGGCGAAACCGATCAGCAGGACGATCCCGACCGTCGAGATCGCCGCCATCTGCGCCCAGCCGAACCTGCCCCACAGATCAAAGCCCCAGGGCGCGAACAGGATATACATCCCCACGATCTGCTGAAGGAAATAGAGCGAGAAGGCCATGCGGCCGGGCGCCTTGAACACGCCCAGCACGGCGGCGCCCGCGCGGCGCTTCACCAGCAGGTTGACCAGCGCGAGATGGCCGAGCCCGATCGCGATGCGCGCGAACTCGCCCGTGATCCACAGGCTCCGCGGACCGGGCGCGAAGCTTAGCGTCTCGGCCAGCCCGATCGCGCGGGCGGTGAGCCCGAAGCCATAGCCGGCGACCAGCAGCCACAGATAGAAGCGCGCGCTCCTGAGCCCCTGGATCACGCCCCATTTCCACAGCGCGACGCCGATCAGCATCGTGCAGAACGCCTCGAACACGTCCCAGAGCAGCCATTCGTCGGCGAGATAGCTCCAATAATGCCAGGCGTTCTTCGCATAGGGCAGCCAGCCGCCCTGATGCGCCTGGCGCTCGCGGGCGACGGCGGCGGGATCGGGCGCGTGCACGGCCAGCCGGCGCCATTCGGTGCGCGCAGCGGCATCGGCGGGTGCCGGTGCCTCCCCTGCTCGCGCCCTGGCTTCGGCCGCCTCGACCCGCTGGGACAGCTCCGTGCGTGCGACATATTCGCGCGCGCCATATTCGGGGATGCCGAGCCCGGTGAGCACCGCCCAGCCCAGCCCCAGCGCGACCAGCGTCTTCGGGCCCAAAGTGCGGAACGGGAACAGGAACAGCGCGGCGAGCGCATAGATGTGCAGGATGTCGCCGGGCCAGAGCAGCACGAACACGTCGAACAGGCCGAAGGCGAGCAGCCACAGGTTGCGCCGGTAATAGAGATCGGCGACCGCCACCGGTCCATCGTGCGCCATTGCCTTGCGGGCCAGCACCATCATGCCAGCGCCGAACAGGAATTCGAGCAGGCAGCGCTGCGTCCCCGCGAAGAACAGGTTCACCGCCACCCAGGCATCGCGGTCCGCCGGCGTCCAGCCGATCAGCCGGACGTCGGCGGAGAAGGTCCAGACGCTCGCCGCCATATAGGGCACGTTGATGTAGAAGATGCCGAGGATCGCCAGCCCGCGCAGCATGTCGAGCACGTCGATGCGCGCCTTGCCGCGCACGGGCGCCAATCCGGCATTGCTCGTTTCGACCACCGTGCGACCCACCCGAGAGAAGCCGCCCTTCTAGCGCGGATCGGTCAATTCCCGGTAAAGATGCCGTTCGCCCTACGGTTTGCGCTTCGCCGCACCGTCTCGCTCAAGGCGCCGATCCCGGCTATGATCGGGCAACGGGAAGAGGGGAATGCACATGCGGATCAAGATACTCGCCATGGTTTCCGCCGCGCTCGCGCTGGGCGCCGCCGCGCCGCCGCGCCCCGCCCCCATCGAGCAGCTCGACGTGGCGCTGCACGAGCTCACGCCCGGCGGCGCGCAGTTCACCCTGGCCACCATCCCGGCCGGGGAGCGCGGCGTCTTCGCCCGCGCCCGGGTCGATCGCATCGAAGTGGATCCGGACGCGCTGGCGCTGGTCGAGGACCGGCAGAGCGCCCGGGCGCTCGCCGCGCTGCTGCTCAGCTATTATGCGATGCCCGATCCGGACCGGGTCTCGCACGGACCGTCCCGGATCGGCAGCATGGCCGCCGCGGCAGGCATGATCCTGCTGGGCACCCAGGTGATCGATCCGATGGACGACAAGTCGTACAGCCGCGAGGATCGCCAGCGCAAGATCGGCGGGCTCGGCTGGTTCCCCCCGGCCCGCATCGAGACCGGTGACGGCCCCATTCGCGCCTCGCGCCTGGTGGCGATGCTGAACCAGGCCGGCGGCTGCTCCGGCCCCCTCGCCGACCTGCTGGCCGATGCCGAGAAGCTGGGCAATCGCGAGGCGGCCAGCCTGGCCCGCCGCGTCCGCAAGGATCTGGGCCGCTCGATCTACCCGCCCGACTATAGCTGCGACGGCTGAGGCCCCGCCGGGCGGCCCCTTGGGGCGGGCAGGGCCCAAACAAGTATTTGATATTCTGCCGTCATCCCGGCCTTGAGCCGGGATCCCGCTTCTTCTTCCGTCCGTAAGGCAGCGAGACCCCGGCTCAAGGCCGGGGGGACGAGTCATTATTCGACGACCTCTTGGGAAACAGCAGCGCCACGAACTCTTCCATCGGGGCGCTTTCGGGCCATTGCGGCACATCGTCGGCAATCACGATCCAGGGCTGCTTGCGCTTCGCCCAGATATGCGCGCGCGGGACGAGTCCGTCGCTGCGATCGAGCGTGCCCGCGCGGAGCATCGCCACGTCCGGCCAGGCGCTGTTGCGATTGTAGATGCGGGTGTGGCAAATACCGCAGACGAACTGGCGCGATAGCGATCCGCCGGTGTTGGTGAAGCTATATTCGACCATCGGCCCGGTGGCCGCCAGCGCATCCGCGCGCACCGGCGCCTGCTGGGTGAAGGCGCTGCCCGCCCAGCTCTGGCATTTCAGGCAATGGCAGCAATAGACGGTCGGCAGATCGTCCATCGCCAGCGTGTAGCGGACGGCGCCGCAGCGGCAGCCGCCCGCGATCACGTCAGGCCGCCTTTTTGAGGTGGCGGCGGCCGAGCAGCTCGGCGATCTGGACCGCGTTCAGCGCCGCGCCCTTGCGCAGATTGTCCGAGACGCACCAGAGCGACAGGCCGTTCTCGACCGTCGGATCCTCGCGCACGCGGCTGATGAACGTCGCATATTCGCCGACGCACTCGATCGGCGTGACGTACCCGCCGTCCTCATGCTTGTCGACGAGCATCACGCCCGGCGCCTCGCGCAGGATGTTCTTCGCCTGCTGGGCCGAGATCTCGTCCTCGAACTCGATGTTGATCGCTTCCGAATGGCCGACGAACACCGGCACGCGCACGCAAGTGGCGGTGACCTTGATCTTCGGATCGAGGATCTTCTTGGTCTCGACCACCATCTTCCACTCTTCCTTGGTCGAGCCGTCGTCGAGGAAGCTGTCGATGTGCGGGATCACGTTGAAGGCGATCTGCTTGGTGAACTTCTTCGGCTCGGCCTGGTCGCCGACGAAGATGTTGCGGCTCTGCTCGAACAGCTCGTCCATGCCCGCCTTGCCCGCGCCGGAGACCGACTGATAGGTCGCGACCACGACGCGCTTGATCTTCGCGGCGTCATGGAGCGGCTTCAGCGCCACCACCATCTGCGCAGTCGAGCAATTGGGGTTGGCGATGATGTTGCGCGCCTTGTAGCCGTCGATCGCCTCCGGGTTCACTTCGGGCACGATCAGCGGCACGTCCGGGTCCATGCGATAGAGCGACGCATTGTCGATCACCGTGCAGCCCGCTGCGGCGAACTTCGGCGCGTAGAGCTTCGAGCCTTCCGAGCCGATCGCGAACAGCGCGATGTCCCAGCCCGTCGGATCGAAATGCTCGATGTTCTGGACTTTGTAGGTTTTGCCGGTCTCGCCGAAGTCGATAATATCGCCGGTCGAGCGCGACGACGCCAGCACGGCGAGATCGTCGATCGGGAATTCCCGCTCGGCCAGGATGTTCAACATTTCGCGCCCGACATTGCCGGTGGCGCCTGCGACGACGACACGGTAGCCCATCACATACTCCAGGGTGGAAACTGGGGCCGCGCTACGCCTATCGGTGCGGGTGCGCAAGCAAGCGCTGCTTGTTTCACGCCATGGCTCCGCTTTGGGCGATTTCGTCGGAGACATGTTTCACGCAATTTTGTTACGCACCGACAAAAGAGCGGAGGGGAACGATGCGTCGCATATTGACGATCCTGCTGATGGGGCTGAGCCTGGGCAGTTGCGCGGTGAAGGGCGCGCTCAAGCTCGACTGCGCCAATTTCGCCGCGTTCATCCATCCGATCGAGCTGACGCCGCTGGAGCGCCAGATCCGCGCGCTCGACCTGGAAACGCTGCCCCCCGCCCAGCGGGAGCTCGCCAACCGCCTCGCCGCCGCGGAGATCGCGCGGCTACGGGACGATCCCGCCTTCCTGGCTGCGCCCTCCGCCCCCGAACGGCCGATCCTGCTGCTCTCGGGCGGCGGCCAATGGGGGGCGTTCGGCGTGGGCCTGATGAACCAGCTGGCCGAGAACCGGCAATTCCCCGATTTCGCCGTGGTGACCGGGGTGAGCACCGGCGCGCTCCAGTCGCTGTTCGTCGGCGCGGGGCTCGACCGGCAGGACGGCGAAGGCGCGGCGATCCGCCAGGCGCTGGCCGCGGCCTATTCACCGGCCAGGGAGAGCGACATCGTTGATCGCGAGGGGCTGCAGGCGATGGCCGCGATCAACGGCGCGCTGGCCAATCTCAAGCCGCTCAGGCGCCGCTTCGAGCAGCGCATCTGCCCGGCGATCTACGACCCGAACTCCCCCGCGGGGCGGGCGGGCACCTGCATCGTCAAGACGCTTCGCGATGCCCGGAGCCGCAAGGTACTGCTCGGGCTGATCGAGGCGAATTCGGGCGAGTTCGGCTATATCGACGTCCAGGAACTGCTCGCCCCCTATGGCGACGGCCCGGCGGACCTCGCCCGGGCCACGCAGTGCCTGGCGGGCGCGGCGCTCGCCTCGGCCGCGGTGCCGGTTTTCTACCAGCAGGTCCGGGTCGGCGGGAAAACCTATTATGACGGCGGCGTGCGCCAGTCGGTGTTCCTCGCCTCGGTCGCCGATGCCCAGCGGCTGGCGGGCGCGCTGGTGCGCAAGGAGCGCGCGCAGTTGCTCGGCCGCCGGCCCGAGGCCGCGCCGCCGGTGCCGGGCGAAATCTACGTCATCCGCAACGGCCCCACCTGGCTGCCGCCCGACCAGCCAGTGATGCCGGGCCATCCCGCCGATATCGACACCCATGCCGATGCGCTGCGCGCCGTCCAGCGGAGCGAGGCGATCATGGTCAACCAGCTCGAGATCGGCTCGATCGCGGCACTGCGGCTCAGCCGGCCGGGCGGCGCGATCTGGTTCGTCAGTGCGGACGGCTATCGCAACTATACGCCGACCTATGACGCCGGCATCCGGTGCGGGCCGCTCAAGGAAGCGGCGCGCGGGGCGATGTTCGTCCCGGCCTTCATGCGCTGCATGATGGACTATGGCCGCAACCGCGCCACCGGCGGCGAGCCCTGGGTGGACCTGTGCCACTATGACGGCACCGAGACGCGCGCGGTATGCGGGCGGCCCGACGGGACGATGCCCGGTGCCGTGGGGCGGCGCTAACCTATCTTTGCCATCCGGGGACTATGCGCGGAACATTCGAGGAGGAGGAAACGACCATGACCGACGAAAGCGAAGACCAGCTGGCGATGGTTTCGGGCCGCGGCGCGATCCGCGTGCGTATCCACGGCGCGAGCGGCGACGAAATAGTGAGACTGATGGAGGATACCACTCGGTTCCTGCGCAGCCACGAACCCCTTCAAGGGCCTCATGATGCTGAAGATCTGGAGCTGAGTTTCAAGCGCCCCGATATCGGCGATTTCGTCATCGTCAGCGCAACTTACAGGAGCAGGTAGGGGGCGAGAAACCGCGGCCGGCGGCGAAAGCGCCCGGCCGCCATGGGACGGCGCCAGCGCGAAACATTCAAGGAGGAGGAAGCGACCATGACCGACGAAAGCGAAGGCCGGCTGGAGATGGTTTCGGGCCGCGGCGCGATCCGCGTGCGGATCCAGGGCGTGAAGATCAACGAAGCGGTGCAGCTGCTGGAGGATACCGCCCGGTTCGTGCGCAGCCAGGAGCCCCATCTCGTCGGGGCTGATGAGGATGAGCTGGAAATGATGTTCAAGCGCACCGCTCTCGGCGATTTCGTCATCGTCAGCATCGGCAGATGACGCGGAACGGCGGCCGGCGGCGAACTCGCCCGGCCGCCGCCGATGAGACGACCTAGTTCTTCGCCCCGGTCTTCCGCTCCAGGAAGTCGAGGATGGTGTTCCACAAGTGCACGCTGATGCCCGGGCCGCCGACCTTGTGGGTGTGGCCGGGGTAGAACATCATCTCGAACGGCACCTCGGCGCGCTGCAGCGTCGCCGCCAGCGCGGTGCTGTTCTCGAACACGACATTGTCGTCCGCCATGCCGTGGATCAGCAGCATCGGATCGGCGATCTTCGCAGCCTCGCCGATATTGTCCGAGGCCTTATAGGCTTCCGGCACCTTGTTCGGATCGCCCATGTAGCGCTCGGTATAATGGGTGTCGTACAATTCCCACTTGGTCACCGGCGCGCCGGCCACGCCCGCGGCGAACACGCCCGGCGCCTTTTCCAGCAGCTTGAGCGTCATATAGCCGCCATAGGACCAGCCATAGGTGACGACCTTGTTCGCATCCACATAGGGTAGCGTCTTGAGATAATTGGCGCCGGCCACCTGGTCCTCGACCTCGACCGAGCCCATCGCGTGCCAGATCTGGCTCTCGAAATCGACGCCGCGATTGGCCGAGCCGCGATTGTCGAGCTGGAACCAGATATAGCCGCGCGAGACCAGATATTGCGGGAGCGCGCCACCCCAGGCCTTGCTCACCTGCTGCGCGTGCGGGCCGCCATAATGCTGGAAGAATACCGGGTATTTCTTCCCCGGCTCCAGCTTCGGCGTGATCATCTCCCAGTGCAGCACCGAGCCGTCGGCCGCCTTGATCGTGCCGAAGCTGCGCTCGCGATGCGCCGCGAGATAGGCATTGTAGGGATGGTCCGCGGCAGTGACCGCATTCTCGTTCACCCAGGCGATGCGCTTGCCCGACGCATCCGCCAGATAGGTCTGGGCGGGCTGGTTCGGGTTCGAGCGCTTGACGATCGCATGCGTGCCGGAATCGTCCATCACCGCTTCGTTCCACCAGCCGGCTTCGGTGAGGCGCGTCACTGCCCCGCCCTTCCGATAGTCGACCGAATAGAGGTGCCGCTCGAGCACGCCGCCCTTGTTGCCGAGGAAGAAGACGCGCCCCCTGGCCTCGTCCACGCCGACGATGTCGGGAGTCACTTCCCAGTCGCCCTTGGTGATCTGGGCGAACTTGCCCTTGGCGAAGCGATAGAGATGGCCATGGCCGTCGCGCTCCGACCACCAGAGCAGGCTGCCGTCGGCGAGCGGGGTAAGCGCCTTGGAGAGGTTCACCCAGCTCCTGGCGCGCGCCTTCTCGCTGAACAGCAAGGTCGACTTGCCGGTGGCCGGATCGACCTGAAGCAGGTCGAGCACGGTCTGCTCGCGATTCTGGCGCTGGACGTAGAGCGTCTTCCCGTCCTGCGACCAGTCGACCCGGGCAAGATAGATATCGGCATCGGCACCGAGATCCACGCTCACCTTGTGGCCGCCGCCCGGATCCATCACATAGAGCGCGACCTTCGCATTGGGCGTGCCGGCCTTCGGATAGCGCTGCTGGAAGATCTGGGTGCCCTCGGCACCGATCGCGGCGCGAGTGACGATGCCCACCGGCGCCTCGTCGAAACGCTCGACCGCGACATATTTGTCGTCCGGCGACCACCAATAGCCTTTGAACCGCGCCATTTCCTCCTGCGCGACGAACTCGGCCTCGCCCCAATGGACGGTGCCCTGGCCATCGTCGGTGATGGCACGCGGTTCGCCGCCGGCCTGGCCCATCACGACCAGGTTCTGGTCCTGCACCCAGGACACATAGCCGCCGGCCGGACTGACCTCCGCATTGAGCTTGGGGCCGGGCCTGGCGGGCAGCCTGGCGATGCTGCCGTCGAGCCCGGCGCGATAGATCTCGCCTTCCAGCGGCACGAGCACCGACTTGCCGTCGGGCGCCCAGTCATAGGCGACGATGCCCTTGCTGCCGCCGATGCGCGCGCGCTCGCGCTGCATCTTCTCGGCCTCGGAAAGCACGGCCCCGGTGCCGACCTTCTTCGAATCGACGAGCATCCGCCATTCGCCGGTGCGCGTGTCCATCGCCCACAGGTCGAACCGTTCCTTCTCCTCGGCGCGGTTGCGCAGGAGCGTCAGGAACTTGCCGTCGGGCGAGAGCTTGGCCAGGCGCGGCTGCGGCCCGTTCAGATCGGGGCTGGCGAAGACCCGCTCGAGCGTGAGCCCCTTTGTCTGCGCCAAGGCGTCATTCGCCATCAGCGGCGCTCCCAGCATCGCAAGCCCGACCAGCCATTTCCGCATAGACCCCATTCTCCTTGAGGCAGCGTTATTGCGGGGGAACGCAGCGCGGTAAAGCCTGGGGGCGCGGCGAACTTCATGAATCTTGCGTTCGCCGGCAATAAAACCACAAGGCGATGTTTCATTTCGTTCGCGGCTCGCGCCGACATCGGACGCGTCCGGTTGATCGGGCCGCGGGACATTGATTACGATGCCGAAATGCAGATCAGACTGACCTTCGCCATGCTCCTGGCCTTCGCCGCGCCGGCCTTGACGGCTTCCCATGCCGCGCCCGCCGCACCCGCGGAATCCGGCCCGTCCGCGACCGTGGCGCCGGAAATTGTCCGCTCCGACCTCAAGCTTCTCTACGAAACGCTGCAGGAGGCGCATTTCGATCTCTACGTCCATCGCTCCAGGGCCGAATATGACAAGCTCTACCAGACGCTCCGGGACTCCATCCGGGGGCCGATGCGCTCGGTCGCGGTCGCGACGATGTTCCAGAAGTTCGTCGCCTATGGCAGGATCGGCCATGCGCGCGTCGATGCCCCGGTGGTCGAGTTCGTCACCTATCTCCACGGGGGCGGGACGCTGCTGCCCTTGTTCATCCGCGTCGACGGCAACCGGGTCCTGCTGACCGAGCCGGCGGAGGACAGCGGCAAGCTGCGCGCCGGCACCGAGATCATCGCCATCGACGGCAAACCCGTCCACCAAGTCCTGGATCATCTGAGCAGCTATGTCTCGGCGGAACGGCCATATATGGCCCATGCGCAGATGGAGGAGAGCTTTCCCGCGCTGTTGTGGCTCGATCGCGGACAGGTCGCATCGATCGAAGTGACGGCGATCGTCGCCGGGCGGCCCTTGACCCTTGCCGTGCCCGCGGTGACGCTTGCCCAGCGCCGCGCCCTGGCCGCGAAATATCCGACCGGAAGCTTCGCCACCGAATTCTCGGCCCGCGAATACAAGCCGCTCGGAAACGGGGTCGCCTATCTCCGGCCGGGCCCGTTCTTCAACACCGAGGAGCCGGCGGCCGGCTCCACGCCTTCCTACCAGGCGGCGTCGTTCATGGCCTTTATCGACGACAGCTTCCGCAAGATCCTGGCGAGCGGGGCCACGGACCTGATCCTCGACCTGCGCAACAATCCCGGCGGAGACAACAGCTTCAGCGACCCGATGATCGCGTGGTTCGCCACCCGGCCCTTCCGGTTCACCGCGTGCTTCACCCTGAAGGCCAGCGCCGCCACCAAGGCGGACTATGCCCGCCAGCGCGCGGCCGGAGCGCCGATCGATCCGTCCTTCGCCGGCCAGATGGATGCGGAGGCGCGTGCGCCGAACGGCACCCGCTACAAATATGATCTTCCCCTCGTCCAGCCGCACGGCGAACCCCGCTTCCACGGACGAGTATGGGCGTTGATCAACCGGCACAGCTATTCGAACGCGACCTCCGTCGCCGCGCTCATTCAGGACTATGGCTTCGGCAAGGTCATCGGAGAGGAAACTGCGGACGTGGCGTCCAACTTTGCGTCCGTCCAGTCCTTCACCCTGCCGGGCACGCAGATCGTGGTGACGTATCCCAAAAGCCATTTCCTCCGGCCGAACGGCAAGGACGATGTCTCCGGCGTGACCCCGGACATCGCGATCGCGCGACCGCCGATCGGCGCTGCGGAAGACCTGGTCCTGCAGCAGGCGCTTGCGCGCGTTCGGCAGCGCTAGGAGCGATCGCCCCGCCGGGCGACCTCCGCGCGCGGCGGCAAATTCGGGGCCGGGAGCGCCGTTGCCGCTCCCGGCCCTCGCAACTTACAGGCCGTCGACGCTCTTGCTGACCAGGACGTTCACCGCGACGCGGCGGTTCTGCGCCTTGCCTTCGGGCGTATCGTTGCTCGCCGCCGGATCGGCCTTGGCCATGCCCGTCGGAGTCAGCATGCGGTACGGCTTCCAACCGCAGACCTGCTGCAGATAGTTGATGACGCGGCCGGCACGCTTCTCGCTGAGCTCCTGGTTGAAGTCGTCGCTTCCGGTCGAATCCGTGTAGCCGACCACCAGCAGCAGGGCATTCTCCGTCTGTCCCGCCGAGTTCGCGGCGGTGCAGAGCTCGGCCTTGTCCTGCGCGGAGATATCCGTCTTGCCGACATCGAAGTGCACGTTCGTCGTGCTCTTGACGTTATACTTGTCGATGTCCGCCATGCGGCCGCGCAGCGCCTCCGTGGCCGCGGCCTGTTCCTCGAAGCGCTGGGACGTTCCGCTCTGGATCATCGTCGCGGTCCTGAGGTCGTTCTTCCGAAGACTGATCTGGCTCGCCACCAGCACACCGTCCGCTTGCATCGTCTTGACGGTGACCGGCAGTCCGTTGAGCAGCGCGTTCGGGGCAAGCTTGCTGCCACCGAACAGGCCGCCTCCCGCCTTGACCCGGGTCATGTCGGTGATGGCGATGGTCGTGCTGGCGCCATCGGCGGTGGTAACCTTCATCCTGTCGCCGGAACGCGCGGTGATGACGCCCTTGATCTCGGGCCCTTCGGTCATCGCGGCCGGGGCCGGACCGTTTACGACAATATTGGGATCGGGCACGTTCTGCTGCTGCTGCGCATATGCGCTGCCCGATGCCGATATGGCCAGCATGGCGACCAGGAAGCGAACCCCCTGCTTTTTGGAAATGACATGCATTGAGCAACCTCCTTCAAATTGCCCCCCACCGGTGTGCCTTGCGTGTTCGCGCAAAGCTGTCCGCCAGATGAACGAGCCCGGAGGCACCTCGGGCCGAGCGGATGGTTCGAGCGCGGCGTGCGACGAGCCGATGCGGCAGCCCTGCCCTAATCCAGTCCCAGCGCCACCTTGCGCGACACCAGGATGAAACGCGGGCCGGCGCCATTCGCTCCGGCGCGGTCGTCCGGATTGTAGAGCGCGCACTTCCCGAGGCTCAGGCAACCGCAGCCGATACAGCCGTCAAGATCGTCGAGCGTGCGCTGGAGCTGGGCCATCTGCACTTCGATCCGCTGGCGGATGCCGCTGCTGATCCGCGCCCAATCCTCGCCGGTGGGCGTGCGCCCCTCGGGCAGCTTGCGCAGCTCCTCCGCGATCTGCGGCAAGGTGAGACCCAGCTGCTGGGCGATCAGCGCGAAGGAGATGCGGCGGATGTCCGAGCGCAGGAACCTGCGCTGATTGCCGCGCGTGCGGATCGGATGGACGATCCCCTTCCCTTCGTAGAAGCGCACGGCCGACACCGCGATGCCGGTACGCGCCGCCAACTCGCCGATCGTCAGAAGCTCGTTCCCGCGCACCTCGATTTTCCCGCTTGACCTCAACCTAGGTTGAGGTTGTAGCTGCTCGCGGCATGGCATCCAACCGGAAAGGAAATCCATGTCCCAGCCCTATATCGAGCATGTAAACGTGACCGTGCGCAGCCCCGAGCGCGCGGCGAAGCTGCTCGGCGACCTGTTCGACTGGCATATTCGCTGGGAAGGCCCGGCGCGCGACGGCGGCCGCACCATCCATGTCGGCGACGACCGCACCTATCTCGCAGTCTACACGCCGCCCGAGACGCCCGATCAGGCGACCTTCGAGAAGGGCCGGCCGCTCAACCATGTCGGCATCCTGGTCGACGATCTCGACGAGATCGAGCGCCGGGTGGTGAAGGCCGGGCTGATCCCGTTCAACCATGCCGATTACGATCCCGGCCGGCGTTTCTATTTCCTCGACCATGACGGGACCGAGTTCGAGATCGTCAGCTACGCCTAAACATCTGACTAACCATCAATTTCCTGAAACCCACGGACGGTGCGCCGGGTTTTTCGCCGCAAGGATTTGCGAGGAGAGCCCAGCGTGACCACCAATCATGACGTGTCCAAGCTCGACGACCTGATCGTCACCACGATCGACAGCGTGCGCGGCTATGAGCATTCGGCCAGGCACGCCGATGCCGGCCGCTTCGCCCGCTTCTTCACGGACATGGCGGGGGAGCGCCGCCGCGTGATCGACGCGCTTTCGGCCAAGAGCCGCGAACTGGGCGGCACGCCGGCCGAATATGGCTCGACCGCGGCGACGATCCATCGCCGGGTGGAGGATCTGCGCCGGGTGCTGGGCGGCGGCGACGAAGCGATCCTGAGCGAGATCGAGCGCGGCGAGGACTATCTGAAGGAAGAGTTCGATCGGGTACTGGCGGACGAGCGCATGTCGCCAGGCGCGATGGGCGTCGTCCGGGAGTGCTATGCCTCGGTGCTCCGAGGCCATGACACGGCCAGGAAGCTGCGGGACCTGCTGCAGGCAGCGGACTGAACCCGGAACGCGCGCGGTGCCCCTTCGCGCGGATGCCTTGTTTCGGCGACGATCGAAGCCCCGGGACGGCGTCTCATACCCGCTTTCCCAACCACGAAAGCGGGGCGCGGATTTGCATGAAAAAAGGGCGCGGTAGCCATCGCCACCGCGCCCTTCCCGTACCTTTCGAAGCCGGAGCTTACTCGGCGGCGACCGCCTCGGTGCGGACGTCGCGGCGCTCGGCGATACGCGCCGACTTGCCGGTGCGGCCACGCAGATAATAGAGCTTCGCGCGACGCACGACACCGCGGCGAACCACTTCGATGCTGTCGATGTTCGGCGAATAGAGCGGGAAGACGCGCTCGACGCCCTCGCCGAACGAAATCTTGCGGACAGTGAACGAAGAGCCCATGCCCTTGTTCGAGCGGGCAATGCACACGCCCTCATAATTCTGCACGCGGGTGCGCTCGCCTTCGACGACCTTCACGCCGACCTTGAGAGTGTCGCCCGGGCGGAACTCCGGAATCTTCTTCGCCGCGTTGAACTTGGCGATCTGCTCGGCTTCGAGCGTCTGGATCAGGTTCATTTCACATCGTCCTGTTTACGTCGCCGCGCGCCAGAGGGAGATTGGACCCGAGCGCCCTCATGGCGCTCCCAAAGGTCCGGCCTCCGTAGCCGTGTGTCATTCTCCGCCTGAGCGCGTCGCCAGGCCTCGATCTTCGCATGATCCCCCGATCGCAGCACTTCGGGGATCGTGCGCCCTTCCCATTCGACAGGTCGGGTATATTGCGGATATTCGAGCAGCCCCGTCTCGAAGCTCTCGTCCATGCCGCTGGAAGGCGCGCCCATTACTCCGGGAATGAGGCGAATGCAAGCGTCGAGAAGCGTGAGCGCCGCCATCTCGCCGCCGGAGAGGATATAGTCGCCGATCGAGACCTGCTCGATCGCCCGCGCCTCGAACAGGCGCTCGTCGATCCCCTCGAACCGGCCGCACAGGACCACCGCGCCGGTGCCCTCCGCCAGCGCGCGAACGCGGTCCTGGGTCAGCGGCTTGCCGCGAGGCGTCATCGCCAGGATCGGCCGGCCGGGGGCAATGCTGTCGAGCGCGGCGGCCACCACGTCGGCGCGCATCACCATCCCCGCCCCGCCGCCCGCTGGCGTGTCGTCCACCGAGCGATGCCTGTCGGTCGCGAAGTCGCGGATCTGGACGGTCTCCATGCTCCACAGCCCCTCGCGCAGCCCCCTGCCCGCCAGCGAGATGCCGAGCGGGCCGGGAAACATCTCCGGGTAAAGCGTCAGGACGGTTGCGGCGAAGGTCACAGGGTCCAGTTCTCGATCTTCAGTTCGGGAATATCGGCGAAATCGCGCTCGTTACTGGTCACCAGCGTCAAGTCCAGCGCCAGTGCGTGCGCGGCAGCGAGCCGATCGAAGCTGCCGCGTCGGAACGGCAAGCTTGCATAGGCACGAGCGGCGGCTTCATCGAAGGGCAGCAGCTCCACCTGCTCGATCAGCCCATCGAGAACCTCGGGCGGTGGCGGCCGGCCTCGGTGGGATCCCAATGCCAGCTCTGCGAATACCACGACCGAAACGCCAAGGTCGCCAGCATCGCAATCGGCAATTCGCTGCGCAAGGATTTTGGAGCCGCCCGCCAGCATGAGGATGCAGATGTTGGCGTCGAGTAGATATTTCACGCATCGCCCTTCTGCCATCCAGGCCAATCGGGATCGTCCCAAATCCGCGGCGAATTCTCAAACTCCCGCTCCTCGCGAGTCAGCGGCTTCAGCCAGGGGGCCTTGCCCCAGAATTTGCTGATGTCGACCTTGCGCGGGAGGGACTCTGCGGGCTCGAGCACGAACTTACCGCTCTCTTCCCGAACGCGCATTTCGGCACCTTCCTTCAGGCCCAGCGCCTTGGGAAGGCGCAGAGCCAGCGAATTACCCGATTTGAACACCTTGGCGCGATATTCCTCGCCCATTGCCGCCTCCTGTATATACGAGATGTATATACACACTGCCTGCCGGTCAAGGAACGATCCCCGCCCCCGGCGGTTGCCCCGCCGATGGACGATTGCATCATCATCGGCGCCGGCCCTGCCGGCCTCACCGCGGCGATCTACCTGGCGCGGTTCCACCTGGCCATCCGGCTGTTCGATTGCGGATCGAGCCGGGCGGCGCAAATCCCCTGCACCCGCAACCATGCGGGGTTCCCGGACGGCATATCGGGCAAGGAACTGCTCGGGCGGATGCTGGCCCAGGCGGAGCGCCATGGCGCGGTGCGCGAAGGCGCGGAGGTGACCGGTCTCGGGCGCATCGGGAGTGGCTTCGGCGTGCGCGTGGGCACGCGCGCGTTGGCGGCGCGCACGGTGCTCCTCGCCACCGGGGTGGTGAACCACCGGCCCGACATGCCGGCCGCGCTGCACGACGCGGCGCTCGCCCGGGGCCTGCTGCGCTATTGTCCGATCTGCGATGGTTATGAGGTTACCGACAAGCGCATCGGGGTGATCGGCACGGGCGGGCACGGGATGCGCGAGGCGATGTTCCTGCGCGCCTACAGCGCCGATGTGACATTGATCGCCCCCCAGGCGCATGCGCTTTCGGCCGAAGAGGCCGGAATGCTCGACGCCGCCGGAATAGCGCGGGTGGAGGGGCCGTGCGGCGGTCATGCGATCGAAGGCGATCGGATCGCGCTCGATACCGCCAGCGGGCGGATGGCCTTTGACAGCATCTATCCCGCGCTGGGCTCGACGATCCGCTCGGGGCTGGCGCTCCAGGTCGGCGCGCGAGCCGATGGGAACGGGTGCCTCGAAGTGGACGAGCATCAGCGGACCTCGGTCCCCGGCCTGTTCGCCGCGGGCGACGTCGCGCGCGGGCTCGACCAGATCAGCCATGCGATGGGCGAGGCCGGTGTCGCCGCCACCGCGATCCGCAACCTGCTCGCCGGGCAGCGCCCCATGCGGCGCTGACGCATCGTTCCGGATCCGGCCCAATTCGGAACCTATTCGGGATCACCTACTTGCGGGGGGTTCGGCCGCAAGGATAGTCTGCCGCCATTCTCATGCGAGAATAGGGGGAATGTCATGAAATCGACGATCGCGCGCGGGGCAGCCTGCGCGCTCATGCTGTGGTGCGTACCGGCAATGGCGCAGCAGGGGAACGACACGCCGGAAACCAGGGGCAGCGCCGCCGCCGCCCCGGCGGACGACACGCTGGCCACCATATCCCTGCCCGATGCCGACGAGAAGATCGACGTCGCCGCGATCCAGGTGCCGTCGCTCGATGGGAAGCCCGAGCCGGCCGAAGCGGACGACTACGACAAATATTATTATTTCCACCGGGAGGAGACCGGCTTCAAGGAAGCGCTCGCCGATCTGCGCGATTGCGACGGGCTCGCGCGCGGGCTGTCCAGCCCCTATTCCAACTACGCGCCGGTGCCCTATCCCTATCAGGGGACGATGGGCGGCGTCATCGGCGGCGCGATCGGCAATATGTTGGCCGTGGCGATCTTCGGCTCCGCCCAGGTCCGCGCGCTGCGCCGCGTCAACATGCGCCGCTGCATGTCGTTCAAGGGCTATCAGCGCTACGGCCTGGCCAAGGACATCTGGAAGGAATTCAACTTCGAGGAAGGTTTCGGCAGCATCGAGGAAGGCAAGCGCCAGGCGTTCCTGAAACAGCAGGCCAAGATCGCCTCGGTGATCGCGCCCAAGGGGGAGGCTCTCGGCCGATGAGCAAGCGCCTCCTCTTCGCCGCCGCGCTGGCGGCGGCCGCCCTCGCCCCCGCCGCCGCGCTGGCCCAGACCGCCGCGCCGCCCCAGGGACTCGGCCATGTGAAGGACAAGCCCGAGATCGCGCTCGATCCGGCGACTGCCTATATCGCCGTGCGCAACGCGGACGCGGCATCCTTCTCGTTCATCCGCATCGCCGACGAAGCGAACCTGGCCGACTACAAGGCCCGCCGCGCGGCGGCGTTGGTAAAGGCCCATGCCAAATGGGAGCGTAGGCACGCCACCTGGACCAAGAATCGCGACGCCTATCTCAAGGATGCCCGCAACGGGCGGCCGGCGATCCGCCCGCCGGGCCCCGAACCGGTCGAGCCCAACGACGCGAACCTCGCCTTCACGCCGATCGACGTGGAGAACCTGATCTCGTTCGGCCCGGCCAACCGCTTCTCCAAGACCGCGGCTTCCATCTATATCCAGGGCGTCCGTCCGGGCCGCTACGCCTTTTACGGACCGATCATGACCGCCGGCGACGGCAGCCATATCGGCATCTGCATGTGCATGGGCACGTTCGAATTCGAAGCGAAGCCGGGCCAGATCACCGATATCGGCACGATGATCCTCATGTTCGATGTGGAACGCGGCAAGGCCAGGGCGGCGGGCAAGCCCCTGCCCCGCACGACGATCGACCTGCCGGAAGCGGTGACCAGCGTCAGCTGGCGGCTCCCGGCAGCGGGCGACAGGATCGATCCGCGCCTGGCCAGCTACACGATCGTCCCGGCAGAGCTGCATGCCGGCCGCCGCGTGCCCAATTATCTGGGCCTGGAGATCGATCGGGTGATGCCGATCGACGGGGTCCTCGCCTATCGGCGCGACAAGGTGATCGACGTCAGATCGGGCGCCACCCTGCCCTGACGTGAAGAGGCCGGGCGATCCCCGCGGATCGCCCGGCCTCCTTCCCCGCGCGCTCAGCTCCCGCAACCGCCGCAGCCACCGCCGCCGCAGCCACTACCGCCGCTGCCGCAACCGCTGCCGCCGCTACCGCTATCGCCCCCCGAGCTCGCCGCACGCATCTGGTGAAAGCCGCCCCAGTCCGAGCCGACCAGCACCACCGTGCCGAACAGGGCCACCGCGAGATCGGTCTCGCCGCCGGCAGGAGCCCGGCGGAGCCTTTCGCTCCGCATGCGCGCCTCGGCGAGCGCTTCCTGCCCCGCGCGCGTCCGGCGATCGAGCGCGGCGAAGCGGATCAGCGCGAGGATCCCGGTGACCACCAGCAGAGCGGTGAGGTAGCCGACCGGCTTGCCTCGCGCCTCGCCGACCAGCAGCTTGGTATAGCCGAAGCCGAGCAGCAGGAAGTAGGGCAGCGTCTGGAAGAAGCGCATCTGCAGCGCGTTCCACCCGTCCATCAGCAGCCCGGCATCGACCAGCCGTTCGCGGATGCCCTCGCCATGCTTGCCCACGGCGCCGGCGACCCGGTCCCAGCTCGCCCCGTCGGGCAGCGCGAGCACGCTGCGCTCGACCGGAGTGCCGCCGCCGAACTGGCTGGGCGTGAACTTGTTCTTGCCCGCCATCGCCAGCTGGCGGGTCGAGAGCAGCCGGGCGGCAACCGTCTCGGCAAGGCGCGTGCCGCCGCCGGCCAGCCAGGCGAGATCGTCGGTATCGATGCGGCGCGGGGTACGGCCTTCGGGCCGAAGCCAGCGCGGGATGGTGAAGCCGGCGATGATGGTGAGGATCAGCAGCCCGCCATAGAGGATGAGAAACGGCCCGCCGGTGAGATCGAAGGGTCCGAGCGACATAAGGTCCTAGCTCCTCAGGAAATACCCCAGGACCAGGGCGGAGAGCACCGCGAACAGGATCGGCAGCGCGGTCCGGAATGGCCTCCGGGGTATGATGAATGCGTCGCGCGGATGCACGCGGCGCGCCTTGTGGTCCTCGAGCAGTCGCCGCCCCGCGTCGGGCCACAGATCCGCGGGCGGCGTGCCGAAGACCTGCTCGTAGCTGCGCAGCGTCTCGGCATATTGGGTGAAATAGCGATGCCCCTCCGCACGTCCGCCGGCGGTGGGGCCATGATGGAGCGCGCGGCCGAGCACTTCGGGACAGAAGCGCTCCCAGTAATCACGGCTATAGGTGAGGTGCAGGTGCCAGGCCTGGTCGACCTGGTCCGACGGCGTGACCGGATGTTCGGCGGTGACCGCGAGGAAGCAGAAGCGCTTATATTCCTCGATCACGCGCTCGGCCTCGGCGCCGGTCCAGCCATTCTCGCGCGCCAGCCGCGCCGCGAAGCTCAGCTCCGCATCCTCGGGACCGATGGTGTAGTGGGAAAGCGCCGTCCAGACCGGGTGTCCGGTAGCGGTTCGAGACAGACCGGGGGCCTTGCTCATCTGAATTCCCACTAACATAGTAGGTTTAAAATGTCAAGCACCCCGATCGCGTCGCCTGCTCACGGCTTCGCGGCGGGTTTCGGCCGGAAGCGCAAGGCCTGGATGGTAGCCGGCCGGGTCGGCGCCAGCAGCACCGTGCCGTCGAGCAGCCCCTTGTCGCAGTGCCAGCGAAAGGCGACGGAGAGCGCGCCGTTCGGAAACAGCGGCTCGGCCTTGCCCGTGCACGCGCCCAGCTGCGCCCGCAGACCCGCGAGATCGCTGCGCCATCCTTCGGCCGAACGGTCCATCAGGAAGTTCATCGCCAGGGCGGAGCCCGCGACGGAGACGTCGCCCGCCGCATAGATGGCGCGCGCGGTCTCCTGGGCCGCAACCTGTTCCGGGGTCGCCGGCGGCTCGGCGAACTGGAGCACTCCCGCCTTGTCGAGCGCGAACATCGCGTCCCAGGCCGTGCCCGCGGCACCGGTATAGGTGCGGTTGGTGAAGACGAAGATGCCGATGCCCGCCTCGGGCAGCAGCAGCATGTGCGAGCCATAGCCGGGATAGCCGCCGCCATGATGCAGCATCAGCCCGAGCTGGCAATCCTGCGAGACGCGCAAGCCCTTGCCATAGGCGGCGGCCTGCATGCAGTCGTCCTTGGCGACGGTGCCCATGCGCGGAGCCACGCGCATGAAGTTCAGCCCCTGCGCCAGCTCGCGCACCGTGGCGCGCTTGACCGGCCCGGCATCCAGCCCGTCGCGGGGCGGCCATGCCGAAAGCAGGAAGGCGATCCACTTGCCATAGTCATTGGCGCTCACCTGCAGCCCGCCCATCGGGCCGAAGGCGCCGTTGCGCATGGTCGGCTCCTCGCGCCATGCGCCGTCCTCGAAGCGATAGCCGATCGCACGACGCACGATCGGCCACTCGGACACTTCGAAGCCGCTCGAGCCCATGCCCAGCGGCTTGAGGATCGTGCGCTCGACATAGGTGCGATAGGGCATGCCGGACGCATTGGCGACGATCCGGCCCAGCAGCGCATAGCCGAAGTTCGAATATTCGTGCGCGGTCTCCGGCACGCGGCTGAACGGAACGCCGGCGCGGAGCAGCTTCGCGAACTCGGCCTCGGGCATCGGCGTCTGCCGGTCTCCCCAGGGATCGTCGGTGACGAAGCCCGCAACATGGGAGAGCAGGTCCCGGATCCGGATATGAGGGCTGTCCGTGGTCGGATATTTCCAGCCACGCATCTCGGGGACGTATTTCTCGGCGAAGTCGTCGAGCGAGAGCTTGCCGGCATCGCGGAGCGACAGGATCGACAGCGCCGTGAAGGCCTTGGTCATCGAAGCGATGCGGAACAGCGTGTCGGCGGTGACCGGGCGCTTCTCCGCCAGGTCCTGCACGCCGAAGCCGCGGACATGGACGAGGCGCCCTTCCGCGACCAGTCCATAGACCAGGCCCGGCGTGGGCGTGTCGCGCTGGAAAGCCTCGAACTGGCGGTCGATCGCGTCGAACCGGGGCTTGAGCGCCGCTTCCGTCGTCTGCGCGGCGGCCGGCATGGCGAAGCAGCATAGCGTTGCGGCAAGCGTGGTACGGCGCCAGTTCATTACATGCATCCCCCAACTTCACGGGGAGGATAACCGGCCCCTAGCGGGCGCGCCAGCCGAACCATTCCTCGAGCATGAACCAGGCCAGCAGCCCGACGATTGCCGCACTCGCTCCACTGCCGATGCAGAGGACCAGGAAAATCAGCGCCCATTCGGGCGGCCATTCGGCACGCGAGTCGGAAAGGCCGTACCAGGTGGCGATCCCCGCGATCAGCGTCGGCAACACGGCAGTGGTCAGCAAGCGGCCGGCATGCCCCAGCCGGAAGAAGAAGGCCGCCGCGGCCCATAGGCCCGAGGCGAGCGCAGCGTAGCCGAGATACCAGGCGATCCATGTCATGATCGCAGGATGCCGCCCGGGCCCGCGTGCAGCCAATCAAGTTCGCGTGAGCATTCGGTGCAGAAGTGCGGACCTTCAGCCCATCCGCCCGGTGGCGAGTGCGATCGCCCAGTCCGGGCGCCCTTCCGCTTGCGCCTTTCGCGCGGCGGCGCGATGGTCATAGGCGACGGCGTGGAGCCCGATATCCTTCCCATGGATCACCGCATAGCGGGCGAGCGGGTCGCCATTCTCCACGCGATAGGGCCGGGGATGATCGTCGTCATAGGCCTGGAGCCCGACGCTGCCCGGATTGAGCACCCGGCGCCCGCCGGGAAGCGTCAGCAGGCGCGGAACATGGGTGTGGCCGCACAGGACGCGCCCCTCCCCGCGCCCCGCCAGCCGCCCGGCGAGCTCGGCTTCGCTCGCGGCGCGCAGGCGCGCTCCCTCCAGCGTCTCGGTGAGCGGCGCGACATCGCTGGCCGGCGTGCCATGGCACAGGAACATGCCATCCAGCGCCAGCGTCGCGGGCAGCCCCGCCAGCCAGGCCAGCGCCTCCGGACCCAGCGCGGCCCTGGTGAAGCGGTCGGAGGCGTTCATCCGCCCGGGAGGATCGGTGAGCACCTGCCGCTCGTGATTGCCGGCGATGGTCGGCCAGTCGCGCGCCATCAGCCATTCGGCGGTCTCGGCCGGCCAGAGCGGGCCCGAGAGAATGTCGCCCAAATTGAGGAAGCGCGTGCAGCCCCGCGCCCGGGCATCGGCGACGACTGCGATCAGGGCCGGCAGATTGCCGTGGATGTCGGAAAGGACCGCGGTCCGCGTCATTCGACGAAGGCGGCGCTCACCACCAGCCGCTCGGCATCCCATTCGGGCACGGCGGCGGGGATCATCGGCACCATGAAGCGCTTGGCCTTGCCGCTCTCGTCGGCCGGCCGCTCGATCTCGAGCACGTCGCCCGCGCCGAAATTGTCGATCGCCACGACCTTGCCCAACGCCGCGCCCTCGTCGGAGACGGCGGGGAGCCCCAGCAGGTCGACATGATAATATTCGCCCTCGCCGAGCGGGGGCAGCGCCGAGCGCGGGACGCTGAGCTCGGTCCCGCGCAGGGCCTCCGCCGCATTGCGGTCGGCCACTTCGGCGAAGCGCGCGATCGTGCCGTTCGGCCCGCCGCGCACCGATTTGAGCGTCAGCGCACCGCCATTGAACCGGCGGTGCGTCGACAGGTCCTCGGCGAAGACCTTCAGGCGGACCTCGCCCGTCACGCCGTGCGCGCCGATGATGACGGCGAGCGTAACGGGCTGATCACCGGACAAAGCTTACGCCTCGGCCGGCGGGGTCTCTTCGGCGGTCGCCTCGGCGACCTGCTCGGCTTCCGCCGTCGGCTCTTCGGTCGCCGCTTCGACTTCGGCGGCCATCACGGCCTCGGTTTCCTCGTTCGAGCCCTCGGCCGGAACTTCCTCGGCGGCCGGAGCCGGCGCGGCGGCGGCCTCGGCCTTCGCCTCGGCAGCGGCTTCCTCGGCGGCCTTCAGCTTCTCGGCACGCTCCTCGGCGCGCTCGACGGCCTTCTCGCCCGGCTTGCCCTTGTTCGGGTTGTTCTTGGCGGTGCGCTCCTTGAGGCCGGCGGCGTCGAGGAAGCGGGCGACGCGGTCGGTCGGCTGCGCGCCGACGCCCAGCCAGTAGGTGGCGCGCTCATTGTCGAGCACGACGCGCTTGGCATCGTCCTTGGCGAGCAGCGGGTTGTAGGTGCCGATCTTCTCGATGAACTTGCCGTCGCGGGGCGAGCGGGCATCGGCAACGACGATGCGGTAATACGGACGCTTCTTCGAGCCGCCGCGCGACAGACGCAGGGAAATAGCCATTACAATCTTCCTTCTTCGTATTCGTCAGCCCGGCGATCACCGGGTCTGGTCTGGTTGTTGCCCCGCCGCCTGACGGCTGGGCGGGGTAATCACTTCTTCTTCAAAAAATTCTCGAAACCGGGCGGAAGCTGGGGCGCGCCGGGGCCGCCCAGGCCGGGAAGCCCGCCCGCGCCGCCGGGACCGTCCAGCTTGCCCATCATGTCGCCCAGCCCGGCACCGCCCAGCGCGTTGCCGACGCCGCCCATGCCGCCACCGGGGCCGCCCTTGCCGAGCATGCCCATCAGGCCCTTGAGCCCGCCCATCTTCTTGAGCCGCTTCATCGCGGTCTGCATCTCGAGATGCATCTTCAGCAGCTTGTTGACGTCCTGCACGGTCGTCCCCGAGCCCTTGGCGATGCGGATCTTGCGCTTGGCGTTGATCAGGTCGGGCTTGGCGCGCTCCTTGGGCGTCATCGAGGTGATCATCGCGTCCATGCGGATCAGCACCTTGTCGCCGCCGACCTGGTCGACCGCCGCCTGTGCCTTCTTCATCCCCGGCATCATGCCGGCAAGCGCGCCCAGCCCGCCCATGCGGCGCATCTGGGCAAGCTGGCCGCGCAGGTCGTTCATGTCGAACTGGCCCTTGGCCAGCCGCGCCGCCATCTTCTCGGCGTCTTCCTCCTGGATCGCGGCCGCCGCCTTCTCGACCAGCGACACGACGTCGCCCATGCCGAGAATGCGGCCGGCGACGCGCTTGGGATGGAAGGGCTCGAGCGCGTCGAGCTTTTCGCCCATGCCGGCGAACTTGATCGGCTTGCCGGTGACCGCGCGCATCGACAGCGCCGCGCCGCCACGGGCATCGCCGTCCATCCGGGTGAGGATCACGCCGGTGAGCGGCACCTGTTCGGAGAAGCTGGTCGCGACGTTCACCGCGTCCTGGCCGGTGAGCGAGTCGACGACGAGCAGGATCTCGTTCGGCCGGGCGATGTCCGCGACGGCCTTCATCTCGTCCATCAGCGCCTGGTCGACGTGCAGGCGGCCGGCGGTGTCGAGCATCAGGACGTCATAGCCCTGGAGCTTGGCCGCGCTCAGCGCGCGCCTGGCAATCTCCACCGGCTGCTGGCCGGCGACGATCGGCAGCGTCTGCACCTCGGTCTGGGTGCCGAGCACCGCGAGCTGCTCCTGCGCAGCCGGACGGTTCACGTCCAGCGACGCCATCATCACCTTCTTGCCCTGGCTCTTGAGCAGCCTGGACAGCTTGGCGGTGGTGGTCGTCTTGCCCGAGCCCTGGAGGCCGACGAGCATGATCACGGCCGGCGGCGTCACGTCGATCGCAAGCTCGGCCGTGTCCGGGCCCAGCATGTCCACGAGCGCGTCGTGGACGATCTTCACCACCTGCTGGCCCGGCGTGACCGAGCGCAGCACCTCGTGGCCGATGGCCTTCTCGGTCACCTTCTCGACGAAGTCGCGCGCCACCGGAAGCGCGACATCGGCCTCCAGCAGGGCGATCCGCACTTCGCGCATGGCGGTGCGGACATCGGCTTCGGTCAGCGCGCCACGACCGCGCAGGCGCTCGAATACGCCACCCAGCCGTTCGCTCAGACTTTCGAACATCGACCCAAAACTCCAAATCCGGCCATAACTCGCCAAACGCAAAACACGCCGGCGGACGAAACCTCGTCGGCCAGCGTCACCCCTTGGGGCGGCAAATGTCTCGCGTTCGAAGAGAACGGTCGCGGCGGCCCCTACCCCATCGGGGCACGAGAGGCAAGCCGGCTGATTCCGGGCGAGCCCCGCCAGCGGGAGCGCATGACGATAGCGCGAAATATTGCGCGAGCATGTCGCCGGCTTAACCCGTTCTATACCGAGTGCATGAGAAACGGACCCGATTGTAGTTGGGGGATCGTTCCCGGCATGTCGCTGGACCACGAAGAACAAGCCTTATCGCGAAGCGCCCCGCGCCCGGCCCTGCTGTCGGGCGCGATCAGCGTTGCCGCGATTCTGCTCTTCATCGGCACCGGCAGCGCCGTGCTCTCCAAGACGCTGCAATATTATTTCGAAGGCGGCGCTCCGGCCGACCGCACGCTCGTCATCGCATTGCTGCTCAACGTCGCGCTGATCCTGTTCGGCTGGCGCCGGCATTCGGAGCTGAGCCACGAGGTGCAGGTCCGCGCCGCTGCCGAGGAACGCGCCCAGCAGCTGGCGAATCGCGATCCGCTGACCGGCTTCTACAACCGCCGCAGCCTTGCCGAGGAAGGCGCGGCGATGTTCGTCCGGGCCCAGCGCCGCCGCAAGGCCATGGCGATGATCATGCTCGACCTCGATCATTTCAAGACGATCAACGACATGCACGGCCATGCCGTGGGCGATGCGCTGCTGCGTGCCGTCGCTGCCGAGATCGCGCATGTCATGCCGCCGATCGCGCTCACCGCGCGGCTGGGCGGCGACGAGTTCGCCTGCGGCTTCCTGTTCGATCCCAGCGAGCCCATGGTGGTGGAGCGCATCGCCGAGCGGCTCGTCAGCCGCATGGCCCAGCCCTTCGAGGCGGAGGGCCTGCGCCTGCACATCTCCTGCTCGCTCGGCATCGCGCGCTCGGACTTCGACTGCGCGAGCATCGACGCGCTGATGCGCTCGGCCGACATCGCGATGTACGCGGCCAAGAAATCGGGCCGCAACCGCTATGCCTGGTTCGATCATTCGATGGAGCGCGAGCTCCAGATCCGCAACGAGCTGGAGAGCGGGCTGCGCACCGCGATCCCGCGCGGCGAGATCGTTCCCTATTTCGAGCAGCAGGTGGATCTGACCACCAACCGGCTGCACGGTTTCGAGGTGCTGGCGCGCTGGGAGCATCCCACGCGCGGGCTGATTTCTCCCGAGCTGTTCATTCCGATCGCGGAGGAGACCGGCATGATCGCCGATCTCTCGCTCTCGATCATGCGCCAGGCCTTCCTCGCCGCGCGCGACTGGGACCCCGCGCTCACGCTGTCGATCAACATCTCGCCCTGGCAGCTGCGCGACGCCTGGCTGGCGCAGAAGATCATCAAGGTGCTGGCCGAGACCGGCTTCCCGGCAAGCCGGCTCGAGGTGGAGATCACCGAAAGCTCGCTGTTCGACAATCTGGCGCTGGCCCAGTCGATCGTCGGCAGCCTGAAGAACCAGGGCGCCCGGCTGGCGCTCGACGATTTCGGCACCGGCTATTCGTCGCTGGCGCATCTGCGCGCCTTGCCCTTCGACCGGATCAAGATCGACAAGAGCTTCGTCATGTCGCTCAACACCAGCGCCGACTCGGCCGCGATCGTCAACGCGATCGTCAGCCTGGGCGAGAGCCTCAACCTGCCGATCACCGCCGAAGGCGTGGAGGACGGCGCGATCGAGGAACGGCTGCGCGCCGCCGGCTGCGCCAAGGCGCAGGGCTGGCACTATGGCAAGCCGTTGTCGGTGGCCGGGGCGCGCCGCCTGCTCGCCGAGCGCCGGCTGATCCTGACCGGCGGTGCCTCGCCCACGACGCCCGAGCCGCCGGCGGACGATCGGCGGCTCGCGGGCTGAGGAGTGAAACGAGCGGCCGCGGGAAGCGGCCGCCCGTCCGTTCCCGGCAGACTACCTCCAGGACCCGGTGCCACCGCCGGTGCAGACCAGATTCGACAGCCCGCCCCCGTGCAGATGGCCGAGGAATTGGCTGTTTCCGTCGAAGAAATTCACATTCACATAGCCGCCGATGAGGACGGCGACTGCGTTGACGTTGAACCCCGCCGAGGTCTTCAGCAGCTTCGCCACGTCCTTCGTGTAGCAATGCCCCCAATATTTCCCCAACGAGATCAGGCTGGTCGCCCCGGCATTTCCCTCGAAGAACCAGTCCTTGCCATCCACCCTCATGTTGACGGTGACCTTCAGATAGCCACCAATGCCCGCAACGATGACCTCGACATAGTACCGGTTCTCATGCCCGGTGAGGAACTCGATCGCGGCAGCGGCCTCGGGTTTCGAAATACCCTCGCCATGCGTCGCAACAAAGGCTTCAGCATCCTTACGTTCCGTCATTGCATTCATCCCTATTCAATTTGAGAATTAAACAATTGAAATCAACGCACATCATGCGCCCCGGCAAAAACTGCTGGATCAAATTTCAGCTGTTGGGTGATTGGCCGCGCCGCACCGCGATTTCCTAACCGGTAATCGGCGAGATATTTTGGACCAATTTTGAAGGGATTTGCCTTTCCGCCGGCCCAAATTTGTAGCTATCGTATCTTCATCGGGGGTTGCCGGACGGTCGGGGGCGCGATCCGTCCCGGCTGGGGATTTGCGGGGCGGGTGCCGGGAGCATGGCGGAACATCTCGACATCCGCGCGCATGATGCGCTGTTCGCCAGCCGCACTTCGCCCGAGGAATGGACGCGGATCGCCGCCTTTCGCGATCATCCGGCCTTTCTGGACGGAGTCCGCCGCCACGAGAACGTGATGCAACCCTTTTTCGCGCACAACCTGATCCTCAATCGGGTCGTGACCGAAGTCTGGCGCTTTCAGATCCTGGTGATCCTGCTCTACCTGCACGATACCCGCGATGCGCGCGATCCGCGAACGGGATTGACCATCACCAACCTGCAGCGGAGCTGCGCCAGGCTGGACCTGGCCAGCCCGGGGCGGGTCCATGCCTTTCTCAACATCATGAAGCTTGGCGGATATCTGGTGGCGGCGCGCTCCCCGATCGATTCCCGGGTGGTGCATCTCGAACCCACGCCGCGCTTCATGGCGATCGTCGAGGAGTGGAACGACCAGATCTTCGCCGCGATCGACGCGGCCGTGCCCCAGGGTGCGCTGACGGGCCTGCGCGCCCGCCACCCGGAACTCGGCCGGCACATGCGCACCAGCGGCGCCGAAGGGCTGATCGCCGGCTGGGACCCGCTCGGGCCCTTTCCGGAGGTCTTCCATTTCGCGTCGTCGGACGGCGGGTGGCTGATGATGGAGCACCTGGTGCTGCGCGCGATGCAGCCCGACAACCGCGTCCGCATCGAACCGGTCGCGCTCAACATGCGCGCCACGGCCAAGCAGTTCGGCGGCTCGCGCTCGAACCTGATCCGCATGCTGGAAGCCGGCTATGAACTCGGCCTGCTCGAGCTGCCGCCGCGCAGCGGCAGCTGCATCATGCTCTCATCGCGCATGACTTGTGCGTTCCTGGCCTTCATGGCTTCGTTCCTGGGCTATTTCCAGCACCATAGCGGCATTGCCCTGGCCAGGATCACCACCCCGCCCCATCCCGGCTGAGGAACTCCCTTTCCTCCGATGTCGATTCACGCCCCAGCGCGGCATTCCGGCTGGGAAAACGTCCAAACTTTACGATCACCTCGGCATGCTTCACGGCGAAATCGAGGATGTACGCATCGCCGAGCGAGGCAAATTTCTCCACGCTCAGCTTCTGCATCGCCGGATCCTCGGCATGTTCGAGCGGCAGATAGAAGAACTGGCGCTCTTGCGCCGCCATTGCCTCGTCCCAGCGCAACTCGATCCCCTGAAGGGCGAGCTCCAATGCGAGCGGATCGGCGGCATAGGCCTCCGCACTGTCGCGATGGATGTTGCGGCTGAACTGGTCGAGCAGGATGATCGCCGCGAGCACGGTCTCGGGATCGTCGCGCCAGCCCTCGGCGCCCGAGCCCAGCACCACGTCGCGCAGCTGCCCGAAGCGCGACTTGATCTCCGCATCGAGCTTCGCCGACTTGACGAAATGCTGCTCGGGCGTGAGCGCGAACCAGAAGCCCAGTATTTCGCGGGTCCTCGCGTGGACATCGCGTGTAGCTGCGCCTAGATCACCGGCCAAATGTCATCCCCTCACGTCATCAGTCTGGGTTGCCGGCTCAACCTCGCGGAGAGCGAGACGATCCGTACTCTGCTGTCCGATCGTGACACGATCGTGATCAACAGTTGCGCGGTGACCAACGAAGCCGTCAAGCAGACCCGCCAGGCGATCCGCCGCGCGCGCCGCGAGCGGCCAGGCGCCGAGCTGGTGGTGACCGGCTGCGCGGCGCAGATCGACCCGCAAGCGTTCGCGGCGATGCCCGAGGTGGACCGGGTGATCGGCAATGCCGAGAAGCTGCGGCCCGATGCCTGGCTGTCGCCCGAGCCGGTGGTGGTGCAGGACATCATGGCCGTGCGCGAGACGGCGCCGCATCTCGCCGCCAGCTTCTCCACGCACGCCCGCGCATTCGTGGAGGTGCAGAATGGCTGCGACCATCGCTGTACCTTCTGCGCGATCCCCTATGGCCGCGGCAACAGCCGCTCGGTGCCCGCGGGCGCGGTGATCGACCGCGTCGCCCAGCTCGCCGAAAGCCATGCCGAAGTGGTGCTGACCGGCGTGGACCTGACCAGCTATGGCCCCGACCTGCCCGGCGCGCCGAGCCTCGGCCAGCTGGTCGAGCGCATATTGGCGCATGTGCCGGAGCTTCGGCGGCTCAGGCTTTCCTCGCTAGACGGGATCGAGGTGGACGACCGGCTGTTCGACCTGCTCACCGGGGAGCCGCGCCTGATGCCGCACGTCCACCTCTCGCTCCAGGCAGGGGATGACATGGTCCTGAAGCGCATGAAGCGCCGGCACGGTCGCGCCCAGTCGGTTGCGCTGGTCGAGCGGCTGCGCGCGGCACGCCCCGAGATCGCGATCGGCGCCGACCTGATCGCCGGCTTCCCGACCGAGAGCGAGGCGATGTTCGAGAACACGCTGGCGCTGATCGCGGAATGCGGCATCGTCCATGCCCATATCTTCCCCTACAGCCCCCGTGCCGGCACCCCCGCCGCGAAGATGCCGCAGGTCGAGCCCGAAGTGGTGAAGGCCCGCGCCGCGCGCCTGCGCGCCGCTGCGGCCGGCACGCGGGGCGCCTGGCTGCGAAGCCTGGTAGGCAGCACCCAGCAAGTGCTGGTAGAGCGCCCCGGCGACCGGGGCCATGCCGGCAATTTCGCCGAGGTTCGCCTCGCCCCAAGCCAAGTCGGAGAGATTGTGAGCGTTAAGATCGTGGACGTCCGGGACGGGAAGCTGATCGCATGAGCGGCCCCAGCTGGCACGAGCGCCTTCTCGGCGGCTTCCGCAAGACGTCCGACCGGCTGATCGGCAACCTTGCCGGCCTGGGCCTGGCCCGGCTCGACGACGCGACGCTCGACGAGATCGAGGAGGCGTTGATCGCTTCCGACCTTGGCCCGACCACCGCCGCGCGCGTGCGCCAGCGGCTCGCCGAGGGCCAGTTCGAGCGCAACATGGAAGAGCTCGGCATCCGGCTGGTGGTGGCCGAGGAAGTCGCCAGGGTGCTCGAGCCGGTGGCCAAGAAGCTGGAGATCGAGGCCTTTCCCCGCCCGCAGGTGATCCTCGTCATCGGCGTCAACGGCTCGGGCAAGACCACGACGATCGCCAAGCTCGCCAACCTGCTGATGGAGCAGGATTATTCGGTGATGCTCGCCGCCGGCGACACCTTCCGCGCCGCCGCGATCGGCCAGTTGCGGACCTGGGCCGAGCGGATCGGCGTGCCGATCGTCTCCGGCGCCGAGGGCGGCGACGCCGCCGGCATCGTGTTCGAGGCCGTGAAGAAGGCCACGGAGATCGGCACCGACGTGCTGATCGTCGACACCGCCGGGCGCCTCCAGAACAAGCGCGAGCTGATGGACGAGCTGGCCAAGATCCGCCGCGTGCTCGGCCGGCTCAATCCGGCGGCGCCGCACGACGTGGTGCTGGTGCTCGACGCGACCACCGGCCAGAACGCCCTGAACCAGATCGAAGTGTTCAAGGAAGTCGCCGGCGTGACCGGCCTCGTCATGACCAAGCTCGACGGCACCGCGCGCGGCGGCGTGCTCGTCGCGGCGGCGGAGAAATACGGCCTGCCGATCCATGCGATCGGCGTGGGCGAGAAGGTGGACGATCTGCGTCCGTTCAACGCGCAGGAAGTCGCGCGCATCATTGCGGGCGTGGAGGAGCTTACCAATGGCTGAGAAGAAGGCCGCCACGCCCGGCGTGCGGATGCTGATCGACTATGGCCCGCTCGCGGTGTTCTTCCTGGTCAATTCGCTGGCCCAGGGGCCGGTGCTCGCGCGCGTGTTCGCCGCGACCGTGGCGTTCATGGTCGCGATGGCCGCGGCGATCGCGCTGAGCTGGTGGAAGACTCGCCACGTCTCGCCCATGCTGTGGATCACCGCGGCCTTCGTGCTCCTGTTCGGCGGCCTGACGCTCTATTTCCACGACCAGACCTTCATCCAGATCAAGCCGACGATCATCTATGCGATGTTCGCGATCGTGCTCGGTTACGGCGTGATCGCCGACAAGCCCCTGCTCCAGATGCTGCTCGAACAGGCCTATCCGGGCCTCTCGGCCAAGGGCTGGCGGCTGCTGACGATCAACTGGGCGCTGTTCTTCGTTGCCGCCGCGGTCGCCAACGAGGTGGTTCGCCAGCTCGTCACCTGGGACCAGTGGGTGCTCTTCAAGACCTGGGTGATGATCCCGGTCACGCTGGCGTTCGCGATGCTCAACATCCCGCTGCTGCTCAAGCACGGACTGCAGCTGGAGAAGCCCGAGGACGCGCCCGTCCCGCCCCAGGAGTGAGCAGGCGCGGTGTCGCAGGCGCGCTATCGCACAGTCCGCGCGGCCAATTGGCTGCGCCGGCAGATCCGCTCCAACGCCCTGTGGTTCCTGGCGCTGGCGCTGCTCGTCGGGCTCGGCGCCGGCCTCTGCGCGATCGCGCTCGGCCAGATCGCGCGGGGCACCCAGCGGCTGCTGTTCGGGCTGGCGCAGGGTGAGCATCTGAGCGCCGCGGAGGCGATCGCGCCCTGGCGGCTGATCGCCCTGCCCATCGGCGGCGCGCTGCTCGGCCTGGCCCTATGGTGCCTGCGCCGGCGCCAGGCGGTCGACATTGTCGAGGCCAATGCGCTGCACGGCGGCCGCATCCCCGCGCGCGACACCGCCATGGTGGTCGGCACCACCCTGCTCTCCAACAGCTTCGGCGCCTCGGTGGGGCTCGAGGCGGCCTATGCCCAGGCCGGCGGCGGCCTGGCATCGCTGCTCGGGCAGCGGATCAAGCTCCGGCGGAGCGACCTGCGCACGCTGATGGCCGCCGGCGCGGGCGCGGCGGTCAGCGCCGCATTCGGCGCCCCGCTCGCCGGCGCCTTCTACGCCTTCGAAGTGGTGCTCGGCGCCTATAGCACCGCCACCGTCGCCCCGGTGATGCTCGCCGCGCTCGCCGCCGCGGTGCTGGCCCGCGCGATGGGCATGACGCCCTATGTGATCGCGGCCGGCGGCATGCACCCGATCGGCACGGCCGATTACATGCTTTATGCGATCCTCGGCTTGCTCTGCGCGGGACTGGGCATCGCCTTGATGCGGCTGGTCTCGCTGGTCGAGCGCGCGGTGCATCGCTCGCCCTTGCCCGCGCACTGGGCGCCGCTGGCCGGCGGGCTGCTGCTGGTGCCGCTCGGCCTGCTCTCGCACCAGACGCTTTCGGGCGGCCACGGCGCGCTCAATCTCAACCTGATGGCGGAAGTCACCATCGCCGGGCTGGCGCTGACGATCCTGCTCAAGATGCTCGCCTCGGCGGTGTCGCTCGGCTTCGGCTTTCGCGGCGGCCTGTTCTTCGCCTCGCTGTTCCTCGGCTCGCTGGTCGGGCGGCTCTACCAGGTGGTGCTGGCGCAGATCCCCGGACTCCACATCCTCGCCCCCGACGACGCCACCGTGGTCGGCATGGCCGGGCTCGCCGTGGCGGTGGTCGGCGGCCCGCTCACCATGTCGCTGCTGGTGCTGGAAGTGACGCACGACTTCAGCATCACCGGCGTCGCCGTCGCCGCCACCCTGATCTCCTCCACCGTGGCGCGCGAGACCTTCGGCTACAGCTTCTCCACCTGGCGGCTGCATCTGCGGGGAGAGACGTTGCGCAGCGGCCGCGACGTCGGCTGGATGCGCGCGCTCACCGCCGGGCAGATGATGCGCCGCGACGTGCCCCAGCTCGCCGCAGACGCCAGCGTCTCGGCGTTCCGGGAACGCTTTCCGCTGGGATCGACCACGCGCGTCGTGCTGCTCGACGGGAAGGGCCATTATGCCGGCATCGTCGAGACGGCCGCGGCCTGGTCGCCCGATGTCGAGCCGGTGGCGGAGATCGGCACGCTGGGGAAACTGTCCCAGGCCAGGCTCGTACCCGAGCTGGGGATCGGGGAGGTGCTGGAAATGTTCGACCGCGTCGCCGCGGACGATCTGGCGGTGGTCACCCCCGATGGCCGGGTCCTCGGCCTGATCACCGAGCGGCATGCCCGCCGCCGCTATGCAGAAGAGCTGGAGCGCTCGCAGCGCGAACTGTACGGCGAGACTTGAGGCGCTTCACTCTCTATCCGTCATCCCCGCCTTCGCGGGGATGACGAAGAACGGCGGACGGATTACTTTCGCGCGCCGGTCCGCTTGGCGATAACGTCGTTGCGCAGCGCCTCGCGCCGGGCGAACAGTTCGGCTTCCTCGGCGGGGCTCAGCCCGCCGGCGGCGTAGCGCGCTTCCAGCGTGTCGATCTGAAAGGCTTCGCGCTTGAGCTGCTTCGCCTGGCGGCGAGTCAACTGCCCGCTGTCACGGCCGTCCCGGATGTCGCTGCGGATCCTCGCCGTCTCGGCGGCGCTCCGGTCATGGCCCATCGAGCTGCCCGAGGGCCCCTGCATGGTCGGCCCGCCCCAGATCTGGGCGGAAGCCGGCGCGGCGGCGATGAGCAGGGGTATCGGGATCAGATAGCGGCGCATCACGACTTTCCCCAAAGCAGTGTTGGCGGGAGGGTCGGGCTCGTTGGTTGAATGGGCGCTGAATGCGAGCCTCAGGCCAGTCGCGCTGCCAGCCTCGACAGCAGATCATCAAGCGCGTTGACCGGGCAACCTATGGCGAAACAGTCGATGGACGGTTCGAGCGTAAAACCTGGCCGTTCTGAAAGCCCCAATTCCGTGAAGAGCAGCCCCTCTCCCGAGCCATCCGGAGCATTGGATATGAATACCGCGCAGCGATCCTCGTCATCACTGAAACTGACCAGCACCTTGGCACGGCCACAGGACCAATGCTGTTGGCGACCAAAAATCTGCCCTGCAGGCTGTTCTCTATCGAGATTGAGCATGGATAACGGATACTACCTCACGGTAGGTGACGGCAAGAACAGTGCGCGGAACGGAAAAGGGGCGCCCGATCGCTCGGACGCCCCTTCCCTAAATCGATGTTCGCGAAGGATCAGCTGTCCTGATCCGCGCGGCTCACGCCGGCGCCGTCGAGATTCTGCGACACGAAGTCCCAGTTGATGATGTTCGCGGTGATCGTCTCGAGATACTTCGGACGCAGGTTGCGATAGTCGATGTAATAGGCGTGCTCCCACACGTCGATCGTGAGCAGCGGCTTCATGCCCTCATAGACCACCGGCGTGTCGGCGTCGTGCAGCGAGGTGACCTTGAGCGCGTCGCCGTCGAGCACCAGCCAGCCCCAGCCGTTCGAGAAATGGTTGGTCGATTCCGCGATCAGCTTCTTCACCAGCTCGTCGGTCGAGCCGTATTGCGCATCGATCAGCTCGGCGAGCTTGCCGCTCGGCGCAGTCTTCTCGCCGGTCAGGCCCTGCCAGAAGAAGCTATGGTTCCAGATCTGCGCGGAGTTGTTGAACAGGCCCTTGTCGCCCGTAGCCTTGGCATGCGCGATCACTTCGCTGAGCTTGCGGCCCTCCAGGCCCTTCTCTGCGATGAAGCCGTTGGTCTTGTCGACATAGGCCTTGTGATGCTTGCCGTGATGGAACTCGAGCGTCTCCGCCGACATGTGCGGCGCCAGCGCGTCCTTGTCGAACGGAAGCGGGGGAAGTTCGAAAGCCATGCGGGTCTCTCCAAGGTCACCAGGGGGTTCACCCGGCCAACGAACCGCCGGGCGATGCGGTCCCTCCCCTAGCGCGCAAAATTCGCCGCTGTCGCGGAAAAATCGTTGCGTCGCGCAAATGAAAATTCCGATCGCGGGCGATTGGCGGAATTACTGTTGCAAACGCTAATCATTAGCTTGATTTTGCTGGACTTGTTTCCTCTGACGAGCCGCCGCGCCGAACCCCATCATCCCCGCGCAGGCGGGGATGATGAGAAGGCAAAACGGGGATGAGGAACAGGGCAGCGCGAGAGAGCCGTCAGCCCCCCACCTGGAGCAGCTCATGCCGCTTCAGCGCATGGCGAAGCTGGTCGTAGGTCAGCCCCAGCGCCTCCGCCGTGGCACGCTGGTTGAAGCGGTGGTCGGCGAGCGCACGCTGGAGCAGCTCCTTCTCGAAGCGCGCTACCCGGCCCTTGAAGTCGGCCGCCCCCGCGACGATCGCAGGCTGTTCTTCGAGCACGATATGCGCGGGGCCGGCCGGCGCGGGCGCCGGTGCGGACGAGGCGCTGCCCTGCATCGGGCGCATGCGCCAGGGCGACTGGAAGGGATCGATCTCGATCGCGTCGATCGGCCCATCCTGCTCCCAGCGATAGACCGCGCGCTCGACGACGTTGCGCAGCTCGCGGACATTGCCCGGCCAGTCATAGTGCGTGAGAATATCGAGCGCGTGCGGGCCCCAGCCGGGCCAGTCCACCCAGCCGATCTCGGATGCCATGCGCCGGCCATAGAATTCCGCCAGCACCTCGACATCGCCGCCGCGATGCCGGAGCGGCGGCAGCGTCACCACTTCGAAGCTCAGCCGGTCGAGCAGATCGGCACGGAAGCTGCCCTTCTCCACGCGCTCGGGCAGATGCTCGTTGGTCGCCGCGACGATGCGGACATCGACCTGCACCGGCCGCGACGAGCCGATCCGCGTGATCTCACCATATTCCACTGCGCGCAGCAGCCTTTCCTGCGCGCCCATCGACAGCGTGCCGAGCTCGTCCAGGAACAGCGTGCCGCGATGCGCCTCCTCGAACCGCCCCACCCGCGCCTTGGTCGCACCCGTGAAGGCCCCCGCCTCATGGCCGAACAGCTCGGCCTCGATCAGGGTCTCCGGCAGCGCCGCGCAGTTCATCGTGACGAGCGGCTGGTCCCAGCGCGGGGACAGGCGGTGAAGGCGCTCGGCGACCAGTTCCTTGCCGGTGCCGCGCTCGCCGATCACCAGCACCGGGCGATCGAGCGCCGCGGCGCGGCTGGCGCGTTCCAGCGCGTCGAGAAATGCCGAGGACTGGCCGATGACCTGGGTTATGCGCTCCATGCCAAATCCTTGGTGTATTTTCCCAACACTTGGCAAGTGCAATCCCGCACCTGAACGCCAAATGAATGGCAAAAATGGCGGATTTCTGCGGTTTTCACAAATTGGCACGCCCCCTGCAAAGCTTTGGACAAGCCCGCTGACGGGCCAGGAAAAACGCCAAGGTTCAAGGAACAGGAACATGACCGCCAACGCCGCCTACTACCGCAACGCCTTCTTCTCGGTGGCTCTTTCGGTAGCCGCCAGCCTGGTCATCATGGCCGGCACGGTCGGTCCGGTGATGGCCTGAACGAAACGACAAGGGTCTCCCGCTCGCAGCCCCTCGCGAGCGGAAACCTGACGGGAGGGGTCACCCCCTAGGCCCCTCCCGGCAGGAAACAGAAACGAAGGAGTAACGACGAAATGGGTATCTTCTCGCGAACCCGTGACATCATCGCCGCCAACGTCACCGATCTGCTCGACAAGGCGGAGGATCCGGCGAAGATGGTCCGCATGATCATCCTCGAGATGGAGGAAACCCTGGTCGAGGTCCGCGCTTCCGCGGCCCGCACCATCGCGGACCAGAAGGAGATGCGCCGCCACATCGCCAAGCTCGAGAAGCTCCAGGAGAGCTGGACCGAGAAGGCGGAGCTGGCGCTCTCGAAGGGCCGCGAGGATCTGGCCAAGGCCGCGCTGGTCGAGAAGCAGAAGGCCGCCGACATGTGCGAGCAGCTTTCGGAGGAGATCTCGGTGCTCGACGAGGCGCTGCGCGCTTCGGAGGAGGACATCAACAAGCTCCAGACCAAGCTGCGCGAGGCTCGCGCCCGCCAGAACTCGATCGTCACTCGCATGGAGAGCGCCAACAACCGGGTGCGCCTGCGCGAGATGACCAATGGCAGCCGCATGCAGGACGCCTTCTCGCGCTTCGACGTGCTGGAACGCCGGGTCGACCTGGCCGAGGGCCGCGCCGATGCCGCCGGGCTGGGCGCCGCACCGAAGACGCTCGACGAGGAAATCGCCGAACTCCGCTCGTCGGAGAAGGTGGATGCCGAGCTCGAAGCCCTGAAGAAGCGCCTCGGCAAGGGAGAATAAGCGATGGAAGACGTCTTCCTTCCCATCGTCATCGTCGGGATGCTCTTCATCGGCCTCCCCTGGGTGATCATGCACTACATCACCAAGTGGAAGCAGTCGGGCACGATCACCAACGAGGACGAGAAGCTGCTGGACGAGCTGCACTACACTGCCCGCCAGCTCGAGGAGCGCCTGCTCACGATCGAGCGGATCATCGCCGCCGACAACCCCGATTTCCGCCCTGTCCGCGACGTTCGCTCCGAACAGAGCCCCTATGATATTTCCCGGAGGAACTGAGATGTCGAGCCGCACCAGATTCTATCTCGACAAGGCCAATGGCAAGTGGCTGGGCGTCTGTTCGGGCCTGGCGGACTATACGGGCATCGACGTGCTCTGGCTTCGCCTCGGCATGGTGCTGGTCACCTTCAGCACCTTCCCGATGGGCCTGGTCGCCTATCTGCTGATCGCCTGGCTGGCCCCGGCCAAGCCCAATGGGCTCTACCAGGGGCCCGAGGAAGCCAAGTTCTGGCAGGGCGTGCGCAGCAACCCGAGCCGCTCGACCGCCGAGGTCCGCTCGAAGTTCCGCGACATCGACCGCCGCCTGGCCGATATCGAGATGTACTATACGAGCCGCAACACCCGGCTCGCCGACGAGATCGACAGCCTGCGCTGAGCCCATCGCCAGGTAAGTCAACAGGAGGAAGAGATGAGGGAGTTGAGTTGGCTCGTACCGGTGCTGATCGTCGCTGCGGTGATGGCATCCCGGGCCTTCCAGACCTGGGTCCGCGCCAAGCATGGCTACCCGATCGAGGATGAAGATGGCCGCCGCGGCCGCCGCAGCTTCCGGGGCCAGGCCGGAGACCTGGAAGCAGACCGCAAGATCGCGCTGCTCGCCTCGGAGAATGAGCGGCTGACCGGCCAGATCAGCCGGCTGGAGGAGCGGATCGCGGTCCTGGAACGGATCGCCACCGACCCCGCCGAGCGCGTGGCCCGCGAAATCGACAGCCTGCGCTGAGCAACGGCCCAAGGAGAGAAAAAAGATGGAAAAGGTTCAACTCTTCACCGCCTTCGCCCCGGCGATCACCATCGTCGGCATCGCGGGGATCCTTGGCTGGGTGCTCACCACCTGGATGCGCGTGAAGCATGGCTATCCGCTCGACGGTTCGTGGGGCCAGGCGATCTACCCGCAGAACAGCGACGAGGCGATGGAGCGGATCAAGCTCCTGAGCCAGGAAAATGCCCAGCTCCGTGCCGAACTGGGCGCGATCAAGGACCGGCTCGCCAATGTCGAGCGGATCGTGACCGACGGCGCGCACATGCTCGACCGCGAGATCGAGCAGCTGCGCGGCCCGCATAACTGAGGAGGTTCAGATGTCGATGGTCCCCCTGCTCATCCCGATCCTGGGCATCTCCTGCGGCCTGCTGGCGATCCTGGGTGGTGTGTTCATCAAGCCCTGGATCGCGCTGCAGCAGCGCAAGCTGGAGCTCGAGGCGCAGATGGTCGCCGAAAAGGCCGCCCAATATGCGGCGCAGACCGAACGGCTCGAACAGCGCGTCCGGGTGCTGGAGCGGATCGTGACCGACAAGGGCATCGACCTCTCCGACGAAATCGAGAAGCTGCGGGATGTCCCGCCGCTGAACTGAGAGTTCCCACGCGGCGCACCGCGCGCCGCCAGTAAGAGGAAAGTCCGACATGATTGCCATCATAGTGTTCGCAGTGCTGACGGCACTGTGCGGGGGAGCTATTGTCCTCGCCGAAAAGCGGGACCGCCCCGTCCGCCGCGCCGAGCGGCTCGCCCGGGCCGCCCAGCAGAACTGATCCCACGCAGCGCGTCTGAAGGAGTAGTGGAAATGCAGTGGGCCGAAATGATTGTCGCAATCGTCGTGATCGTCACGATCGGCAGCGTCATCAAGGCGCGCTACGGCATCGGCAACGACAAGGACGGCAACGAGGTCCATCGCGGCAGCGCCGCCACGGACAGCTCCGCCGCCGAGAATGCCCGGCTCCGCGACGAGATCCGGGCTCTCAAGGAGCGCGTCCAGGTCCTCGAACGCGTGATCACCGACACCGAAGGCAGCCTTCGTCTCGACCGCGAGATCGAATCGCTGCGCGACAAGAACTGAATGCGTCAGACCAACGGAGGCATGACGTGACCCAGGATCCAACTCTCTATCTCACCCTCGCCCTTTCCGGCCTTGCCGGGCTGGGCATGATCGTTGCGGCAGGCCTTTCGGGCTGGCGCGGCTGGCTGGCCCTGAAGCAGCAGGAGCTCGATGCCCATCATGCGCCGGAAACGGTGCCCGCGATGCCTACCGCGGCATCGCGGATCGAGATCGCCGATCTCAAGGAGCGCATCCGCAAGCTCGAAGCAATCGCGGCCGGGGTGGACCTCTGAGGTCCACCCGGCTAGCGGCGGGGCATGACCAGCCTCGACGACTTGGCAGAAGAATATGCGTTCCTCGAAGCCGATGACCGCTATCGCCTGCTGATCGATCTGGGCCGCGGGCTGGAAGCAATGCCCGACGTGCTCAAGACCGACGCCACCCTGGTCCGCGGCTGTTCAGCCGCGGTCTGGGTCTATCCCACCCGGCGCGACGACGGCCGGCTCCATTTCCTCGCCGATTCGAACGCGGCGATCACCAAGGGCATCATCGCGCTGGTGCTGCTGACGGTGCAGGACCAGGCCCCGGCGGAAATATTGGCGACCGATATCGAAGCCGCGCTCGCGCCGTTCGATCTCCGCAACCAGCTCAGCTCCAACCGGACCCAGGGCATCCCCAACATGATCGCCTTGGTGCGCGAGACGGCGCAGCGTTACGCGGGCTGAAACTCCCCTCCCTGGACAGGGAGGGGCCGGGGGTGGGTCAAGGCCGGACGTACGGCAACCGATCGCCCGGATCTCACCATATCGCGTACATCCCCCTAACCCCTCCCTTCCAGGGCGGGGAATGCCAATGGTCAGCCCCGCCCCAGCCCCAGTTCCCCGGCCACCAGGTCCAGATCCGTGCCCTTCGGCACGAGCAGCCACTCCCTCGGGCCGCCGGCATCGACCACCGTCACCGCGCCGCGCGGGCAGACGCCCATGCACTTCACCTCGACGATCCCCGCCTCGGCCTTGCGGCCCTTCCTCAGGCCGAGATGCTTGCGCAGCGCCTTGGCGAGCGGCGTACGCCCCTTGGGCCCGAAGCCGCCCTTCAGCTTCTTCGAGCATTTCGCGCAGACCAGGATCGTTTGCCCCCAGTTGGCGGGGACGCGGTGCTTCAATCGCCCTTCCACGTCCGCCGTTCCTCGGCCGCCTTGAGCACGTCATAGGCCGCCTGGATCGCCTGGAAGCGCTGGGCCGCCTCGGCGTCACCCGGCTTCACATCGGGGTGGTTCACCTTGGCGAGCCGGCGCCAGGCACCACGCACCGCCTCGAAATCGGCATCGACCTCGAGCTCGAGCACCTCGAGCGCGCGCATCTCGTCGCGCGAGCGGCTGCCGTCGCCCGGGCCCGCCCAGCCATTATACTTCGCCTCGGCGAAGCCCGACGCGTCGCGTCGCTCGTCCGCCTCGCGCTTGGCCGCCTCTTCCGCGGTCAGGCCGGCGAAATAATCCCAGTTGCGGTTATACTCGGCGGCGTGCGCCTCGCAGAAATACCAGCGCTCGCGGCTGTTGGGCGATTTGGGCGCGGGCCGATCGCCCGGCTGGTCGCAACCATGGCGATCGCACATGCGCACCTGCACGGCTTCCCGCTCGGCGCCGTACGCGCGCCAGCGCGGGAATCCCCAGTCGGTCGATCGCGTCTGCCTTGCCATGCCGCCCAGATAGCCCCTCGTTCGGTCGGCGCAAGCGCGATGGCGCTCCGTAAAGTGAAATGCCAGAGGGTCTATAAGCCGGGTTCTGTCCTCGCCTGACGGCGATGTGCGACCATTCCTCTAGGCGACGGATCGCTCCGCCGCTCCAGCAACCAACCCGGGCGACGGGCCGGAACCAGGCCCATGCGCCGCCCCTATTCGGTCTTGCTCCCGGTGGGGTTTGCCGTGCCGCTTCCGTTACCGGTCGCGCGGTGCGCTCTTGCCGCACCCTTTCACCCTTGCCGCTCCTTGCAGGAGGTAGGCGGTCTGCTCTCTGTGGCACTTTCCCTGGGGTCGCCCCCGCCGGGCATTACCCGGCACCGTGTTTCCGTGGAGCCCGGACTTTCCTCGCGTGCTTGCGCACCCGCGGCCGCCCGACCCTCTGGCGAGGACCGCTCTAGCGAAGCCGCGCGCGACTGCAAGGGTTCAGGATGTTTTGCCCGGTTCGGCGGCACGCAGCACGGCGGTGCCCCAGGCCATCACCTCGACCCGCCAGGTAACGTTCAGACCCGATGCCAGCGCGATCTTGCGATAGTCCGATCCCAGGCCGGTCACGCCGTCGGCGCCGCGCACCCGCGCGATCCGCTGCACGGCCTCGGTCGCCTCGCTCACGGTGGGGATATTGACGGAAGCGGGCACGCCCCCGCGCGCGTCGGCGCGGGCGACGCCGGAAAGATAGGCCTGGACCGGGCCCAGGGACGTCAAGCCGATATTGCTGCTCAAGGCGTAACCACCTCCGCCTTCCTATAGATCATCCTATACTTGCAATAGTCTGCATGAAAATGGTGCACGCCTGCGTAACTAATCGTCGCCCTGGGGCTTGGGCAGGAGCAGCGCGAGCAGCAGGCAGCGGCATTCCATGTCGATCTCGCCGTCGATCATCTCGGGCCGGAAGCGGCGCTGAAAGGCGATGACCGCGGCCTGCTCGTCGATCACGTCATAGCCGAAACGCTCGAGCGCCATGATGAAGCCGGCATCGGGCCAGCCTGGATCCATCAGGTTCTTCGTGGGCCGCGGCAGCGCCAGGCGCAGGCGGGCGAGCGCGTGCCAGTTGAACAGCTCGCCCGGGTCCTGCTTGCGCGCCGGCGCCACGTCCGAATGGCCGACGACGTTGCCGCGCGTGATGCCGTAGCGCGCCTTCACCTCGGCGACGAGCGGGATCAGCGCCCCCATCTGCTCGGCCGGGAACGGGCGATAGCCATGCTCATGGCCGGGATTGACGATCTCGATGCCGACCGAGGCGGAATTCACATCGGTGATCCCGCGCCAGTGCGAGCGGCCGGCATGCCAGGCGCGCTTCTGCTCGGGCACCAGCCGGTGGATCGTGCCATCCTCATCGACCAGATAATGAGCGGAGACCTTCGCCGCGGGATCGCGCAGCCGGTCGAGCGCCGCGGCGGCGCTCTCCATGCCGGTATAGTGCAGCACGATCATCGTGACCGGCAGCGCCCGCTCGTCGAAATTGGGCGAGGGCGCGTCGAGAAAGGCCAGGCCGTTGTGCATCGCGCGAGGCTAGCCGCGCAGGGCCGCCGCGATCAACCCGCCGCGCGCAACGTTCCCGGCGTGTCGACCGGACGATAGAAGCCGCGATAGCGCTCGCAAGGCACGAAATGATCGGTCTGGCCGATCACCGTCTCCCCCGCCCCCAGCGCCAGCAACCCGCCGGGCCGCATCGCCGAAGCCAGGCTGTCGAACACCTTGCGGCGCACCGCGAGTGAGAAATAGAGCATCACGTTGCGGCACAGGATGATGTCGAACATGCCCGCCGGGGCAGGATCGAGGGTCAGGTTGTGCTGGCGGAACTGGAGCTTGCGCACCAGCTCGGGCTTGGCGGCCCAATCGGCGCCCACCGTGTCGAACCAGGTCATCATCCGGAGCACGGGCAGGCCGCGCTGGATCTCGAACTGCGAGAAGCGCCCGCTTCGCGCCCGCGCCAGGGCCGCGGGGGAGACGTCGGTCGCCACGATCTCGGGATCGGGCAGGCCGCGTTCGGAAAAAAGCATGGCGAGGCTCAGCGGCTCCTGCCCGGTCGAGCAGCCGGCGGACCAGATGCGCAGCCGGCGGCTACCCGCCTCGGCCTGCATCGCCTCCGCCGCGTCCACGATCATGTCGAGCACGGCGGCGTCGCGGAAGAAGCTGGTCTCCTGGTTGAGCAGCGCATCGACCACCAGGTCCGCCAGTTCCCCGGTCCGTGCCGCGATCAACTGCGCCACCAGTTCGTCGAGGCTGGCCAGCCCGCGCGCGCGCAGGATCGGCTTCAGCGCCGTCTCGATCCGCCAGGTGCGGTTCGCGGCGATCTGCTGGCCGGCGCGCTGCTCGAGCAGTGCCGCAATCATGTTCATCGCGCCTGCCGAGGCGATCGGCGTGGAGCCCGGGATCATGCCCCGCCTCCGCCGCGGGCGATCAGCCGCCCGATCTCGTCCGGCGGCAATATCGCGCTCGCCCGCCCGGCATTGGCGACCGCGCCGGGCATGCCCCACACCACCGAGCTGGCCCGATCCTGCGCCAGCACCCGCGCGCCGGCATCGATCAGGTCCCTGGCGCCCTCGCAGCCGTCGCGGCCCATGCCGCTCAGCACCACGCCCAGCGCGCGGCCGCCGAACACTTCGGCGACGCTCTCGAACATCGGATCGACCGAGGGCATGCAGCCGCTCGGCGCCTTCTCATGGGTCAGGCGGATCGCCGCGCCGTCGGAAGTGCGGACCACGCGCATATGGGCGTCGCCGGGAGCCACGATGATCCGGCCGGGCCGGATGCGCATCCGGTCGGCCGCGACTTCGCAAGGCCGGCCGCCGAGCACGGCGAGCTGGGTGGCGAAATAGCTCATGAACGAGACCGGCAGGTGCTGTGTCACCAGGATCGGCACCTGGAAGCTCGCCGGGATCGCGCGCAGCAACTGGCTGAGCGCATGGATGCCGCCCGTCGACGCGCCGATCGCAACAAGGTCGAAGCCCTCGGGCGCCTGGGCGGGAAACTGATATTGCGGATGCGGTGCCGCCGGCTCGGGCTGCGCATGGGCATGGGCCTGGGCTTCGAGCAGGCGGGAAAGCCGCTCCTCCAGCACCTCGGCGAAGCGGCCGCCGAACGCGCCGATGCCGGGCTTCACCAGCGTGTCCGCCGCCCCCAGCGCCAGCGCCTGCACGGTCACCGCCGCACCCTGCTCGGCCGCCGAGGACACGATCAGCACCTTGGCGCCCCGCCCCGCCGCGATCACATCGGGCAGCGCGGTGATGCCGTCGATTCCCGGCATCTCGATATCGAGCAGGATGATGTCGACGCTGTGCGTCTTGAGATAGTCGAGCGCCGCGCGCACGTCGCTATAGGCGGCCGCGACGCGGAAACGGCGCGTGCCTTCCACCATCCGCCCCAGCACCGACCGCGCGACGACCGAATCGTCGACGATCAGCACCTGCGCCGGCCCGGCGGGAGTGCCGCCGTATCCGGTGTCCGCAAGAGATGCCTGCGCCACTTGTGGCTCCCTCATGCGCCGCTCAGGCGACGCCGACGATCTGCAGCTTGCTTTCCAGCGTCTCGCGGTCGAACGGCTTCATGACATATTCGTCGGCGCCCGCCTCGATGGCGGCGCGGATATAGGCCATGCCGTTCTCGGTGGTGCAGAACACCACCTTGGGGCGCTGCGGCAGCCCCGAATCCTTCAGCGCGCGCAGGAAATCCATGCCGCTCATCACGGGCATGTTCCAGTCGAGCAGGATCACGTCCGGCGGCGTCTGCAGGCAGGAGTCGAGCGCCTCGCGGCCGTCACCGGCCTCGCGCACTTCGAAGTCGAGCGTTTCCAGGATGTGCCGGGCGACCTTCCGGATCACCTTGGAATCGTCGACGACCAGACAAGTCTTCATTTTCCCCTGTTCCCCGCTTTCAGCGCTCTAGGTGGAGTGGACAGTGCACGAAAGGCGTAAGCGCCACGTTAATCGCGAGATTAATTCAGCCCGGCATGGCCGGGGACGAGGCTGGCAAGGTCGATCGCGAGGATCGGCTCCCCGTCGCGCTCAACGATTCCCCGCCCCGCCCCGCGCCAGGCGGGATCGAGCGTGACGCCCTGCGCGAGCGGCAGCAGCTCGAACGGCGCGACATCGTCGAGCGCGTCGACCAGCATCGCATAATGATGCCCCTCGACATGGGTGATCACCGCGCGGCGCGCCGGGCTGCCGCCCGCCATGCCGAGCGCCGACTGGGTGTCGACCACCGTCACCACGCGGCTGCGCAGCGCGGCAAGCCCGCGGACATGCGCCGAGGCGCGCGGCACCGCCGTCACCTCGCCGATATCGACCACCGATTCCACCTGCTCGGAATCGATCGCCACGGCGCGCCCGGCGATCTGGGCGATGAGATAGAGATGCGACATCAGCGGCCTGCCTTGCCGGAAACCCGGGCTTCGAGCGCGGAAAGCAATCCCGCACGATCATATCTATAGACGCTGTCGTCGCCCGAGCCGCCCGCGGCGCGCTTCTTGCGCAGCCGCACGACCGGCGCGGGCCCGCCCGAAGCGCCCTGATTCTCCTCGGTGGAGAGCACGACGGCCGGCGTCTCGCCCGGCGCCAGGCGCAGCGCGACGCGGTAGCCCGATGCCTCCAGCAGCGGTTTGACGAACGACGCCATCCAGCCATCGTCGTCGCCCGCGATCAGGCAGAGCGGCGGGCTGTCCTCCACTTCACGCTCGGCATGCTCGTCGAATATCCACAGCATGTCGACCAGTTCGATCTGCTCGCCGTCCACCAGCACCACGCCGGCGATCGGCCCCGGCTCGCGGGCCGGCGCGATCTCCTCGGGCAGCATCACGATGTCGGCAGCTTCCTCGATCGCGTAGCTCACTTCGTTGGTGCCGTCCTTGAGCCGCAGCACGTTGATCCGCTCCAGCCCGTTCAGGTCGCCATGCGCGGCGAGCGGCAGGATGCGGTCGTCGATCGTCACGCGGAAGCGGCCCGCGGCGAAGCGGACATTGCCGGCATCGACTTGCTCCACCCGATCGACCGCGGCCAGCGGCACTGCACGGCGCACGCCGTCCAGGTCGCGGAACAGCAAGGCGGGCAGCCCCGGGGCGACTTCGGCTTCCTCTTCCTCCTCGAAGATCTGCTGGCCGTCGCGGCTGAAATCCAGGCTCGCGGCCTTGGCCATGCCGGCGCAGTCGAGCAGCAGCATCGGCAGGCCCGAATCCGGCAGCGTCTGGCCGGCATAGAGGCCGGTCGACATCACCGCGGGCGAGGCCGGCTTGATCACCAGTTCCTCATTGTCGAGCACCGTGTCGACCGCGAGCGCATAGCTGCCCTCGCTCACGCTGACGATGGCCAGCATCTGGCAGCCCTCGTCGCGCGGCACGGCGGCGGGCAGGCCCAGCATGTCGGCAAGATGGATCAGCGGCATCCGGCGCTCGCGCACGGTCGCGACCGGGGAGCCGCCGACCAGGTCGATGCGGATCGCCTCGCCGCGCTCGGTCACGATCTCCTCGATCGACTGGCGCGGAATCGCGAAGCGCTGGCCGTCCACTCCCACCACGATCGTCGAGATGATCGAGAGCGTCAGCGGCACATGGATGGCGATGCGCAGGCCCTTGCCCGGCGTGCTGTCCAGCTCGACGCGGCCGCCGATCTGCTCGATCGCGGCGCGCACCACGTCCATGCCCACGCCGCGGCCCGAAATCTCAGTCACCACGTCCCTGGACGAAAGCCCCGGCTCGAATACCAGGTCGAGCTTGGCGCGGGCCGAAAGGCCGCGCAGCTTGGCCTCGTCGCGGCCATTGGCGGCAAGCTTCTGGATCAGCCGCTCGGTATCGATGCCGCGGCCATCGTCCGCGATCTCGATGATGATCTGATTGCCCGACTGGCGCGCGGAGACCGACAGCCGGCCATTCTCGCGCTTGCCGCCGGCGCGGCGCTCGGCCGGCGTCTCGATGCCATGGTCGATCGAGTTGCGGATGATATGGACCAGCGGATCGCGCATCACCTCGATCATCTCGCGGTCGAGCTCGACGTCCGAGCCGTCGACCTGGAGCATCACCGACTTGCCCAGCCCCGCCGCCGTGTCGCGCACCATGCGCGGCAGCGCGGAGAAGAGCGCGTCGATCTTCTGCATGCGGGTGCGCGTCACCGTGTCGCGCATCTCGCCCACGGTGAGCGACAGGCGCTCGAGCGCGGCCTCGATGGCAGGATCGATCTCGCCGTTGCGCAGCCGGCGCGCGAGTTCATTGCGCGCGAGCACCATGTCCGACATGCCGGACATCATCCGGTCGAGCAGGTCGACGTTCAGGCGCACGCTGCGCGCGGGCGCGCGGCTGACGATGGGGCCGGCATGGGCGATCTCCCCGGCGCCTTCGGCCAGCGCGGCGACCAGCAGGTCGTCGCCGCTGTCGTCCAGGCTCGTGCCCGATTCGATCGCCTCCACCAGCTCACCGATCCGGTCGACCACCGCGAGCACGGCGTTGACCAGCCCGCGATCGGGCGCGCGCCTGCCCTCGCGCACCTGCGCCAGCACGTCCTCGGCGGCGTGGCTGAGCCGGCCGAGGCGCGGCAGGTCGAGAAAGCCGCAGCTTCCCTTCACCGTGTGCACGAAGCGGAAAATGGCATCGAGGCGGGCGCGGTCCGCGGGATGCGCCTCCCACGCGACGATCTCGCCCGAAAGCGCTTCGAGCGTCTCACGCGTCTCGGCGATGAATTCCTGCAGCAGGTCGTCCATGGGGCCCCGGAAAGCAAATTTGCGGGGCAGTTGTGCGGGATGGGTGGTTAAAAGGGCGTTAGTGCTCGGGCGATTGCCGCGCGCCGTCCGCATAGCTCGCATCGAGCAGCGCCGTGCCAAGGTCCCCCAGCTTCTGGTAATCGAAGCTCGCATTGGTGAACACGATCACCGTATGCCCGTCGGCGAGCACGCGGCGGGCGAGCATCCGGAAGCCGCCGTTCGAGCCATCCTCCCATGCCGCCGCGCGCTCCCGGCCCCCGATCGGCTCCACGCGCACCCGGCCGCCCAGCGCATAATGCTGGTCCGGCATCAGCGTGGTCGTCAGCGCCCGGCGCGAGGCGGGGCTGAGCAGCTTGCCGTCCAGCACTGCGTTCATCAGCGTCATCAGGTCGGGCGCGCTGGTGTAATAGCCGCCCGCCATCGCCATGAAATCGGGCACCGGATTGGGCTTGCGCACCGGCTCGGGATCGAGCCCGGCATAGCCCTGCGCCATGCCCTTCACCGCGCCGGAATCGCCGCGATAGACGCCGCTGTCCTTCAGCCCCAGCGGTTTTACCAGCAGCCGATCGACCAGCGCCGCATAGGACCTGCCGGATACGCGCTCCACGATCGCCTTGGCGATCAGCCAGTTGGAATGCGAATAGTCCCAGGCGGTGCCGGGCGCGAAGGCCAGGTCGCCACTGGCATAGCGTCGCACTGCTTCCATCTGGTCCAGCTCGATGCCGCGCGTCGCCGGATCCTTGCGCGCCGCCAGGATCTGGTTGGGCACGCCGCTCGAATGGCTCATCAGGCGCCGCAACGTAAGCCTGGCGCCGGTGTCGGCGCGATAATCGGGCAGGTAGCGGCTGATCGGCGCGTCGAGATCGAGCTTGCCCTGGTCCACCAGCTTGAGGATCACGATCGAGGCGATCCATTTGGACACCGATCCGGTCTCGAAGCGCGTGTTCGGCAGCATCGGCACGCCGTTCGCGGCATCGGCGCGCCCGAATCCTTCGACCGCCGCAATCCGGCCGCCCTTGCCGACCAGCATCACGCCGTTGAACCCGTCGGCCTCAGCGGAGGCATCGGCGATGTCATGATAGGATTGCGCGGCAGCCGGCGCCGTGCCGGCCCCCAGCAGGATTGCAGCGAGCAGTGCAAGTCGCTTCACGGGCAGGCTCCGACAGGATGATCTTCCGACGATGGCATGCGCCAGTGTATCATTCAAGCAAGACGGTTAGCATGCCTCGCTCCCGACGCTGGAATTGTAGGATCCCGCCAGATAGTTCCCTTTTTGTTCCGATTCGGTTCGGAACCTCGGACACCGCCCAAGGTGCCGCTCAAAGGAGAATTACGAATGATTTCGGTCAAGGATTTCGGCGCGCTGGGCGACGGCACGACGAACGACACCGCTGCCCTCAATACGGCCTTCTCGCAGGTCGGGCGGAGCATCTACATCCCCAAGGGGTGCTATCTCCACGATCAGCTCGATCCACCGGTCTGCGCGCAGATCATCGGCGAGAGCGAATATTGCGCGATCCTCAAGCCCAGGGCCGGCGTCGCCATCGGGCTATCGATCGCCGGGGGTGAGCACTATCCCGCAAAGCTGGCATCGTTCCAGATCGACGGATCGCTTACCTCAGGCGCTATCGGCCTGTTCCTGGGGCAGGCCTCCAGCGCGGTGCAGGCGGACGGCGTCCGGGTCTTGAACTTCAAGGGAACCGATGCGGTCGGCGTGCGGGTCGGCGACCTGCTCAAATCGACCATTCGCAAGCTGACCGCGCAATGCAATACGCTGAACCTGCATGTCGAGCAGGTCGTGGACCTGTTTCCGACGACGCTTCATTTCGATTCATGCGTGTTCGCCGATGCGTGCACCCATGGCGCCAAGCTGGTCGACGGGTGGAACATCCTGTTCACCAATTGCGATTTCGAAAGCTCCGCCCTGGAAGGCACGCTGCTCGCGCCTCGCGACCAGGGCAATCTGGACCAGATCGTCTTCGACAGCTGCTGGTGGGAGAAGAACTATTTCTCGCATCCGGATCGCTACCAGTTCGTGGCGGGCGACGGCACGCCCCGCGCCGGCGCGGTCATCCATGCCACGCTGCGCAACCCCCGCTTCTCGACCGACACCAACTCCGCCAAGGCGGTGCACATGAACGGCCCGGCCGTGCAGGGCTTCGTCATCACCAACCCGACGATCTACTCGGCCGTGAACGGCGCGATCTCAATCGAGAACGGAGCCTTTGGCGAGATCAACGAATGGCAGGTGATCCGCGGCATGCTGTTCGACAGCGTCGTGCATGACCCGGACAACAAATGCGCATCGAGCGGCTCCGCCGGCTTCAGGTCCTGGACGCCGACGTTCAGCGTCCCCGGCGCAGGCCCGGCGGGCATCGCATCCTCCACCGTCGCGATCGCCGACTACCGATTGGAGGGTGCCAAGACGATGCTCCAGCTCGATTTCACCGTGGTCCTGGCATCGACGGCTCCGCCGACGGCGGTGGTGGCGACGCTGCCGCCCGGGCTCACTCCGGCCCAGTCGGCCGTGTGCTTCGGGTTCGTGATGGAAGACAGCGGCAGCGGCCCGGCGTACGCTCCCGGCGTCCTCGCCGCGTTCACCGATGGCAAGCTATATGCGCGAAAGGCCGACAACGCGGCGTTCGCCGCTGGTGCCACAGTCAACTTTCGCGGCGTGGTAATCTACGAAAACTAGCCCGGCGCTCGGCGACGGCTGCCTTCCCGGAAACACCGGGGAAGCAGCCGTTCGGCCCCGCGCTCACCCCACCCGGAACGACGCCCCGAACAGCAGGACCTCGGCATCGGGCGGGCTTACCTGGAGCATGCCGCCGCCCTGGGTGACCAGCGCGTGGATCAGATAGGCCGCCGCCGCGCGCGGCGTGATCGGCATGTCGTCCTTGCCGCCGGCCAGCGCGCCGCGCAGCTCGGGGTCGAGCACGATGCGCGGGCCGTCGGCGCGCACCACGATCTCGATCTGGCCGTCGACGATCTCGGCGCCGATATCGAGCTGGCCGCCGCGGATCAGCGCATCGCCGCCGATCAGCGCCAGGTTCATCAGCACCTTGATCGCCTGTTTGGGCAGCACCGGGTCCTCGACCATCCAGCCGACATTGACGCGGTGGTTCTCGCCGAACAGCCCCTCGATCGCCGCCTGCGCCTCGCGCGTGTCGACCGTCTCGCCGAAACCGCCCGCCGCGCCAAAGGCCAGGCGGAAGAACTTCAGCTTGTTGGCGCTCGCCTTGGCGCTCTCGTTGAGCAGCTCCAGGCAGCGGGCGCGCATCTCGGGATCATGCTCGTCGGCGAGCAGCTCCAGCCCGTTGTTGAGCGCGCCCACCGGGCTCAGCAAATCGTGGCAGAGCCGCGAGCAGAGCAGGCTGGCGAAATCGGTCGGGCTGATGTTCAAGATGCTTGCTCCCCCGCAGGTGCAGCCTCTTTGGCGCAGGGCGCGCCATGCTGCAAGCGCGCCTGTACGCGCCATCCGGGCAACGCTACCATTCCCGGAAAACACGGGAGAGACCATGCGATCGGCCCTGCCCCTGCTCGCCGCCCTGCTGCTGGCCGCCCCCCTGCCCGCACCGGCGCAGGAACGGGCCGCCGCCGGCACGGATCTCCGCATCGACAAGGCCCGCATCGATCGCGCGCTGGCCGACATGGTGGCGAGCGGCCGCGCGGCCGGCGTCTCGGCGCTGGTGTGGAAGGACGGGCGCGAAGCCTATTTCGGCGGCGCCGGCCTGGCCGATCGCGAAGCAAGCCGGCCGATGCGGCGCGACACGCTCGTCCAGATCTATTCGATGACCAAGCCGGTCACCGGGGTCGCGCTGATGCAGCTATGGGAGCAAGGCCGGTTCGGCCTCGACGATCCCCTGTCCCGCTACCTCCCCGAATTCGCGACCATGCTGGTGCAGGACGGCACCGACGCCGCGGGGCGGCCGCTCTGGCGCCCCGCGAGCCGCCCGGTGACGATCCGCGACGTGCTGCGCCACACCGCCGGCTTCGCCTATGGCGACGGGCCGAGCGCGGCGGAGAAGGCCTTCGCCGCCGCCGATCCGCTCGGCCTGGATCACGACCTGAGCGAATTCGGCCGCCGCCTCGCCCATGTGCCGCTGCTCTTCGATCCCGGCAGCGCGTGGCGATACAGCTCGGCAGTGGACGTGCAGGCGCTGCTGGTCGAGCGGCTCTCGGGCCGGAAGTTCGAGGAATATGTCCGCGAGCACGTCCTCGAACCGCTCGGCATGAAGCAGGCGGGCTGGACCCAGCCGATGGAGCGGCTCGACCGGTTCGCCGCCACCTATGTGCTCGGCGCGGACGGCAAGCTGGTCCGCGAGCCCGACGCGGTGACCCGCGCGCGCAACTTCCCCCGGCCGGCGATGACGATGGGCGGTGCCGGCATCGTCGCGCCGATCGACGACTATATGCGCTTCGCCCGCATGCTGCTGGGCCAGGGAAGCCTGGACGGCGTGCGCGTCCTGCGGCCTGCCACCGTGCGGCTGATGGCGACCGATCAGCTCGATCCGCGCATCGCCGACAGGTCCTGGCTGCCGGGCAAGGGCAATGTCGGCTTCGGCATCGATTTCGCGGTGCGCACCGGCCGGGCGAGGACGCCCGACGAGAATCGCGGCACGGTCGGCGAGTTCTTCTGGGACGGTGCGGCCTCGACGCTGTTCTGGGTCGATCCGGCGAACCGGCTCGCCGCAGTGCTCTTCGTCCAGACCAAGCCCTTCCAGGCGACGCTGCACCGCGACTTCCGCCGCGCAGTCTATGGCGACGCCTATCTGGGGCCGGCCGGCGACGAAGCGCCCGAGGACCCTAGACCACTTTCCGCCCGGTGAAGAGCTGGATCAGGCCGACCACGACGGCAATCACCAGGAGAAGGTGAATGATCCCGCCGGCAACGTGGAAGGTGAAGCCCAGCAGCCAGAGGATCAGCAGGACGACGACGATGGTCCAAAGCATCTGCATGCTCTCCATTTAGCGTTCGTCCGTCAACGGGTTGCGCCGTCGAAACGTTCCCCGGCGACCTGCGGTTTTTCCGGATTACGCACCCCGCGCCGCTTGCTGCTACAATGCGGCCGGGCAGGCGGTGGCCCGGTACCTGGAACGATCCATGACTAGCAGGGCCGCAGACAGGGAGAACAGGACGATTCCGGACCCGGCCCGGCCCGGTCCCGGCGCGGCCGCCCTGCCGCAATGGATGACCGGGATCGGCTGCATCGTCCTGTCGCTGCCGCTGCTCGGCTGGCTGCTGGACCTGCCGGTGCTGCGGGGCTTCGGCGATTCCCATTATGCCGTCGCCCCGCTCAGCGCGATCAACGGCTGCAGCGTGACCCTGGCGGCGTTCCTCGCGGTCAGCGGCCATGCGCGGCTGGCGCGCCTCGCCGTCGCCCCGGCGGCGATACTGCTCAGCCTGATCACCTTCCAGTATCTCACCGGCGCCATCGCCATCGAGCGCCTGTTCTTCTTCGAGGCGGTGCAGCGCCTGGGCGTGCGCAACGACGGCCTCAGCCCGGGCGGCACGGTGGCGGTGCAGGCGCTAGGCGGGCTCGCCGCGCTTGCCGTCACCGTGGATCGCCGGATCTACCGCGTCATCGGCATCATCCTGGCGAGCGGAACGGTGGCGCTCACCCTGCTGGCGACGACTGCGCTCGTCAGCGAGCCGGGCGGCATCTCGCCAGCCTTTCTCGGGCGCTCGGCGATCTCGAGCGCGCTCGCCCTGCTCCCTGCCGCAGGGCTCATCCTCTACGCGATGCGGCACGAGCCCAATGAGCGCGGATGGCACCTGCTGGTGCGGCTGGCGCCGGCGGTCATCATCCTGCCCGCCATCCCCTCGCTGCTCGGCTTCGCGGCCTATCAGGCGGACCTGCTCGGCTTCGGCGCGGCCCAGTTCGTCGTGCTTGCCGCCAATGTCGTGATCCTGGCGGGCGTGCTGATGCGCGCGATCGGCCATGCCGACGCGCAGCGCCGGGCGCTGGCGATCCGCGAGGCGAAGCTGAGCGCGGTGCTGATGATGGTGCCCGACGCCGTGATCCTGATCGACGAGGAAGGCACGATCCTCGACTTCAGCCCCGCCGCCGAGCGCCTGTGGGGCTATCGCGCCGGGCAGGTCGTCGGCGAGACGGTCACTCTCCTCTCGCCGCCGGCGCATGCCGAGCGCACCCGCCAGGAACTGGCGGACCTGCGCGAGCGCGAGCTGGATCCATGGAACGCCGAGCCGCTCAGCGCCGTCGGGCTGCGCAGCGACGGCTCGCTCTTCCCGCTCGAGGCGCGCGCCGGCCGGGTGCAGGCGGAGGACATGGCGTGCCTGACCATCTTCGTGCGCGACATGTCGGCGCAGTTCGGCGTCGAGGATCAGGTCGCCCAGCTCAACGCCGAGCTTGCCCATCTCGCGCGCCAGAGCGCGATGGGCGAAGCCGCGGCCGATCTCGCGCATGAGCTCAACCAGCCGCTCACCGCTGCCGCCAACTATCTATCGGCCGCCGCCATGCTCGCACGGAGCACCGGGGCCGAGGGCCCGGGCACCGAGATGGTGGACCATGCCCGCGAGCAAGTTATGCAGGCCGGCGAGATCATCCGCCGCGTGCGCAGCTTCACCGAGCGCAACGACACCGAGCGGAGCGTGGAGCCGCTCCGCCCGATGATCGAGGACGCGGCCCGGCTCGTGCTGGTCGGATCGAGCCGCCTCGCCGCCCAGATCGACTGCGACGTCGCGCCGGACGGCCTGTGCGCCTTTGTCGACCGCATCCAGATCCAGCAGGTGCTGGTCAACCTGATGCGCAATGCCGTGGAAGCGTTGCGCGCGAGCGGGCAGCGGGATCCGCGCATCTGGGTCACCGCCCGGCAGGCCGACGGCCCCATGGTCGAGCTGCGCTGCCGCGACAATGGCCCCGGCCTTCCGCCCGAGACGCTCGCTCGCCTCTTCCAGCGCTTCTCCGCCAGCCGGACGAGCGAGGGCATGGGCATCGGCCTGTCGATCTCGAAGCGCATCATCGAGCTGCACGGCGGCGTCTTCTCCGCCGAGAACGCCCCCGGCGGCGGCGCCATCTTCACCTTCACCCTGCCGACCCTGGATCGCGAGGACCTGGCGAAAGACTGACGGCGAAATTGCCGAACCCCGCTTCCACCCGTCTGCGGTACCCGGTATATCCGCCGGGAAAGAGGGGGAATCATGCGGAACCTGTTTCTGGCGTCCTTGAGTGCGGCCTTGCTAGCATCCTGCAGCGGCGGCAATGGCGGCTCGACCCCCTCCCCGACCCCCACGCCCGCTCCGGTGAACCAGCCGCCCAGCTTCACCTCGGCCGCCGCCGTCAGCGTGCCCGAGAACACCAGCGGCACCATCTATACCGCCACCGCCACCGACCCGGAGGGCGCGCCGGTCACCTTCTCGTTGACCGGCGGCGACGACGTCTCGCTCTTCACGCTCACCGGCGCCAATCTGTCGTTCAAGACGCCCCCCGATTACGAAGCCCCGGCCGACCTCAATCACGACAATGTCTACCAGGTCGAGATCACCGCTTCGGACGGCACGAACAACGTGAAGCTGCTGCTCACCGTCACTGTCACCGATATCGGGCCGTCGGGCTATTCGCTCAAGGTGATGGGCCGGCCCTTCACCGGCGTCGATCGCCTCACCGCGGGCGCCATCGCCGAAGATGTCGGGGCTTACCGGTGCTATGATTATGCCAACGCCCGTTATGACGCGCGGCTGTGCAACAGCCTCGTCAGTGGCGGCGTCGGCACTTCCGACTTCTCCTATCAGGAGGAGCGCGGATTGCTCGGCTGGGCCCCGGCGCCGCGCGCCCCGGACTGGGCGGGCCTTGCCACCGACCGCTATACCGTTATCGTCTATACTGCGGCGAACGGCGATCTGATGGTCGTATGGGCCGCGATTCTCGACACGATCCTGCCTTCCACCAGGACTTCGATCCGGCCCATCCCGGGCCGCCCGCCGATCTGGCGAATCCCCAATACCGCCACGCGCAATCTCGGCGGCTGGGCGCAGTTCGGCCGCGACGGCTATCTCTACATCATGTTCGGCGACGGCACCGATTCGAGCCGCGCGCAGGATCCCAATTCGCCCTTCGGCAAGATCTGGCGGATCGATCCCTACAAGGATGACTATCCGGCCGATGCGGATCGCAATTTCGGCGCGCCCGCGACCGGCGGCATGCTCGCGGCGCTCGGGCTGCGCAGCCCCGACCGGTTCAGCATGGATGCCAACGGCAACATCATCCTCGGCGATCGCGGCGAAAGCGCGCGCGAGGAGATCAACGTCCTGCTCGCCGGCGAATCGAACGTGAATTTCGGCTGGCCCTATCGCGAGGGCAGCCTGGTCCGCCAGACGGGCGAGCCGGCGGGGCTGCGCGCACCGGCGATCGAGCTGGAGCACGGCACCGGCCCCGTGCAGTCGAACCGGATCGTATCGGGCGCGATCTATACCGGCAGCGCCGCGGCCATTCGCGATCAATATGTCTTCGGCGACACCAGCGGGAAGCTGTGGATGATACCGGCCGCCAGGCTCCTGCTCGGCCATCTTACCGGCGCCGACCTCACCCGGACCGAGGAATTGCTGTTCTCAAGGGGGCATCCGCTCGAGAATCTGGTCTCGATCGTCGGCTCTTCCACCCTGACCCTGACCGACGATTCCGGCCTCTATTACGCACTCAGCGCGCCCTAGGGCGGACCGGCGGGCGGGGCAATGAGCCCCGCTCGCGCGGCGCCGCGGGTGCCGCCGAGCCGACAAGTTGCGACAATTTCGCCCCCCGGCCGAGAAACCTTCGCGACAGGTGCCGCCTATCCCTTTCCCCACCCAGACGTCACTGGGGCGGAGAAAAGGCATGAAGAGACTCAAGCTCGCCGCGCTGCTCGCTGCTGGCGCGATCACGTTCGGCGGAGGCGCCGCAATGGCCGCCCCGGCGCAGCAGGACCAGGCGGCACCCACGGCCCAGACCGCGCGTCGCCCTCATCACAATCCGATGGACGCCAACAAGGACGGCATGATCAGCCGCGACGAGTGGATGAAGGCCGCCGCCGCGCGCTTCGATCGCTTCGACGTCAACAAGGACGGCAAGATCTCGCGCCAGGAACTGCGCTTCGGCCGGTTCGAGGAACGCATGCACCGCCGCCATCGCCATGGCTGGCAGCATGGCGGACCGCATCGCGGCCCCGGCTTCGGGCCCGGCCGCGAAGGCCCGGGCGGCCCCAATGGCCCGCATCGCCGCTTCGGCCCGCCGCCGCCCCCGCCGTCGGGACAGCCCGCGGCGCCGGCCACCCCGGCCCCCGGCAACTGAGCGGTCAGTCGATCGCGACCGGATCGAAGCGCCCGTGGAGCGCTCCCCCCTCCACGGCGCGCCAGGCGGTGACGGTATCGCCCCCGACGATCAGCCAGAGCTTGCCGTCGGGGGCAGCCATCGCCGCATCGGTGACCGATGGGGCCGCGTCGCCGCTCGGATGCGAATGCCAATAGCCCTGAAGCTTCGGCCCACCCCCGCGCTCGGCTCGAAGCGCTGCGAACAGCGCGGCAGGATCGATCTCGAAATGCCTATCCGGCGCTTCGTCCACATTTTCAACAGCTTGATAGCTGGTGATTGCGCTGTCCCAACCGAACAGCAATCCACACGCCTCAAGCGGCGCGGCAAGGACGGCTTCCCGTCGGATCGCATCGAGCACGGCCATGGGAATTCGAAGGTGCATCGGCGTCCACGATAGGACATGGCCCGGCGCTCGTCATCCGGGGCGGAGCTTTGCACGCCAGGACGCGATCGGGGTGGGCGAGGCCGGTCTTTTCTAAACCACCCCTCGCCCTTCCTTGCCGGGAGGGGAATGTTGAATGCCAACATGCCTCAGGGATTCCAACATCTTGACAGGACACCGAAACCCGCGGAAATCTGTCGGATACCGATCGGTACAGATCTTGAAATCGCGAACCTCGTCCCCATCTAAGGTCAAACATGAATCCGGGGGTTTCCATCATCGAGGCACGTATCGCGGACACAGCCGATGGCTGGCGTCTGGATCGTGCGCTCGCCGACGCGGTGCCGACGCTGTCGCGCGAACGGCTGAAGGCGCTGATTTCCTCAGGCGCGGTCACCGGTCCGCAGGGGCTGGTGCGCGATCCGGCAAGGAAGGCGCCGGCCGGCACGCTGTTCAGCGTCGCGGTGCCCGAGCCCGAGCCGGCGCACAACGAAGCGCAGGAGATTCCGCTCAAGGTGGTGTTCGAGGACGAGCATCTGATCGTGATCGACAAGCAGGCCGGGCTGGTCGTCCATCCGGCGGCAGGCAATCTCGACGGGACGCTGGTCAACGCGCTGCTCCACCATTGCCGGGGCTCGCTCTCGGGCATCGGCGGCGTGGCGCGGCCGGGGATCGTCCACCGGATCGACAAGGACACGTCGGGCCTGATGGTCGCGGCGAAGACCGACCGCGCGCACGAAGGATTGGCGAAACAGTTCAAGTCCCATTCAATTGACCGGCGCTATCGTGCGATCGTGTCAGGACTTTTGAGACTATCCGAAGGTACGGTGGATGCGCCGCTCGCGCGTTCGCCGCACAATCGCAAGAAGGTCGCGATCGTGAAGAACGGGAAGCGCGCCGTCACGCATTGGCGCAAGCTTCGCGAACTTCAGGACGCGACATTGGTCGAATGCCGGCTGGAAACGGGCCGTACCCATCAGGTGCGTGTCCATATGGCTTCTTTGGGCCATCCGCTGGTCGGCGATCCGGTCTATGGCAGTGTCCGCAAGGGGCACCGTCAACTTCTGGAAACCTTGAATTTCCGGCGCCAGGCCTTGCACGCGGCCCATCTGGGGTTCATTCACCCCATCGATAGCACCGCTTTGGCGTTCGAAAGCGAAATCCCTGCCGATATGCAGGAACTGTTCGATAACCTCATCGTATGATTTCAGGCGGCGCTGGCCTCGGCCACGCGCGCCCTTTAAGTGAAAGGGAGAAATGATCATGGCAAGCGGAAGCAACGTCCCGGCGACGATCCCCGCGCTTGGTGGTGAGGCCAGCCTCAACCGCTATCTGGCCGAGATCAAGAAGTTTCCGATCCTGAGCCCCGAGCAGGAGTTCATGCTCGCCAAGCGCTTCCAGGAGCATGGCGACACCGATGCCGCGGCCCAGCTGGTCACGTCGCACCTGCGCCTCGTGGCGAAGATCGCCATGGGCTATCGCGGCTATGGCCTGCCCGTCTCCGAGCTGATCTCGGAAGGCAATATCGGCCTGATGCAGGGCGTGAAGAAGTTCGAGCCCGATCGGGGCTTCCGCCTGGCGACCTATGCCATGTGGTGGATCCGCGCCTCGATCCAGGAATTCATCCTGCGCAGCTGGTCGCTCGTGAAGATGGGCACCACCGCGGCGCAGAAGAAGCTGTTCTTCAACCTGCGCCGGATGAAGGCCAAGCTCGACGCGTTCGAGGATGGCGACCTTTCCCCCGAGCATGTCGCCAAGATCGCCACCGATCTGGGCGTCACCGAGGAGGAAGTCACTTCGATGAACCGCCGCATGGCGATGGGCGGCGACACGTCGCTCAACGTGCCGATGCGCGAGGATGGCGAGGGCCAGTGGCAGGATTGGCTCGCCGACGAGGACCAGCTCCAGGACGAGCGCGTCGCCGAGGCCCAGGAAGCCACCGTCCGCCACGAGATGCTCGTGTCGGCGATGGAGGACCTCAACGAGCGCGAGCGGCACATCCTGACCGAGCGCCGCCTGACCGACGATCCCAAGACGCTCGAGGAGCTGTCGCAGGTCTATGACGTCAGCCGCGAACGCGTCCGTCAGATCGAAGTGCGCGCGTTCGAGAAGCTGCAAAAGGCGATGATGCGCATCGCCGGCGAGAAGCGCCTGCTGACCGCCTGACGAGCGCCATGGGGGATCAGGATCGCGATACCGGCGCGGAGCCTCCGCGCCAGCCAGAGGCGCCGGCGGACATCCCGCCGGCGCCTTCCGCATCCGCGCCGCGTCCGCGCGACTGGACGCCGCGCGCGACCACGGCGCAGCAGCCCCCCGGGCTGGGCGCGCCGCCGATGCCGGATCTCCGCCCGCTGGGTGAGGAGGCCGACCCTTTCGCGTCTCGCGGCGAGGCGCCTCCACGAGCTTCTCCCCGGCCCTCGCCGGGGAAGGAAGAGCGTGCACCCAAGCCCCGCAAGCCCCTGCTCCGCCGCATCGCGTTCTGGATCCTGAAGGCCATCCTGCTCTTCCTGGCCGTCTCGATCGGCATGGTGGTGATCTACAAGTTCGTGCCGCCGCCGATCACCTGGACCCAGATCGGCGACATCTTCGAAGGGCATGGCGTCACCAAGCGCTGGATGCCGATCTCGCGCATCGATTCCAACATGACGCGCGCCGCGATCGCCGCCGAGGATGCCCGCTTCTGCACCCATCACGGCTTCGACCTCACGGCGATCGAGCAGGCCTATGCCCGCAACCAGAAGGGCGGCCGCATCCGCGGCGGCTCGACGATCAGCCAGCAGACCGCGAAGAACGTCTTCCTGTTCCAGGGCGGCGGCTATGCCCGCAAGGCGCTGGAAGCCTATTTCACTGTCCTGATCGAGAATATCTGGGGCAAGCGGCGGATCATGGAAGTCTATCTCAACGTCGCGGAGACCGGGATCGGCACCTATGGCGTCAATGCCGGCGCGATGCGCTATTTCAAGCACGACGCCTCACGCCTGTCCCCTCGCGAGGCCGCCCAGATCGCCGCGGTCCTTCCCCTTCCCAAGAAGCGCGCCGGCATCGATCCGCGTGGCTTCACGCGCCGTTACGGAAACGCGATAACCGCCCGGATCGGCACCGTGCGCGGTGACGGGCTGGACGATTGCGTCCGCTGATGCCGGAGAGGGAGATGCCGCCGATCCGCATCGCCGCCGCGCTGATCGACGACGGCGCGGGCCGCATGCTGCTGGTCCGGAAAACCGGGACTTCGGCCTATATGCAGGCCGGCGGCAAGATCGAGCCCGGCGAGACGCCGCTCGACGCGCTGCGCCGCGAGCTGGCCGAGGAGATCGGCCTGGTCCCGGTCGAGGAGCCCGCCTATGTCGGCCGCTTCCAGGCCTCCGCCGCCAACGAGCCGGGCCGCGTGGTGGAGGCGGAGCTGTTCCACCTCACCGCCGCGCACCGGCCCGCCGCCGCGGCGGAAATCGCCGAGGCGCTATGGGTGCCGATCGCCGAGGCCGAGGCGCTGCCGCTCGCCCCGATGACCCACACCCATGTGCTGCCGATCGCCCTGAAACTGCTGGACTGACCCCATCCCTCCCCGAGCTCGTCTGAGGGAGGAATGAAAAGTCACTGGATCTTGTTCGCGGCGCTCTTCGCCGCGTCGCCGACATCCTTGGCCGCATCGCCCACCTTGTCGGCAGCGGTGCTGACTGCATCGGTCTTCGCATCCTCGCGGCTATTCTGGTTGAACAGATAGATGGCGCCGACCACCACCGCGATCAGCAGCGCCAGCCCGATCAACAGGCCACCGCCGCCACCGCGGCGCTCGATCACCACCGTGCTGCCTTCCCTCTCGGTGACGCGCTCGGCAGTCACGCCGTCGCTGCGCTCGGTTACGCGTTCGACCATTGCACTCCTCCTCGAACTTGCCCGTCAGCAACCGAGAAGGCGTTGGAATGGTTCCAAAAATCAGAAGGGCAGCTTGAAGCCCGGCGGGAGCGGCAGGCCGCTCGTCATCTTCGACATCGCCTCCTGCGAAGCCGCGTCGGCCTTGGCCCGGGCATCGTTGAACGCAGCCGCGAGCAGATCCTCGAGCATGCCCTTCTCGGCCGGGTTGAGCAGCGAATCGTCGATCTGGATGCCGATGATCCGGCCCTTGGCCGAAGCCTGGACCTTGATCAGGCCGCCACCCGAGGCGCCTTCCACTTCGATCTTGTCGAGATCGGCCTGCGCCTTGGTCAGCTCGGCCTGGACGTTCTGCGCCATGGCCATGATGTCTTCGAGACTCTTCATAGATACTTCCTAACTTCCAGTCTTGCTCCAGCCGATCAGCTCGGCATCGGGAAAGGCTTCCATCGCGGCGGCGACCATCGGCGAGGCCAGCACGGCATCGCGCTCGGCCTGCTCGCTCGCCGCCTGCTCCTCGCGCAGCGTCATCGCCTGGGCGGGCACGTCGACGCATAGCAGCTTCCAGTTGGTGCCGGTCAGCTCCTTCAGCGCTGCCCCCAGCTCCTTGAGGAAATCGAACGGCAGCGGCCGCGCGGCGGCGAACTCCACCTCGGTGCCCGCGAAGCGCACCGGGCGGAGATAGTCGCGCACCTGGGTGGCGAGCTGGAAGCGGCGCTTCTCCTCGAGATAATCGGCGAGCTGGCCCAGGCTGGTGGGCATCGCCGAGCCGTTCGGTCCCGCCGCTGCGGGCGCCGCGCCACCCGAGATGGTGACGCTGCCACTGGCGATCTGGCGGGCGAGCTCGCCAGGATCGGGCAGTTGCGAGGCATGGATGACCCGCAGCAGCGCCATTTCGGCCGCTTCGATCGGCAGCACCGCCCGCGCCACTTCGTCATGCCCGCGCAGTACCAGCTGCCACAGCCGGTGGAGCGCCGGGAAGCTCAGTCCCGCCGCCCAGCGCTCGAGCGCCTTCAGCTCCTCGGCCGACTGGCCCGAACTGGCATCGGTGCCGAGCTTGGCAAGGGTGACGGCGTGCACCGTCTCCAGCAGCGTGCGCAGCACCGCCTGGGGATCGACGCCAAGGTCGTACTGTCCCCGCAGCGACGCCAGCGTGCCGGGGGCATCGCCCTCCAGCAGCAGCCCGAACAGCGTGCGGATCGCCCCCCGGTCCGACAGGCCCAGCATCTGCCGCACCGCTTCGGCCTTCACGCCCTCGCCTTCCAGGCCGGCATGCGCGATCGCCTGGTCGAGGATCGAAAGCCCGTCGCGCGCCGATCCCTCGGCGGCGCGGGCGATCAGCGCCAGCGCCTCGGGCTCCGCCTCGAAGCCCTCGGCCTGGGTCACCCTGGCGAAATGCTCGGCGAGCAGCTCGGCCGGGATGCGGCGCAGGTCGAAGCGCTGGCAACGCGACAGCACCGTCACCGGCACCTTGTTCACCTCGGTGGTGGCGAACAGGAACTTCACATGCGCCGGCGGCTCCTCCAGCGTCTTGAGCAGCGCGTTGAACGCGCTTTTCGAGAGCATATGGACTTCGTCGATGATGTAGATCTTGTAGCGCGCCGAGACGGCCGAATAGCGCGATGCCTCGATGATCTCGCGCACGTCGTCGACGCCGGTATGGCTCGCGGCGTCCATCTCGATCACGTCGATATGGCGGCCCTCGGCGATCGCCCGGCAGGGCTCGCACACGCCGCAGGGATCGATCGTCGGCCCGCCCTGCCCGTCCGGCCCGATGCAGTTGAGCGCCTTGGCGATCAGCCGCGCGGTCGACGTCTTGCCGACGCCGCGCACGCCGGTGAGCAGGAAGGCATGCGCCAGCCGGTCGCGCTTGATCGCATTGCCCAGCGTGGTGACCATCGCATCCTGGCCGATCAGCTCGGAAAAGGTCTGCGGCCGGTATTTGCGCGCCAGCACGCGATACGCCCCAGAATTACCTGAGCCGCGCGGCTGCGGAGGTTCGTCGAGGCCAAGCAGGGAATCGGACATCGGTTCCTATCTAGCGCGCCACATTGGCGATTGCGACCACCACGCCTATGACGTCGCGCAAAAGGGGGAGTGCCATGACGCTATCGTACGCGGCCGCCGCGCTGGCCGCCGGAGCCTCGCTCATCGCCGGGGCCAACGCGCGGCAAGTGGCGCCGAAGCCAGATCTGATGGCCGCGATCGACGCGATGCCGCTCGATCGCCTGTGCACCACCGAACAGGCACTGGGCTATCGCTTCGGAGCGATCGATTATCCGCCCAGCGTGATCCAGACGCCCGGAATCGAGCGCCACAAGCTCGACGCGGCCGCCGCGCCGTTCGAGACGGCCTCGTTCACCGGCTCCAAATGGTCGGCCCGCTATGTCGGCGCGATCTATACCTTCGCCGCCGGCGACAAGCAGACGGCGCTAGCGGCGATCCAGCGCATCGCGAAGCGCTTCCGCCAGCGCGGCTGGGTCGAGCGCCAAGGCGGCATCGAGGAAGACGGTCCGATCATCGACTATCCGCCCGGCCCCGGCGAAGTGAATTTCTATTCGCGCGCCGAGGCGATGCGCGGCCCCAGCCGCCAGGGCGTGCGGGCCAGCCTGCGCTATCTCGGTTCGGAGGTCAGCTTCGCCTGCGAGGACATGGCGATGGTAGAGACGCACGCCCGCGAAGTGTTCGGCGACCTGCCGCCGGGCACGCCCCGACCGGCGGCACCGACAGCCCCGCGCCCCAAGGCGCTCGATCCCGCCCTGTGCGCAACGGCGGAAGGACGCGCCGGCATCGACGCGGCCACCAACCTCCGCACCCAGGATGCGCTCACCCGGTTCATCGTCGAGCGCATGAACTACCGGGAGCGGATCGTCGTCTGGAAGACCGATCGGCTCGAGAAATCGGGCAAGGTCTCGAAGGCGCGGATGCTGGAGCTCGCTACCTCCGGCTTCGGCGGCAAGCTGGCGGGCAACCCGTTCGCGGGGCTGAACATCGTGATGGAGATGCTCAAGTTCGCCGAGAAGGCCGAGGACCTCAGGGCGGCAGGCGATCCGGCCGGCGCCTGTCGCGCCACGCTGCAGGCGATAGGCGGCATCGAGAAGGTCGAAACGGTGACCGCGGCGCAATGGGCCGGCATGGAAAGCGCTATCGATGCGGAGGCCACGCGACTGGGCATCAGCCTGGACTGACGCGCGCCGCTTCCACCGAATCCACCGCCATGGCGGAAACGGCGCCGTCGCCATGTCGAGCGACCAGCGGCCGAGGACAGGTGGCGCTTCGAAGGCGCGGTGGGAGCCGGAACGACCCGCAGCGAAATCGTTGTGGCTGCTTCCTTCCGGATCTGACCAGGTTGGCGACGACTGCGTCCGCCCGACTCCCGCGGCGCATATGGGCAAAGTCAGGCGGTTAGGCAAGGGCGGGAACGCAGATGCGCTCCCGCCCGAAACCCTTGGCGTCCGAAACCCTTAGCGGACGCGCACCTTGCGGCACACGCGCTGGCGATGGCCATGGTGCCACTTGGTCTTGCACACGGTGCGCCACTTCGGGCGCTTGTGGTGCGGACGGTGGTGCTGGATGTCCGCCTTGCCGGCGATCGCCGGTGCCGCCGGGGCAGCGGCGGCATTGGCGGCCGGGATGGCGAGGGTCGCGGCAGCGGCGGCCGCGAGGATCGGAAGCAGTTTCATATCTTCTCTCTCCTGCTTGCGGGGGAAAGAGCCCCCCGATGTCGGAAACCGGAACGATCGTTTCGGTTCCATGCCGGATCCTGAAATTGAACCGATTTCGACAGGCTGAACGGATCGCTCAGCAAGGAGTCATCCGAAATCCCCGGCAATATGCCTCAGCGCCCCTGCATGTCGCGGTGCCCGGCTGGCATGTGCACCACCAGCCCGTCCAGGTCCGGCGTGAGCAGGATCTGGCAGGCGAGCCGGCTGGTCCGCACCGCGCCCACCGCCAGGTCGAGCATGTCTTCCTCTTCCTCCGCGGCGCGGGGCAGCCGGGCGAAATATTCCGGGTCGACGATCACATGGCAGGTCGAGCAGGCCATCTGCCCCTCGCATGTGCCTTCCAGCGGCTGGCCGTCATTCTGCGCCACTTCGAGCAGGCGCAATCCCGCCTCCGCCGTCACTTCGTGCCGGTCGCGCCCATCGGCGCTGACGAAGGTGACGCGGATCATGCCGCGCGGCTCTGGAGCCGGGCGGCGGCGACGATCCGGTCGATCGCGTGGAGCAGCGCGTCCTCGGTGGTGTAGCGCCCGAAGCCGATGCGGATGCTCGCGCGGGCCTCGACATCGGAGAGGCCGATCGCCTCGAGGACATGGCTCGGCCGCCCCGATCCGCTCGCACAGGCCGATCCGGCGGAAAAGGCGATGTCGCGCAGGTCCGACATCAGCCGGGCGACGTCCAGCCCGTCATGACGCAGGTTGAGATTGCCCGGATAGCGATCTCCCTGCGCGCCGTTCAGCACCCAGTCGCCCGGGATGCGCGCCAGCGCCGCGCGGAAGAGCTGCTCGGCATGGGCATGATCGGCGCCGAAGCGCTGCTTGGCGAGCCGGGCGGCCGCGCCGAACCCCGCGCACAGCGCCGGCGAGAGCGTGCCCGAGCGGCCCGCCGGCTCCTGCCCGCCACCATGCAGCAGCGGCTCCAGCGTCACGCCGTCACGGATCCACAGCGCGCCCACGCCCTTGGGCCCGTGGACCTTGTGCGCCGAGACCGCGATCAGGTCGCAGCCATCGGGGATGCGCACCCGGCCATAGCCCTGCACCGCGTCGCACAGGAACAGCGCGCCGGCGGCATGCGCGAGGTGCGCCAGCTCCTCGACCGGCTGGATCACGCCGATCTCGTTGTTGACCAGCATCGCCGCGACCAGGCCGACGCCCGGCCGGATCGCCGCCCGTGCGGCGGCGAGGTCGACCAGCCCTTCGGTGCCCACCGGCAGCACGACGACGTCCCTGCCCCCGCGCCCCGCGGCCGCCACGGTGTCGAGCACGGCAGCATGCTCGGTGGCGATCGTCACGATCCCGCCGCCCGTGCCCTTGATCGCCCAGTTGAGCGCCTCGGTCGCGCCGCTGGTGAAGCTCACCGTCCCGCCCGGCGGGAGCAGCGCGGCAACATCGTCACGCGCCGCCTCCACCGCCGCCCGGGCCGCCCGGCCCGGGGCATGGGCGGAGTGCGGATTGGCGAACTGGGTCTCCAGCTGGGGCAGCATCGCGGCCAGCGCCTCGGGCGCGAGCGGGGTGGTCGCCTGATAGTCGAGATAGGTCATGCGGCCCTGTTTCTGGCCTCGATCGCGATCCGGCGCCAGAGCGTCGTGAAGGCATCCACCTCCGCTTCGGTGGTGCCGCGCCCGAAACTCACCCGCACCACTTCGCGCAATGCCGGCTCCTCCCAGCCCATCGCGGTGAGGACATGGCTGGGCCGCATGCTGCCCGAGGAACAGGCGCTTCCGGCCGAGACCGCGATGCCGGCCAGATCGAAGCGGATCAGTTGCGCGGCAGCGGAGACGCCCGGCATCCGATAGGCCCCGATCAGCGGGCTGCGCGGACGGTGCGCGGCCACCGGATCGCCACCCGCCGCGACGATCGCCGCCTCCAGCCGAGCCCGCAGCGCCGCCATTCGCGCCAGATCCTCCGGCAGCTGGACGGCCGCCGCATAGCCCAGCGCGCCGGGGAGATTCTCCGTGCCCGCGCGATAGCCCTTTTCCTGCCCGCCCATCGGCAGCAGCACGCCGAAGTCGCGCACCAGCAGCGCGCCGATCCCGGGCGGGCCGCCGCGCTTGTGCGCGGACACCGCGACAAGATCGGCATGGCGCAGCACCGCATCGTCGGCGCGCGCGGGCATCTGCGCGGCGTCGACCAGCAGGATGGCACCCGCGGCGTGCACGATGTCCGCGATCTCGGCGATCGGCTGGCACACGCCGGTCTCGCTGTTCGCCCATTGCACGCCGACGAGCGCGCGTGGCCCGGCCGCCAGCGCGGCGTGCAGCGCGTCGAGGTCCAGGATCCCGTCGCGGTCGACGGGCAGCACCTGCGCGCCCTCCGCATGGCGCAGCACCGAATCATGCTCGACCGCGCTGATCAGCCGGCGCGGCGCCATCGAGCGGCCAAGCGCCATCTGCAGCGATTCGCTGGCGCCGCCGGTGAAGATCAGCTCGTGCGCCCAGCCATAGGCGGCGGCGGCGTCGCTGCGCGCCTTCTCCAGCGCGGCGCGGGCGGCCCGGCCCTCGGCATGGGGCGAGCTCGGGTTCGCCCAATGGCGCATCCCCGCCTCCACCGCCGCCAGCGCCTGGGGCAGCATCGGAGTGGTCGCGGCATGGTCCAGATAGATGCGGTCGGCCAAGCGAATCTCGTTGTAATTGCGCAAAGGCGCGCGCTGCCTATATAGCGCCCAACGCACCGCGCTCCACCGCGCGCCTCCAATTCAAAGCAGGTCTGCCTTGCCCGAAGTCATCTTTCCCGGCCCCGAGGGGCGCCTCGAAGGCCGTTTCGCTCCCGCTCCCAAGCCGCGCGCGCCGGTCGCCATGATCCTCCATCCGCATCCCAATGCGGGTGGCACGATGAACAATCGCATCGTCCAGGAAGTCTACAAGACCTTCCAGCGCCGCGGCTTCGCGACGCTGCGCTTCAACTTCCGCGGCGTCGGCAAGAGTCAGGGCACCTTCGACAACGGCATCGGCGAGCTGTCCGACGCCGCGTCCGCGCTCGACTGGGTGCAGAGCTTCCATCCGGAGGCGAGCAGCACCTGGGTTGCCGGCTTCGGCTTCGGCGCCTGGATCGGCATGCAGCTGCTGATGCGCCGCCCGGAGATTCGCGGCTTCATCTCGATCGCGCCGCCGGCGAACATGTTCGACTTCACTTTCCTCGCCCCCTGCCCCTCCTCGGGCATCATCATCCAGGGCGAGAATGACGAGGTGGTCACGCCGGGCGCCGTGCAGAAGCTGGTCGACAAGCTGCGCACCCAGAAGCACATCACCATCCATCACGACACCATCCCGAGCGCGAACCACTTCTTCGAGCACGAGATGGACGACCTGATGAAGAGCGTCGACCGCTATCTCGACATGCGGCTCGACCCCAACTCGCCGATCCGCTGATTCCCGCGCCCCGTCACCCCGGCGAAAGCCGGGGTCCCTGGCGGCCAGGCTGAGAACTCAAACAAACATTTGATATTCCTTCGTCATCCCGGCCTTGAGCCGGGATCCCGCTTCCGCTTGCGCTGACGAGATAGCGGGACTTCGGCTCAAGGCCGGGGTGACGAAGGAAGAATATGAGCCTCCATAGCGCAGGCTCGTGGCACGAGATCCCGGCTTGCCGCCGGGATGACGGCTTATTTCTTCAGCTTCCCCGCCCCGCCCGCGAGCATCGCGGCGGTCGCCTCGACCGCGCTGCGATAGGCTTCCTGGAACTCGGCGCTCCAATATTTGAGCTGGTCGAGCGGGATCGGCTCGCCGCTCACCGCGCACAGCACATAGCTGCCGGGGCGCAGGATATCGAACTCGGGCGTGTCGTAGTGGATCTGGGCGGGGCCGTTCATGCCGCCTATCTAGGGATGCGAGCGCCCGCGTCCAACACTCGGCGCGCCAGAACCGAGTCGATCCACCGATCCACCACCGCCGTCGCCGGATAGCCGGGATCGCCCAGCGCGCGGTTGATCTCCATATGGCCGCGCAGCCCCTGGCCCGCAAAGCCCTCCACCGTCACCCGCGCGCCGGCGGCCGCGAGCGCACGCCCCAGCGCTTCGGACTGGCGCGTGCCGTCCGCCCGCGCCACATGCAGGATCAGGAAGTCCCGGGCATTGGGCGCGGCGGCCTGCAAGGTCGGCGAGAGCGCGCGCTGGCGGGCGGGATCGCGGCCGAACGCGGCATCATAGGTGCCGCCCATGATCCGCGGGCCATCGGCCATCTGCGTGGGCACGTCATAGGCAGCACCGTCGAGCAGCACGACGCCGGCCAGCTTGTCGAGGCCCCAGCCCGCCTTGCGCAGATAGGCGGGATCGGTCGCGACCAGCGCGGCCAGATGCGCGCCCGCGCTGTGCCCCATCACCACGATCTTGCCCGGATCCACGCCCAGCGCGCCGGCGTGTCCCGCCAGATAGGCCAGCGAATCGGCGACGTCCTGCGCCTGCTGCTCCACCGTCGCGCCCGGCACGAGCCGGTAGTTGACGCTGGCGAAGGCGAAGCCGCGCCCGGTGAAATGCGCAATTTTCGCCGCGCCGGTGGCATTACCCTTGTCGCCCCGTTGCCAGCCACCGCCATGGATGAACACCACCAGCGGCGCCGCATCCCCCGCACCCCTGTAGAAATCGAGCCTCTGCAGCTGCGCTGCGCCATAGGCGATCTCGCGCGGCGGCGCGGATTGCGCGGACGCGGGCATGGCGGCGAGCAGGAACGGCAGCAGGATCAGAGACTTGCGCATCACGCACCTCATCGACCGGGCAAGCGCAGGATATGCAGGCGCTGCGGGAGCGTCCAACGATCTTGTGTAACGAGATGTGTCAGCGGCCATGGGCTGGGGGTGAACGCACTCGATCGCCCTGCTTACCCCGCCATCGCGGGGATGACGGCATCCAGTGATCGGGGCGCGACCCTGGGCCGCCCCGCGGAACCACCTTCAGATCCGCAGGATCAGCAGGTTGCCGAGGATCACGAACGCGCAGATCCACATCAGGATCGCCTTGGTGCGGTCCGCCCGGAATTGTTTCCACCCGCCCCAGACGAGCGCCCCCATGGCGATCACCGCGATGCTGAGCCAGAGCGGCTCGAGGCCTGGATCAGGCATCAGCCGGCAATCAGCCAGACGAACAATGCGCTCGCCCCGATCACGCCGCCGAACAGCGCGATCATCCGGGGGTCGCCGCGATAGGCGATGCGCAGCACGCCCCAGAGGAAATAACCGAGCGCCCGCGCGCCGACGCTCATGACGTTCGCGATCACGGCGCCGAGGCGGCTGGCCACCGGGTCAGTCTTTCCCGGCAAGGACTTGGGCATAGGCATCGGGATCGGCATTGCCCCCGGAAAGGATCACGAGCAAGCCCGGCTTCACGTCCAGCTTGCCCGCGAGCAGCGCCGCCAGCGCCACTGCCCCGCCCGGCTCCACCACCACCCGCAGCTTCGCCGCGGCCCAGCGCTGCGCCACGCGCACTTCCGCCTCGCTCACCGCCAGCCCGGTCGCGCCGCGCCGCGACAGCACGTCGAAGGTGAGCGGCGAGACGCGTGTGGTCTGCAGCGCGTCGCACGCCGTGGGCGGCGGATTCTCTCCCACCGGCTCGATCCATCCCGCATCGAGGCTGCGGCGCATATCGTCCCAGCCCTCGGGCTCGACGGTGACGATCTCCGCATCGGGCAGCGCGAGCGCCAGGCCCGCCGCCAGCCCGCCGCCGCCGCAGGGCACCAGCACATGCGTGAAGTCGGGCAGCCGGGCCTCGACGATCTGGGTCATCGCCTCGATCCCGGCGCTCCCCTGCCCCTCGATGATCCAGGGATCGTCGAAGCTCGGCACCAAGGTGGCGCCACGGGCATGGGCGAGATGCGCGGCGATCTTCTCGCGGCTCTCGGTCATCCGGTCATAGGACACGATCTCCGCCCCCATCGCCAGCGTCGCGTCGCGCTTCACCCTGGGCGCGTCCGCGGGCATCACGATCACCGCCGGGATGCCCAGCCGCTTCGCCGCCCAGGCGACTCCCTGCGCATGATTGCCCGAAGAAAAGGCGACCACGCCCCGCTCGCGTGCCGGATCGTCCAGCGCGGTGAGCCGATGCCAGGCACCGCGGATCTTGAATGCACCGATCGGCTGCAGGCACTCGGCCTTGAAGCACACCGGCACCCCGCGAATTTCCTGAACGAACAAAGGGGTTTGCGGAAGGATTTCGGCGACCTTGGAAGCCGCGTCGCGAACGCCCGCGCGTGTCGGTTGTCGCACAATTGTCACAATTCACCCCCGCCGTGAAATTCCAGGCCTCGAATCACTTTACACCCCGATCCAACGTCCTTATGTGCCGCCTTCCGCTGCCCCATGGGACTTCCAACCGCAAGGCAGCTTTTGTCAACGATCGCCGTAAGGCACTTGGAGGTCCCTTGAGTTGCACCAGCATCATCGCGCGCTGGGGTTAGCGCCCCTCTCGACCGCCGGCTCCTCCGTGACCGGCATCGACATCGCCAGGCAGGGTCCGGTTCAGCCGGTCACGCTCGTCCGTCCGCATGCCGCGGCACGGGCCGCCCAGTTCTTCGTCGAGAAGTTCCCGGGCAAGGCCATGTATGCCGTGAAGGCGAATCCTTCGCCCGAACTGCTGCAGATCCTGTGGGACAACGGCATCACCACCTATGACGTGGCGTCGATCGGCGAAGTGCGCCTGGTCGCGCGCACGCTGCCCGAAGCCACGCTCTGCTTCATGCACCCGGTCAAGGCCGAGGAAGCGATCGAAGAGGCGTACTTCACCCACGGCGTCCGCACCTTCTCGCTCGACAGCATCGAGGAGCTGGAGAAGATCGTCCGCGCCACCAGCCGCGATGGCGTGCCCGCGACCGACCTCACGCTGTGCGTCCGCATGCGCGTTTCGTCGGATCATTCGAAGCTCAGCCTCGCCTCGAAATTCGGCGTCGGCCCGGGTGAATCGAAGGAGCTGCTGATGGCGGCCCGCCAGGTGGCGGACGCGCTCGGCATCTGCTTCCATGTCGGCTCGCAGGCGATGTCGCCGGATGCGTATTCCAATGCGATGGAGCGCGTGCGCGCGGCGATCGTCGAGGCCGGCGTGACCGTGGACGTGATCGACGTCGGCGGCGGCTTCCCCTCGACCTATCCGGGCATGGAGCCGCCGCCGCTCGAACTGTATTTCGAGACGATCCACCGCGCGTTCGAGAGCCTGCCGATCTCCTATTCGGCCGAGCTCTGGGCCGAGCCGGGCCGTGCGCTGTGCGCCGAGTACAGCTCGATCGTGGTGCGCGTGGAGCGCCGCCGCGGCGCCGAGCTGTACATCAATGACGGTGCCTATGGCGCGCTGTTCGACGCCGCGCATATCGACTGGAAGTTCCCGGTCGAGCTGCTGCGCGAGCCCGAATCGAACGCCAAGCATGTCGAGTTCAGCTTCTACGGCCCGACCTGCGACGATCTCGATTACATGAAGGGCCCGTTCCTTCTGCCGGCCGACACCCGTTCGGGCGATTATTTCGAGATCGGCATGCTCGGCGCCTATGGCTCGGCGATGCGCACCGCGTTCAACGGCTTCGGCACCGACGCGACCGTCATCGTCTCGGACGAACCGATGGCCTCGATGTATGTCGAGCTTTCGGAACGCCAGCCGGCCTGGAACGTCGTCAAGCTGTAACGCAACGCACGCTACTACCTCGTCGCCCCGGCCTTGAGCCAGGGTCCCGCTGCCTTTACAGGCGCCGATAAGCGGGACCCCGGCTCAGGGCCGGGGTGACGAATGCTTTGGGTTTCCGCGTCCCCTTTTCGAAATGACGGCGGCCAAGAAGATGGGAGCAACCCCATGACCGACACCAACACGCTCAACAAGCAGGCGAGCGCCAACGCCCCGATCAATGACACCCGCAAGGCGGAACTGCTGTCTAAGCAGGTCAAGCACATCGACATCACGTCGTTCGATGCGCGCCCGATCGTCGACGCGATGGCGGACATGAGCTTCACCAGCCGCGACCTTGGCCGCGCCACCAAGATCTACAACGAGATGCTGGCCGACAAGGACTGCACCGTCGTCCTGGTGATCGCGGGCTCGACCTCGGCCGGCGGCTGCATGGACCTCTATGCCGAGCTGGTACGCAACAACATGGTCGACGTGATCGTCGCCACCGGCGCCACCATCGTCGACATGGATTTCTTCGAGGGCCTGGGCCACAAGCATTATCAGGCGCTCGAGATCCCCGACGACGACACGCTGCGCTCGCTCTACATCGACCGCATCTACGACACCTATATCGACGAGGAGCAGCTCCAGGACTGCGACCACACGATCAACGTGATCGCGGAATCGCTCGAGCCCAAGCCCTATTCGTCGCGCGCGTTCATCCGCGAGATGGGCAAGTATCTCGTCGAGCATGGCAAGAAGGACAACAGCCTGGTCAAGCTCGCCTATGAGCATGACGTGCCGATCTTCTGCCCGGCCTTCGTCGACTCGTCGGCCGGCTTCGGCCTGGTGAAGCACCAGGTGGACGCCGCCAAGGAAGGCCGCCCCTATATGGTGCTCGACGCCATCGCCGACTTCCGCGAGCTGACCGAGATCAAGATCCAGGCGGGCACCACCGGCCTGCTGATGATCGGCGGCGGCGTGCCGAAGAACTTCATCCAGGACACCGTCGTCTGCGCCGAGATCCTCGGCCATGAGGACGTCGAGGTGCACAAATACGCCGTGCAGATCACCGTCGCCGACGTGCGTGACGGCGCCTGCTCGTCCTCGACTCTCCAGGAGGCCGCCTCGTGGGGCAAGGTCAACACCGGCATCGAGCAGATGGTGTTCGCGGAAGCGGGCTCGGTCATGCCGCTGCTGGCGTCGGACGCCTATCACCGCGGTCACTGGCGCGAGCGCGTCAAGCGCGGCTGGGCGAAGCTGTTCGCCTGATCCTTCGGGCGATCGGAACGGAAAACAGGGCGGCCGGGACATCCCCGGCCGCCCTTTTCCTTTGCGCTCAACGCACGAAGAAGGCGGTGCGCGCGACGCCCGCATTGTTGGTCGGCCCCATCCAGGCGCGGACCTCGATTTCGTAGAGGCCGGGCGCCATGGCCGGGATGCTCGCGCCGAAACTGGCCGAAACGGCGTCGAACTGCAGCTTGTACGGGCCGGCGGGGGCACCGTTGACGGCGACATGGGCCTCGACCTCGGCATCGCTCGCCCGCCACGGGCCGCTCTCCGAGAGCGCGCAGCCGCACAACATCGTCACGCCGGCGCGCAACCGCACGGTCTCGCCCCGCTTTACCCACTGATAGGCCACAGGATCGGCGATATCGACGATCAGCCCGGGCAGCTCGATCAGCCAGCCATCCCCGGCGGTCAAATGATGCCCGGGCAGGATCCATTGCGTGCTGGTCGCAGTCGTCGTCGCCTGGGGCTGGCTCAGCGGACCGGTTACCTGCACCGTCACCCTGCGCGGGCGGTCGATGTCCAGCCGGGCCCGGAAGACGGCGGAATCCGCATCGGACTTCCTGGCACCCCGCTCCCCCGCCATGATCCGCTGGGTATCGCCCGTCGTGCCCGACGTCGTGCCTCTTGCGAGCGTCTCGCCGGTATCGGCATCGGTCATGACGATCCTGACGGGCGCGGCATAGCCGCCGAGGAACTTGGCGCCGCGCGCGATCACGCGGACGTCCACATCGGTCGGATCGGCCATCGCCGGCTGGGCCAGGAGAACGGCCGCGTACATCGCGAGGCCTGGGAGTGAACGCATCGTCATGCTCCTTGAAGAAGAAGGATTGAATCGCATCAGTTGGCGGCGGATGGAGACGCCAGATCGCTGACGATCGCCTTGATGCGCGCATTGCCCGGATCGAGCGTCAAGGCACGCGCATAGCTCGCGCGCGCCGCCTCGATCCGTCCCGCCGCGCGATAAGCTTCGCCAAGGCTGTCCTGCGCGTTCGAGGAACCGGGAAACCGCTGGACGTTCCATTCGAACGGAGTCAGCGCGGCTTCGGCGTCGAGGATCTGCATGGCGTCATAGCCGACGCGATTGACGACGGCCTCGACCACCTCCGGCGGTGCCGCCGCGTCCAGGGAGGCGATCGCCTGGCGCCAGCGCCCGGAAGCGAGGCCGCGAAACAGCATCTCCTCCTGAAGCTCGGCCGCGCGCGCGGCGCCGGGCATCACCAGATCGGCCAGCAACGTCACGAGCCGGTGCCGGTCGAAGGTCGAGCGGCCGCCATTGTCGAAATAGATCACGGTCGCGCAATCGTCCGGATCCGCCGTCCGGAAGAAGTGCCGCCAGACCAGCCGGACGTCGCCGCCATGCCCGACGATGGTGACGTCGCCGTGCCGGTAATATTCCCAGCCATGGCTGTGCCAGGCCGCCGCGCCGCCGGGCATCGGAAAGGGCACCCAGGACGCGCGCAGCACCCCAAGCGGCAGCAGGTCGCCGCGCAGCAGCGCCTGGCTCCACCGCACCATGTCCGCCATCGTCGTGAAGACGCCCGAGGAGCCGAAGCTATAGGCCGGCATCACGGGCAGCACGAACCGTGCCGGCGGCCGATCGCGTCCAGGGACGGGCCGATAGCTCGATACCAGGCCGGGCAGCTGCACCGCGGCGTCCGGATAGCCGGTGTGATAGCCGGTGCGTCGCATCCCGGCGGCCCGGAACTGGCGGGCCGCCAGCGTGGTGAGCGGGGTGCCGGTCGCCTGCTCCAGCGCCAGGCGCGCGAACAGCATGTTGGTCTGGTTATAGTCGTTGCGAGTTCCCACCGCGAAGCGCAGCGGCTTGCCGCGGATCGCGGCCAGCGCCTGTTCCTCGGTCGGCGCGACGAAATCCGGGATATAGTCCGGCAAGCCCGAGACATGGGCGAGCGCCTGCGCCAGGGTAATCCCGCGCCAGGCATCGGGCAGCCCGTCGCGGATCCGGGCGAGCGGCATCGACAGGTCGAGCGCACCGTGCCCGGCGGCCTTCAGCAGCTCGACGATGAGGAACAGCTTGGACACGGAGAAGATGGGATAGACGGATCGAGCCGTGATCCGCGTGCCGGTATCGCGATCCGCCAGTCCCGCGTGGCGAAGATGGACGAGCTTGCCGCGCCGCAGCACCGCCACGGAATAGCCGACCGTGCCATAGCCCGATGCCGTGGCATCGAGCAGATCGTCCAGCCGCGCCGCCACCGACGCGCCAGCGAACGCGCCCGCCGCCGGCACCGGGAGCGCCGACGCCGCCATCCCCGCCAGGCCGAGACCCAGGACGCGGCGCCGGTCGGGCAGGAAAGGGTCATTCTCTGTCAGCATTTGGCGATTCCCTTGCGTGATGCGTGTCGATCGGGAATCGGCTATCCTCTCCGGTCGAAAGGGCCGAATGACATCTCGTGACCTGATCTGACATCGGGCAACCGGACCGGCATGGGCATTTCTTTGTGGTGGACGATGTGATGCTTCGCTTCGACGATTTCCGCCTGGATCCTGCCGCGTTGCAGCTATTCCGGGGAGATGACCGGCTCGATGCGCCGCCCCAGGCGGTGGAAGTCCTGGGCTATCTGATCGACAATCGCGGGCGGACCGTCAGCCGGCAGGAACTGCTCGATCGGTTCTGGCCCCGGGCCGGCACGGGTGGCGACGCTTCGCTCAACACCTGCATCCGCCGCATTCGGGCATTGCTCGGCGACGAGGCCGATGCGCCGCGGCACATCCAGACGCGGCCACGATCGGGCTATCGCTTCATCGGCACGGTGCACGCCGCACCGGCGGCCGGGGCGCCCCGCCGCTCGCGCCGCCTCGCCATGGCGGGCGGCCTGCTCGCCACGCTCGCCGTCAGCGGCGCCGTCTGGGCGCAGGGCGCCGTCTTCCGGCCCCAGCACCGTATTGCCATCGAGCGGGTCCAGGGCCTGTGCGAATATGTGCTCTTCCCGAAGTTCGACGCGGGCCTGCGCGAAAGCTTCGTGGCCGAGGTCAGCAACACCCTGCCCAAGGGCTATAGCATCGCCGCGCCGGGCAGCGGCGACGGCGCCGATCTCCTCGCCCGCATCAGCGTGCGGCAGACCCCGCGACAGACGGTAGTGGTGGTCAATCTCGTCGATCGCGGCGGCGGGCGCCTCCTGTGGTCGGGGCAGTTCGTCGGGGCGACGGACACCAACGACTATCTCCCCCTGCAGCGCGCATTGGCGCAGCACATGGCGCGTGGGCTTCGCAAGGCCCTGGCCGAACACGCCTGAGGCGCATCCCGCCGCCCGGGAGGAACCGCGCGCCACCCTCCGCCCCCGGGCTCCGTCGCTGCAACATGCCGGCATCAATCCGGATGCAGTGCACCGGTTGACGCAGCAGTGAGAGATGAATGCCCCGTCTGACCGAAGCGACGGCCGCCAAGCGGCGCATGCACATATTGGACGCGACCGCCCACTGCCTGTTCGAGCGCGGGCTGCTCGCCACTTCGATCGATGATGTCTGCACCCGGGCGGGAATCAGCAAGGGCGCCTTCTACAGCCATTTCCCGAGCCGCGACGCGCTGATCCACGCCGTGACGGACATGCTCGCCGCCGAACTCGGCCCGATCGACGACAGCAGCATCGCCGCGCTGGCCGACTCGCTGTTCGCTCACCAGATCGCCCCTGCCCTCTCCCCGGCCCATGCCCGGTTCGGCATCGAGATCACTGCCGCCAGCACGGGCGATCCTGGCCTGCGCGAGCGCAACTCCACCAATCTCGAGCGGCTGCGCCACGCAGTGGAAGCCGCAGCCCGCAGCCTGATCGCGGCCGGCAAGGCACGCGCCGATGCCGATGCGGCGGCGACAGGCTGGCTGGTCCAGGCGCATGTGATGGGCGTGCTCTGCCGCAACGCGGTCTGGCCGGCGCAGGACGAGGCCGCGTTGCGCCGCTCGACGCACCTGCTCCTCGAAAGCCTGCTCGCCCCGGTTTAGTTGCATTTGCGAACCGATTGGGCCAGCCTCCCGGCTTCACAGCTATGGGAGGGGCTGCAATGCATAGTCAAATCCTGGCGCCGGTGGTGGTGCTTGTCGCCTGGACGCTCGTCATGCTGGTCTGGACGATCGTCACGCGCGTTCCCGCGATGAAGGCGGCCGGCATCGACATGGGCAAGCTGGTCGGCAGCAAGGGCACCGATGCCGACAAGGTGCTGCCGCCCGCGGTCCAGTGGAAGGCGCACAACTACAACCATCTCCACGAGCAGCCCACGCTGTTCTACGCGATCGCGCTGACGCTCGCCCTGCTCGGCCAGGGCGACGGCCCCAATCTGTGGCTCGCCTGGGCCTATGTCCTCCTGCGCATCGGGCACAGCCTGGTGCAGGCGACCTTCAACAAGGTCTCGGTCCGCTTCCTGTTCTTCCTGCTCTCCACCCTGGCGCTGGTGGCGCTGACGGCGAGCGCGGGGATGGCGATTATGCTCAACCGCTAGGCCTAGAATCCTCCCCCGAAGGGGGAGGATTTGAGGACTATCCGAACAGCCGGTTCAAACTCCGCTCCAGCATCAGCAGCTGCCACAGGGTGCGGCCATGCTCCGCCCGCCCCGCCTTGTGGTCGGCGGCCAGCTTCTCGATCGCATGCAGGTCGAACCACCCGGTGCTGGCGAGCAGCCGCGAGCGGCCCAGCGCGGCCGCCTCCTCCGCCAGCGCCTTGCGGAACCAGGCGCTGATCGGCGTCACGAAGCCCATTTTCGGCCGGTAGAGCACGTCCTTGGGCAGATAGGGCTCCAGCGCCTTCTTCATCAGCCACTTGCCTTGCCCCGCCCGGATCCGCAGCGACGGGGGCAGCGTCGCCATGAACTGGACCAGCCGATAGTCGAGCAGCGGCTCGCGCGCCTCCAGGCTCACTGCCATGCTCGCGCGGTCGACCTTGGTGAGGATGTCGCCCGGCAGCCAGTGCCGGATATCGGCATATTGGGCCCGGTCCAGCCCGTCGCGCGCCGGAGCCTGGCGCATCGTGTCGATATAGCGCTGCTCGGCCGTGTGCCCGGCCAGCGCCTTGCGCATCGCATCCGAATAGAGCGCCTGGCGCAACGCCGGCCCGGTGACGCCCACCGCCTTCGGATAGGCGAACTCGCCCCCCTCGGCCAGCGCCAGCAACGTGGTCTTGGCGCGGAACGGGCGCGGCGCCCAGTCCGCCTTGGGATAGAGCCGGCCGAGCGTGCCGAACACGCGCTCGCGCAGCCCCTGCGGCAAGAGCGCCCGCGCGCGCTCCTCGGCGGCGAAGAACCGGTAGCGGCGATAGCCGGCCAGCGCCTCGTCCGCGCCGTCGCCCGACAGCGCCACCGTCACGCTCTCGCGCGCCAGCTGGCACACCCGGTAGGTCGGCAGCGCCGAGGCATCGGCAAAGGGCTCGTCGAACGCGCCCACCAGCGTGTCGATCAGCGCGAAATCGTCCGCCGCCACCTTGCGCGTCCGATGCGCGGTGGCGAAACGCTCGGCGACCATCCGCGCATAGGCGGTCTCGTCATGATCCGCCTCGTCGAAGCCGATCGTGCAGGTCTTCACCGCCGCCTTGCTCGCCTCGGCCATCAGCGCGACCACGGCCGAGCTGTCGACGCCGCCCGACAGGAACGCGCCGAGCGGCACATCGGCGATCATCCGCGCGCGCACCGCGCTCCGCATCAGGTCGATCAGCTCGGCCTCGAGGTCGCGCAGCTTGCCGCTCGCGCGCTGCGAGAAGTCGATGTCCCACCAGCGCTGCGGCTGCGGCACCGGCTTGCCGCGCTCGATCAGCAGGAAATGCCCCGCCGGCAGCTTGCGCACGCCCGCCAGGATCGAGGCATCGTCGGGCACATAGCCGAGCCCCAGATAGTCCTCGACTGCCTTGAAGTCCGGCGTGCGCCGGAACAGCGGATGCGCCAGCAGCCCCTTCAGCTCGGAGGCAAAGGCCAGGGCCCCGTCCGACAGCTCGGCATAATGGAGCGGCTTCACGCCGAACCGGTCGCGCGCCAGGAACAGGCTCTGCGCCCCGGCGTCATAGAGCGCGAAGGCGAACATGCCGTTCAGCCGGTCGAGCATCCTGGGCCCCCAGGCCCGCCAGCCGTGCAGCAGCACCTCGGTATCGCTGTCGGTGGCGAAGCGGGCGCCCTTGGCCTCCAGTTCGGCGCGCACTTCCTGGAAATTGTAGATCTCGCCATTATAGGTGACGACCACGCCCTGGTCGGGCGTGGCCATCGGCTGGATGCCCCCCTCGAGGTCGATGATCGCCAGGCGCCGATGGCCCAGCCCCACGCCCGCGCTGGTCCACACGCCCGAGCCGTCCGGCCCGCGATGAACCAGCGCATCGGTCATCTGCACGATCCGCGCGGGGTCCACCGGCTTGGCCAGCGCGGGATAGTAAAGGCCGGCGATGCCGCACATTCAGCGAAGATTCCTCATATGCCCGGGCTTAGCCCGCCTCCCTTACTTCGTCATCCCCGCCTTCGCGGGGATGACGGAAAGAGGGAAGTCAGCGCACCCCCGTCATGCGATCGGCGAGGTTCTCGACGGGACCAAGCGCGCCCAGGAAATCCTGGATCGCCGCATGGGCGCCATTGTCGCTCCCCTGCTCGGCCGAGAGCAGCACCGCCACGCCCGCCTGGCTGCCGCCGAGCAGCTTGGTCTTCAGCGTCTCCAGCTTCACGCGCTTGTCGCTGCCGGTCAGGACGCCGCCGATCCGGTACCAGGTGACCACCTCGCGCTCGACGCGGCCGGGGCCGGTCATGCGCAGCGCCGCGCCGCGGCGGATGGGGCCCAGGTCCTCGATCTTCACCCAGCGGTCATTCTCGCGGATCGCGCCGATGCCGAATCCGACCAGCTCGCGCCCCTCGTGCTGCGTGGCATAGACCGCCACCGCCAGATCGACGCTGCGTCCCGTCGCATCGGCATAGCGGCCGATCAGGAAATGGTCCGCGCCCGGGAAATTGGGCGACCAGGCCGCGCGGATGCTCGAGGGCGCGCGGTGCCAGCCGGGAACCTCCGGCAGCGCCACTCGTGCCGGCACGGGCGCCGCGCGCGCGTCGTTGAGGCTCGACCAGCCGAGGAACAGGCTCGCCACCAGCAGCACCAGCAGCCCCGCGACCGGCGCATCCACCCGGCGCGCCGGCACCGCCCGCAGCGCCGCGGGATCGAACCAGCGCGCATCGGGATCGCGATCGAACCATTTCCAGCCGATCGCCAGCACCGCGGCCATCACCAGCGCGAAGAACACCCAGCCATAGATGATATGGTCGAACCCCGTCGCCGCCTCCACCGAGGTCCACCAGGCGGCATAGATCGTCCCGAAGGCGCGCAGGCCGTTGGCGAGGATCGGCACCACGATCGCCGCGACCAGGAACGCCGCGCGCCGCCGCCACGAGACGTAGCAGACATTGGCCACCAGCACGCCGAACGCGATCATCGCGATCACGAACTTGGCGCCCGAACAGGCCTCGGCCACTTCGAAATAGCCGTTGGAGGTGGTGATCAGCACGCCGTCCACGCTGGCGGGCACGCCGAACAGATGCAGCATCGGCATCACCATCGCGATGGTGATGTCCTGCAGCGGCCCCTCGAGGAAATCGCCAAAGGGCACGAGGAACGCCATGTAGCAGAGCGGGAAGAGCAGCGCCCGGGTGACGTTCGGCCCCAGCACGGTCACCACCGCGCCCTGCAGCATCAGCGCCAGCCCGGCATGGCGGAACAGCGCCACGCCGGCGGCGTCGCCCACCATCCAGCCGAACCCGCCGGCCGCGACGATCACCAGGCCGGGCCACCAGCCCTGGGGCGCCACCTCGCTCAGTTCCGCACGGCGCTGCCACACCAGCCAGGCGATCACGGGCGCGATGAACAGGCAATGGCCGAAGGTAGTGTTGGTCCAGTAGATCGTCGCCAGGTCCGCGGTGTCGCGGTGGAAGATCGCCAGCAGCGCGAGCCACACGCCCGCCAGGATCGCGGCATGCCGCTTCCAGCGCGCGTCGAAAGTGACGGCGGCCCGCACCTCGCTACCGGCGTCTACGCCCGAAGGAATCGATATCTCGGCCAAACAAGATCTCCCGTCATCCCCGCGCAGGCGGGGATCCAGAGCCAAGCAGGACGTCGCTCGATACCCTGGATCCCCGCCTGCGCGGGGATGACGAAGAAATAAGCGAGAATGACGAAGAAAAGAGAAACACCGCGCGTGAAATCACGCCGCCCGCCGCGGCTTCTTCGGCACGTCCGTGATGCGGGAGACGCGCTCTTCCTTGGCAGGGCGCAGCGGCTGGCCGAGCACTTCGTCGAGCGGGCTCAACCGCGCTTCCCAGCTGTAGCGGTCGATCACGCGCTGCCGCGCCGCCTCGCCCAGCTCGGTCGCCTTGCGGCGGCTGGAGAGCAGCCGGGTGACGTGCTCCGCCATCTCCCCCACGGTCGCGCCGACCAGGATCGTGCCGCCATGGTCGATGCCCGTCGCGGCCGCCTCGGACGCCACCACCGGCCGCGCCATCGCCATGCCCTCGAGCACCTTGTTCTGGATGCCGCGCGCCAGCTTGAGCGGCGCGACCACCACCGCGGCCTGGGCCAGCCAGCCGCGCACGTCGGGCACCTCGCCGATCACCGCCACGCCCGGATGCTTGCCCAGCGCCTTCACCGCATCGGTCGGGTTGCGGCCGACGATGATGAAGCGCGCGTCGGGATGGACCAGGCGGATGTGCGGCAGGATCGTCTCGACGAACCAGGTCACCCCCTCGATATTCGGGCGATAGTCCATCTGGCCGGTGAAGACGATCGTCGATCCCATCACGTCGACGCGCTTGAAATGCGCCGAGGGATCGAAGAACTCGGTGTCGATGCCGTTCTCGATCACGTGCACCCGGTCGGCGCCGGTGCGCTGGCGGAACAGCTCCGCCTCCGCCTCGCTCACGAACAGGTTCGCATCGGCGCGCGCCGCGATCGCCTTTTCGTGCGCGAGCAGCAGCCGCGCCTCGCGGCCGAGCATCCAACCCATCGGGCCCTTGCTGCTCTTGGCATAGGCGGCGAACTTGGCCGAATCCATGTCGACAAAGTCCATGATCACGCGCTGGCGCGGCCGGGGCGGGAGATATTGCGCCATCTGGCTCGAAAAGACGTAGATCGTGTCGATCCGGTGGCGCTCGAGGATGTTCTCCACCGCCTGGCGCAGCGCGTCGTTGTCGAACGCGGTGAGCGACACCGGCCGATGCTGGACCATCGCCTGGAATCCCGCCACCAGTTGCGACTTGGCGCGCCACACGATCGAGCGGTTGCCGGTATATTTGGTCAGCCCGCCCTTCTGCTTCAGGTCGGCGGGATCGTCGGCGAAGGCGATCAGGTGGACGCGCTTCTTCGTCGAGAGATATTTCAGGATGTTGAAGCCGCGGATCTTGTCCCCCCGGTCGGGCGGATAGGGCACGCGGTGCGCAAGGAAGAGTATGTCGCCCATCAGCCAAGGCCCTTCGCGATCAGGGGACCCGCGCGATTGGCGATCCACAAGGGGAGCTTGCTCCAGACGCGCACCTGGAGCGAATATTTCGGGTTCACCGGGCTCGCGTCGCGCGCCTTGGCGCCCTCGGCCACCCGCTCGTAATAGGTCAGCGGCTGCGGATCGAAGCCCCAATTCTTCTTGAACGCCGCGGCCCCCGTGCCGGTCTTGGAGCGGCCGAAGTCGAAACGCGTGCAGCCGCGGGCGCGGGCATGGCGCATCAGCTCGAAATACATGCGATCATTGGCGCGCAGCGCGCGCGCGTCCCGGGTGCCGCCTCCCCAATAGGGATACACCGTGCCGTTCCAGTAAAGGCTCAAGACGCTCGACACTGCCACCCCGCCGTGGCGGACTATAAGCACGTCCGCCGAATTGCCAAATTCGCGTAAAACCTCGGAAAACAGAGTCCGGGGAAATACGGGCGTGCCGAGATTGCGGACCGACTCGGCATAGACGGCATAATGGGCTGCGATGTCGGCGGGGTTACAGCCGGTCGCGATGTTCAGGTCGTTCTCCAGTGCCTTGCGCACCTCGGCGCGCTGCTTGCGCGGGATGGCGGCCAGCAGCGCCGCATCGTCTTCCGCCAGCGAACGCACGAAGCCAAGATAGCGGGTGTCGTCCACCTGCCATTCCGGCCCGGGCAGCGGGCCGCCGCGCACTTCCACCACCGGGCATTTCCGCTCGACGGCGAGCGCCCAGGCCGCCTCGGCCAGCTGCGAAACGACACGCGCGTCGTGGGTCAATATGCCGCCGCCCACGCCGAACCCGGCCGAGGCCAGCACGTTGCCGAACAGCGGCGAGCGGACCTCGGTGAGCGGCATCACGCCGGCCAGGTCGCCCCGGGCATTCTCGGCGACCAGATAATGGCTCCGCTGCCCGCAGCCCCGCGCCACCGCGACGCTCCAGGCCGGCAGATGGAAGGGCGTGCCCTCCGGATGATCGTGCACGAACGCTCCGATCCGCGCCCGCTCGATCGCGTCGCCGAGATTCGCGACGCGCAGCGCGACGGGCTGGTTGCGCAGGGGAGCGTTCACGTCGCCGTCTCCGTCTCCAGGCGCGCCGCCTCGCGCGCCGCGACTTCGTCCATCCGCCCCCAGGCATGCCCCGCGATCAGCGTCTCGAGCTTGCCCGCCATCGCGCCCAGCCGGCTGTAATGGCGCAGCTTCGACTTGAACGGCGCATCCTGCACGCGCGGCTGCCCCCGATCGATCTCCCAGGGATGGAAATAGAAGATCGCCGGACGCGCCGCGTCGTTCGCCGCCCGCACCGCGCGATAAGTCACTTCGCCCGGCAGCAGGCGGAAGAAGCCGCCGCCGGTGGTCACTTCGCGGCCGAAGAAATTCGCCAGGGTGATCGGGATCTCGATCAGCCCGGCGCCCGGCACCGGCCGGAAGGCCTCGCGCGGCGCATCGTGCCAGCCATAATGGTCATGCTTCACCGGCGCGACGCTTGAGGAATAGGCATAGCCCGCCTCGGCCAGCACCTCGTGCGCCCAGGGCGTGCGGCGATCGATCGAGAAGCTCGGCGCGCGATAGCCGGTCACCCGGGTTCCGCTCGCATCCTCCAGCGCCGCCCGCGCGGTGGCGAGATCGGCGCGGAACTGCTCCGGCCCCATGGTGAAGACGCGCTGATGGTCCCAGCCATGGCTGGCGACTTCGTGCCCCGCATCGGCGATGCGGCGGATCAGCGCGGGATAGCGCTCCGCCACCCAGCCGAGCGTGAAGAAGGTCGCCTTCACGCCGCCCGCTTCGAACAGGGCCAGCACCTTGTCGGTGTTCGCCTCGACCCGGTGCTCGAGCGAATCCCAATCGTCGCGCCGGATCGTGTTCTCGAAGGCACCGACCTGGAACCAGTCCTCGACATCGACCGAGAGGGCGTTGACCACCATGCGGATCAGGCCGCGTTCCCGCGGATGGCGGAAAGGTCGGGGCGGCGCCCCTGCCCTTCGCCCTGCTCCACCCAGTCGACCAGCAGCCCCAGCACGCGGCGCAGCGCCTCGTCCTGGTCGCGCACCTGGCTCTCCAGCTCGGTGATGCGGCGTTGCAGCGCCGGATCGTTCGCGGGCGCTACGGCCTCGGGGCGCAGCGGCACCGGATCGGCGGGGTGCGGCGGCGGCACCGGCGCGCCCATCGGCATCGGCGCCACGTCGGTCAGTTCATAGGGCTCCGGCTGCCGTGCCGGCGCGGGCATGGGCGCGGGTGCCGATACAGGCGCAAACCCGGGCGCCGGTGCCTGAACCGGTGCCTGTACCGGCGCCGGTGCCGGCGTCGCCACCGGCGCGGGCCGATAGCCCGAGACCGGCGTGTCGTCGTTCAGGTCCGCGATCACCGCGGCCAGCTCCTGCGCGCCGAACGTCTCCATCTCCTCGACCGCGCCGAACAGCAGCACGCGGCTGGCGAGCTGGTTGATGCGGCGCGGGCTGCCGCCCGACCAGCGATGGATCGCCGCCACCGCATCGTTGGTGAAGCGCGGCTTGCCCCGCCAGCCGACGCAGGAGAGGCGGTGGATCAGATAGGGCTCGACTTCGTCCGCCTGCATCGGATCGAGATGGTGCATTGCGATCACGCGCTGGCGCAATTGTTCGAGACGGGGATCGCTCAGCTTGAGACGGAATTCGGGCTGGCCGAGCAGGAAGATCTGCAGCAGCGGATAGCCGCCCGCCTGGAAGTTGGAGAGCATGCGCAGCTCCTCCAGGCTCTCGATCGGCAGCGACTGCGCCTCGTCGACCACCACCAGCGTGCGCCGGCCGGTGCGTGCGACGGCATGCAGCCCGCGCTCGATCTCGCCCAGCATCTCGGCCTTGTTCAGGCCGGAGCTGTCGATCCCCAGCCCCTGGCAGACCAGCCGCAACAGGTCCTCGGGGCGGAGCTGGGTCGACACGATCTTGATCACGTTCAGCCGCTCGCGGTCGATCTCGCCGAGCAGATGGCCCATCAGCGTGGTCTTGCCCACGCCGGGATCGCCGGTGATCACGACGAAGCCCTCGCCCTGGCTCAGGCCATAGCCGAGATAGGCCATGGCCTTGCGGTGCGTGGCCGTGTCGAACCAGAATTTCGGATCCGGGGTCAGCTGGAAGGGCCGGCCGCTCAATCCGTAATGGTCGTCGTACATCTGTTTCGTCCCGACGCTTAGAAACCGTAACGCAATCCCACCAACGCCTGCGCGCTGGCCGAGCTCTGGCCCTCCCGCTCGAAGCCGAACACGCCCGCGGAAAGGGTCGCGCCCAGCCGCCCGAAGCGATGGGTATAGGCCGTATTCGCTCCCCAACCGTAAATGCCGTCATTCCCCGGGATGTCGCTGTTGTAATAGCTGCCGAGGATGCTGCCCTGAAGCGCCCCGTTCGGGCCGACATCGGTGGAAGCGAAGAGCTGGGCGTAGATGCTGGTGTCGCTGGTGCCGTTGGTGGTGAAGGCGGTGCCGCCCGCCGGCGCGATGAAGTCGCGCCGCGCCCAGCCGCCGCCGATGCCGAAGCGGGTGCCCCCGCGACCGGCCACCGCCACCGCGGTCACGCCGCGCGCGCGATAGGCCGAAGTCGCCGCCGAGGCGAAGACCCCGTTCATGCAGCCGCCCGCCGCCGCGCCCGTGGTGCCGTAGATGCAGCCCGAAAACTGGTTGCCGAACGGATCGGTGGTGCTGGCCAGCGCGGTCGGCAGCGTTGCGAGCTGGCCGTTCAGCTGCTGGCCGAAGGTCTGGACCGTGTCGTAGACGCCGATCTGGATGCCGCTGCCCGGGCTCGCCTGATAGCTGAGCGAGCCGGTATAGCTCATCGATCCGTAGCGCCGGCCGACCCGCGCCTCGAGGAAGGTGCGCCGGCTGGGCTTCCAGATCACGCCCGCATCCCAGAACACGCCGTCCAGGTCATAGGCGATGCGGCGCGGCGAGTTGGGATCGGTCTTGAAGCGGCCCGCCCCGTCGACCACCGGGTTGCCGGCGGTGTCGCGCAGCGGATCGCGCTGGGTGATCTTGATCTGCTCATAGCCGACGCCGCCGGCCACCGCGAGGCCCTGCGCCACCGGCAGCACCACGTCGCCGCGACCATATTTGCCTTCGAAGCGCTGGTCGAGCTGGCCGGCATCCTCGCGCGTGTAGGATCCGCTGGCGGTGATGCCGACGGGCAGCACCGTGCCCGATTTCACACCGACGCTGGCGGTGGCGACATGCACCTTCGAATCGTCGTAATTGTCGAGCCGGGGCTGGCCCGGCGCCACGCCGGTCTGCCCGGGCGCCTCGACCTTGGTATAGCCGAAGCGATAGGCGCCGTTGACGAACATCGGCCCCAGATGCGTCGCCACGTTCGGCCCGATATAGCCCGAGAAGACCTGGGCCGAATTGCTGAAATTGCCGACATTGCTGGTCTGCACGTCGCCGCGGATGTCCGATCGGGTGCGGGTCGCGATGCCGCCCGCCTCGATCGAGAAGCCCGGTGCCACCTTCGCCTTCACGGTCGCCAGGCCGCTATGCGTGTGATCGTTGTTCAGCTTGTTCTGATAGTCGAACCGGCGCTCGTAGCGATAGCTCACCTGCACCTCGACCCGGCGCGACTGGACCGACGCGTCGATCCCCGCCCCGATCGTCGAATAGGTCAGCACGTCGCCGCCGTTGAGATCGGCCGCGACCACCTGGCTCGCATCGATATACGGCGTGATGCGCGCGCGCTGCGCACTGGCCGGAGTGACGGCCATGGCGGCGGCAAACGCCGCGCCCGTGACGATGAGCCGCTTCACCGGCTTTCCTCCCCATATTCGTAATAGCTGCCGAACCGCCGCCCGCCCGGCTGGAACGACACGGAATTGAGCACGAGCTGGATATGCTCGCAGCCATCGAGCGTGTTCACCGCGGCGCGCAGGTCCCCTTCGCTGGTCCTGTCGGCGCGCACGACGAGCATCACCTGCCCCACGTGCAATGCCAGCACCGATGCCGGCGAAGCGGCCAGCGCGGGCGGCGAATCGAAGATCACGATGCGGCGCGGATTGGCCTGGGCCAGCCCGTCGAGCAGCGCGCGGGCACGGTCGCTCGCCAGCAGCTCGGTGTCGCTGATCGAGCGCGCGCCGGCCGGCAGCACCGAAAGCTGCGGCACGTCGGTGTCGATGATGCACTCCTCGACGCTCGCCACCGAACCCGCCAGCACGTCAAGCAGGCCGGGGCCGGACGGCAGGCCCAGGCGGGGCAGCAGGTCGGGCTTGGGGAAATCGGCATCGACCAGCAGCACCTCGACGTCCTTCTCCGTCGCCATCGAGAGCGCAAGGTTGATCGCACAGAAGGTCTTGCCATCGCTCGGCTGGGCCGAGCAGACGAGGATCATGCGGGCGCGGTCGGCGGCCTTGGCGGTATCCTTGGCGGCGACGGCGCGGGCAGTGAGCAGCAGCTGGCGCTTCACCATGCGGAATTCCTCGGCCAGCGGCGTGATCGCCGCGCCGGGCATCAGCATCCCGCCCTGTTCCAGCACTTCGCGGTCGAGCGGCGCCGTGCGGCGGCCGGCCGGGCGCGCCGTGGCGATCTGCGGCTCGGGCTCGGCGGGGATGCCGCGCGCGAGCGCCGGCTGCACCGGTTCCGGTTCCGGAGCGGGCTCCGGCTCCGGCACGACGATGGGTTCGGGCACCTGCTGCACCGGGGCCGGCTCGGGCTGCGGCGGCGCGAGTGCCGGCTCGACCTGCACTTCGGGCGGCGGCACCGGGGCCTGCGGTACCAGCGGCGGGATCACCATCGCGGGTTGCGCCACCGGCGCCGCGGCGCGCTTGCGCACCGGCGGCGGCGTTGGCGCTTCCTCGGGCGGCTCGACCGGCGGGGGCGCATAATGGAACGAGGGCGCCGCCCGTTCGAGCAGCGACCCCTTGAGCCGGCGGGGAGTCTGGTCGTTCATCTCAGGCTCCCATGCCGCGCTGGAGGAATTCGACGCCGATCAGCCCGACATAGGCGAAGCACAAGGCGGCCAGCCCGCCGGCGAACAACACCAGCTTTCTGCGGCGCATCGCGGTCTGCGCCGCGGTCACCACTTCGCCGATCGAGCCGATCACCGGCATGCCGCTCGCCTTTTCGAGCTTGGCGGCGGTCGGGAAGGTCGTGGTCAGCTTGCCCAGCGCGAAGGCGGCGGCCAGCCCGGCGCCCAGTCCGGCGATCAGCACGCCGGTGAGCAGCAGCGGCCGGTTGGGCGAGCTTGGCGCGCGCGGCTGGGTCGGCGGATCGACCACGTTGAACTTGTCGGCATCGGCGACATTCTGCGCCTGGCTCGCGATCTTCATCTGCTCGCGCTGGGCGAGCAGCGTGTCATACTGGCCCTTGAGCACCTGATATTGGCGCTCGATCTCGCCCTGTTCGGCGGCCACGCCCGGCGCTTCGGCCATCTTGGCCTGGAGCAGGTTGAGGTCGCCCTCGATCTGCGCCTTGCGCTGGATCAGCGCGGCGACGGTCGCCTGCTTGTCCGCCCGCATCGATTGCAGGCCGATATAGACCGGGTTGGAGGCGCCGGCCGATGCGCCGCTCACCACCGGCTCGCGCGCCGCCGCGCTCTGCGCCGCGGCAAGCTGGTTCTTCAGCGCGATCACATCGGGATGGCTGTCGGTATAGCCCTTGGCCCGTGCATCGGCGAGCTGGCCCTGGATCGCCGTGAGCCGCGCCCGCGCCGGACCGGTCACCGCGCCGCCACCGGCGCCGGCGATATTGGCCGGGGTGCTCGCCATCTGGGCGTTGACGACGTTGAGACTCGATTGCGCCGCCGCCAGGTCCGACTGGATCTGGGCGAGCTGGGTGCGCGCGGCGGAAACGCGATCGTCGATCGATCCGGTGCCGGGCAGCGAGCCGAGATAGCGGTTCTGGAAGTCCGCCCGCTTCGCCTCGGCATCGGCGAGCTGCTTCTGCCGCGCATCGAGCTGCTGGTCCATGAAGTCGAGCGACTGGCTCGACTGGTCGCGATTGTCCGACAGATTCGCCTCGACGAAGATGTCGATCAGCTTCTGGGTGATCTGGCGGGCAAGCTTGCCGCTCGGTGCGGTGACCGCGATCTCGAACAGATTGTCCTGCTGCGCGGTCAGCTTGATCGCCTTCTGGAGGCCGGCCACCCGGTCCGCCACGTCGCGGTCGGTCGCGACGGTACGGGCCAGGTCGGTGCCGCGCACGACTTTCTCCAGGTTGACCGCCGCAGTGAGGGTCTGGCGGATGCGGTCGAGGTCCTTCTGCTGGTTGAGGGCCGCCGTCCCGTCGGTGGGGATGATCTGGCGCAGCTGCACGAAGATGCGCGCGCGCGATTCATAGTTGTTGGGCATCTGCGACACCACCAGCCAGCCCGCCAGGCAAATGCCCCAGGCCACCGCCAGCGCCACCCAGCGCCGCTGCCAGATCGCGTGCAGTGCGCCGCGCAGCTCGTCGTAGAGGCTCCCCACCCGCGCTACCTCAGAACATGCTCGTGGGGATGATGATCACGTCGCCCGGCTCGAGCTTGACGTTCGCCTTGATGTCGCCATTCTTCAGCAGATCGCCCAGGCGCACCTTGTATTCGGTCTGCTTGCCGGTCTGCCGGTCGTAGCGCACCAGCCGCGCGCGGTTGCCCGCGGCGAACTCGCTCAGGCCGCCCACCGCGATCATCGCGTCGAGCAGGGTCATGTTGGCGCGGTACGGGATCGAGGCCGGCTTCTCGGTCGCGCCGACGACGCGGACCTGCTGGCTGTACGTCCCGTTGAAATTCTCGACGATCACCGAGACGATCGGATCCTTGATATACTCGCTCAGCGCGAATTTCAGGTCGTCCGCCAGCATCGCCGGGGTCTTGCCCACCGCCGGCATGTCGCTGATCAGCGGCACGGTGATGCGGCCGTCGGGGCGCACCTGCACCTTCGCCGACAGCTCGGGATTGCGCCACACGAAGATCTGAAGCTGGTCCATCGGGCCGATGACATATTCATCGCTCGGCACTTCGCGCTGCGTCACCGCCGCCGCGGGCGGCAGCTCCGGACGGCCACCGCCGCCCCCGCATCCCGCCAGCAGCGCCGCCGCCGCGCCGAGAGCCAGAAATGTCCTGCCGAAACCGATGAAACGCATGCCGAGCTCCTTTCCCGGCGGGCAGGCGCGCCGCCGACGTCTCGGCAGCAACCCGCACAGGATCACGCTCAGCTATGGAGGCGAGAGGTAAATATCGGGTTAGGCCTTGCGGACCGTTCGTCGCTCTATCCCGATGGGACACGCGATCCCGGCGTGGGACATGTCGAACGCGAGGGAATGGGCGCCGATGGCCCGCCCGGATCGATGGGCGATTGCTTCACCAACTCGTCCTCCCGCTTGCTTTCGTCACCCCCGCCTGCGCGGGGATGACGGTTGAAGGGATGGCGGGGATGACGCTGGAGAATATGAGTCCCCAACCTAGCGTTGGAACCAATCCCGCAAACCCGCGTTCAGGCACGGATTGTGTTGCGTTCGCGCAACAATGCGCAACTCCATTTTTCCCCGCGCCAAACTTTCCTTTGTACCAATTCCTAGTGAGTTGATAGAGATTTTGCTCACCATAAGAAAAGGTGGGCCCTCCATGCGTTTCCGTTCCTCGTCGCTCCTCGCCATCGCCACCACCCTGGCGTTTGCCGTGCCGCCTGCCTTCGCGCAGGACACCGCCGAGCCGCAGGCCGATCAGGGCCCGGCGTCCGAAGACACCCAGATCATCGTCACCGGCACGCGCGCCCAGGGCCGCTCGCGGCTCGACACTGCCTCGCCGGTCGACGTGCTGAGCGGCACCGCGCTGCGCAACCAGGGCACCACCGAGCTCGGCGCCGCGCTTGCCGCCATCGCCCCCTCGATCGACTTCCCGCGCCCCTCGGCCGTGGACGGCACGGACGCGATCCGCCCGGCCACGCTGCGCGGCCTCTCCCCGGACCAGACGCTCGTCCTGATCAACGGCGTGCGCGCGAACGCCTCGGCGCTGCTGAACATCAACGGCTCGGTCGGCCGCGGTTCGGCAGCCGTCGATCTCAACACCATTCCCGCCACCGCGCTCGAGCGGATCGAAGTGCTGCGCGACGGCGCTTCGGCCCAATATGGCTCGGACGCCATCGCCGGCGTGATCAACGTCCGCCTGCGCGAGGCGCGCTCGGGCGGCGGCGCCACCGCCACCTATGGCTTCTATGCCACCGACATCGACACGGCGCGCGGCAGCCGCTCGATCACCGGCGAGCCTGCCTTCACTGCCTCGGCCTGGCAGGGCATCGGCTTTGGCGAGGACGGCTATGTCACGCTCTCCGGCGAGTATCTGAACCGCGAGGCGACCAACCGCGCCGATTTCGATCCGCGCGTCACGCCCAGCCGCGTCACCGGCCGCTTCGGCGATCCCGCGGTCGAGCAATATACCGGCTATATCAACGCCGGCACCGGCATCGGCGACAATTTCAAGCTCTATGGCTGGTTCGGCTATCAGGACCGCGACAGCCGCAGCGCCGCCTTCCCGCGCCTGCCCAGCGCCGCCGGCGCCGTCTCGGGCATCTACCCGAACGGCTTCCTGCCGATCATCAACACCAAATCGACCAACGCGAACGGCGCACTCGGCATCAAGGGCGATCTTGCCGGCTGGGACGTCGACCTCAACGTCGCATATGGTCGCAACAAGATCGCCTATTACACGCGCAATTCGGCGAACTATGCCTATGGCAACGCCTCGCCCACCAGCTTCTACGACGGCGCGCTGATCTACGACCAGTGGGTCGCGGGGCTCGACGTGTCGCGCAAGTTCGACGTGTTCCAGTCGCTGAACGTCGCCTTCGGCATCGAGGGGCGCCGCGAGGGCTTCAAGATCACGCCGGGCGAGCCGGCTTCCTGGAATTATCCCACCACGGGCGCCGTGCCCGGCCAGGCGCCGGGCGCGCAGGGCTTTGGCGGCTTCTCCCCGCTCAACGCCATCGAGCGCAGCCGCAAGAATGTCTCGGGCTATATCGATCTCGAAGCCCAGATCACCGACAAGCTGCTGATCGGCCTGGCCGGCCGCGGCGAGCATTATACCGATTTCGGCGACACGGCGACCGGCAAGGTCTCGCTGCGCTATGATTTCGCGCCCTGGTTCGCGCTGCGCGGCACTGCCTCGACCGGCTTCCGCGCGCCGAGCCTGCAGCAGCAATATTTCACTTCGATCGCCTCGGTGGTCCAGAACGGATCGCCGGTCCTCACCGGCACCTTCCCCTCGGTCAGCGCCGTCGGCGCGGCGCTGGGCGGCCTGCCGCTCGAGCCCGAGCGCTCGACCAACCTCTCGGTCGGCACGGTGATCCGCTCGGGCGGGTTCGACCTGACGATCGACGCCTATCAGATCCGCCTGCGCAACCAGCTCGCGCTGTCGGAGAATATCCAGGCGAGTTTCAGCCCCCAGGTCGCGGCGCTGCTCGCCAGCACCAACACCGGCGCCCAGGCCGCGCGCTTCTTCATCAACGGCCTGCGCTCGCGCGTCCGCGGCATCGACGCGGTGGCGCATTACCGCCTGCCCACGGATGCCGCCGGCACCTTCGACTTCACGATCGCGGGCAACCTCAACCAGACCAAGGTCGACCGCAGCAGCATCCCCACCTCGACCGGCACGATCAACCCCGCCCCGATCCTCTTCGCCCGCAGCCGCATCCTGACGATCGAGCAGGGCACGCCGGGCCAGAAGGTGACGGGCTCGATCGACTGGTCGCTGGACAAGCTCGCGATCACCGCGCGGGCGAGCTATTATGGCGACGTCAACCAGCCCGGCACCACCCCGGCGGCGGACATCCATAGCGGCCGCCACACCATCACCGATCTGGAATTGCGTTATCAGGCACTTAAGGGCGCACAGTTCGCACTCGGCGTGAACAATCTGTTCGACGTCTATCCGGACTACACCATCGCCGCGAACAACAGCACCGGCGTGGTCGGCTTCCCCTATTACTCGCCCTTCGGCTTTGGCGGGCGCTATGTCTATGCGCGGCTCGGCCTGAGCTGGTAGCTTTGTTGGGGAGCGGTCTTCGGGCTGCTCCCCGGTCTCCGGAGTGGCGGAGCCGGCGCATTGACGCATGGTCCAGGGAGCCTATTTTCCGGCCATGCTGCACGATCTCCCCGTGGGCAGGGCGCTGCGCCGCTTCCGCATCCTCAACGGAATCAAGCAGGGTCATGTCGCCGAGCACCTGGCCGTTACCCAGGCCAGCGTGTCGCGCTGGGAAAGCGGCGCGCACGCGCCCGAGGCTGCAATGCGCGAGCGCATCCTGGCGATGATCGCCGCCAATGCCGGCAACGACGCGGACGTCGCGCTGAAACGCCTCGTCGAGTCTTCGAGCGCGCCGGTGCATCTCGTATGCGACGCCACCCATCGCCTGCTCGCCGCCTCGCCCAGCCGGACGAAAGCCTGGGCGGACAGCGCCGACAGTTTTCTGAACCGCTCGCTCTGGAGCTTTGCCAGCCCGGAGATCGTCGCCGCCGAAGCGGGGCTCGCCGATCGCGGCTGGTATGATCGCCCGTTTCAGCGGCTGGAATTCCACACCGGCCATAATGGCAGCGCCGTGATCGCGGTGCTGCCCGGCATGATGCGCTGGGAGACGGTGCCGCTCGCCGACGGCCGGATCGGCCGCATCACCACCACCATCGCATCCTGCCCTTAGGTTGGGAACCCAAACAAATATCTGATCTTTCACCGTTATCCCGGCCTTGCGCCGGGATCCCGCTTCTTCCCGCGCTGGCGAGATAGCGGGACCCCGGCGCAAGGCCGGGGTGACAGAGGAAGAATATGGGTCCCCGACCCAGGATCATGACCCAATCAGCAAACCGCGTCATCCCCACTTTCACGGGGATGACGATAGATGGAATGGGACGCCGCATCCCGGCCCCCCGTATAATCTATTCGTGGCCATCGCCGGCGCCTGCTCCTAGCAGGGCGGCATGCGCACGCCCTGGCCCCGAATCATCACGCTCTGGCTGGTCGGAATCCTCGCTGCCGCGCAGCTCGCCAAGATCTCCGCCATCGCGCCGATCCTGCGCGAGAGCTTCCATTTGTCGCTACCCCAGATCGCGCTGCTGATCTCGCTGCTCGAAGTGGGCGGCGCGCTGTTCGGCTTCATTGCCGGCCTTGGCCTCGCCCGCTTCGGCATGCGCGCCTTCCTGCTGCTCGGGAGTGCGACGCTCGCCGGCACCAGCCTGGTCGAGGCGATTGCCCCAGACCCGGCCATTCTGTTCGCCGCTCGCGCAGTGGAGGGCATCGGCTATCTCCTGATGGTGATCGTCGCGCCCACCGCCATCGCAGCGCTCGCCACCGACCGGAGCCGCGGCCGCGCGCTCGCCCTGTGGAGCACCTTCGTGCCCGTCGGCCTCGCATTGGGCAGCGCGGTCACCGCGTCGCTGGTCACGCTGGCGGGCCCGCGCGGCGTGATGCTGGTCTGGGCGGTCGCGCTGGCCGCGATTACGGCGCTGCTCACGCGCTTCCCGCTCCCCGGCGCCAGCGGCCGGCGGATCACCCTCCCGGCCCCGGCCGCCTGGATCTCCACCTTCGCCTTCGGCCTCTACACCCTGTTCGTCTGCGCCCTGCTCATGCTGCTGCCGAGCTTCCTGGTCGAGCGCAGCGGCGCCCCGATCGAGCAGGTCGGGCTGGTCACCGCGCTGGCCTCGCTTGCCGCCCTGCCCGGCTCCGCCGCCGCCATGTGGCTGATGCGGGGCGGCGCGCTGGGCCGTGGCCGGATGATGCTGGTCTCGACGCTGGCCCTGCTCGCCACCCTGCCCCTGGTCTTCTGGCTCTATCAGGGTACCGGAGCGAGCCTGGCCGAAAGCGGCGCCATCGCCATCGGGGCCACGCTCATCAGCGGCCTCGTCCCGCCGCTGATGTTCGCGCGCCTGCCCGCCCAGTCCGGCGCCACCACGCCCGACGATCCCCGGATCGCGGCGGCGAACGGCCTTATCACCCAGTTCGGCGCAGGCGGCGCGCTGTTCGGCCCGCCGCTCGCCGGCATGGTCGTCGCCACCTGGGGCTGGCCGGCGCTCGGCATCGCCCTGATCGCGCTGGTACTGGCGATGCTCGCCTGCCTGCTGTTCGCCGAAAGCCTCTGACGCGGTTTGACAACCCCCGGCCCAGGCCCCATTCTTCCCGCATGATGCTTCGCGCACCCACGCTGCGATACCGCATTCACGCGGGACAGTCCCTGGCAGGCAACTAGCCCCGGGTTCTCCTCAGGCATGTCCCGGAGATCCGGGGCCAAGCAATGCGCCGTCCGGCGCCCCGGCGGCATCGCCGCCTTTGCCTGGGAGTTCCAGAATATGAGCAAGACCCGCAAGGCGGCCAGCCGGCCGCCGATCGACATGATCGATTCCGAAGCCGAACGCCTCGCCGGCCTGGCGCTCAGCGTCGAGCGCCGCTTTCCCGCGGTCAGCGCGCTGCTGCTCCGCGAGACCGAGCGCGCCAGGCTGCACAGCGCGGCCGCCATTTCGCCCGATACGGTGACGATGGGTTCCACGGTGGAGTTCGTCGACGACAGCAACGGCACGCGGCGCACCGTCACGCTCGTCTACCCGTCCGACGCGGATATTTCCCGGGGGCGGATCTCGGTCCTCACGCCCGTAGGCGCAGCGCTGATCGGGCTGCGAACGGGCCAGTCGATCCTGTGGCCCGATCGCCACCTCACCGTGCTGGGGGTCCGCCAAGCCGCATCGGGCTGATCGCGGCTCAGACCAGCAGTTCTTCCACCGGCGGATGCCCCAGGAACGCGCTGGGGCTCGCCGTCGCGCCATAGGCTCCGGACGCGAACACCGCGATCCTGTCCCCCACTTCGGCGCGGGGCAGCGCCACGCGGTCGGCCAGCCGGTCCAGCGGCGTGCAGAGCGGCCCGACGATCGTCACCACTTCCTCGGGCGAATCCTGGATACGATTCGCCACCGCCACGGGATAGTTGCGGCGCACTACCGTGCCGAAATTGCCGGTGGCGGCGAGATGATGGTTCAAGCCGCCTTCGACCACCAGGAAGGTCTCGCCCTGGCTCTCCTTCCGCTCGATCACCCGGGCAAGGTACACGCCCGCCTCGCCCACCAGCCATCGGCCAAGCTCCACGGCATATCGGGTGTCGAGGCGCCGGATCGCCGTGCCCAGCGCCGCGCCCACCACCGCCACGTCGAGCGGTGCATCGCCCGGGAAATAGGGAATGCCGAAGCCGCCGCCCAGGTTCACCAGCGGCGGCCGCGCGCCCGCCTCGTCCGCCAGCCGCGCGGCGAGCGCCACCGTGGCGGCCTGGGTCTCGATCACCGAAGCGGCGTCCAGCGCCTGCGATCCGGCGAAGATATGGAAGCCGCGCCATTCCGCGCCGGCGTCGATCACGCGCCGCACCAGCGCCGCCGCCCGGCTCGCGTCCACGCCGAAGGGCGAGGCGCGCCCCCCCATCTTCATCCCCGATCCACGCAACTCGAAATCGGGATTGACTCGCACCGCGAGCCGCGGCGTCACGCCCAGCCGCGCGCCGATCGCGAACGCGCGCTCGGCCTCGGCCTCCGATTCGAGATTGAGCGTCACGCCCGCGCCCAGCGCCGCCTCCAGCTCGAAATCGCGCTTGCCGGGGCCGGCGAAGCTGATGTCGGCCGCCGCCATGGCGTCACGCGCCCGCGCCAGCTCGCCCGCCGAGGCAACGTCCATCCCGTCCACCAGCGGCGCGATGCGGGCGAGCAGCGGCGGGAACGGATTGGCCTTGATGGCATAATGGATGCCGATACCGGCGGGCAGCGCCGCGCGCAGCCGGGCGATGCGCGCCTCCACCACCGCAAAGTCATAGACATAGGCGGGGGTCCGGACATTCGGCCATGGAAGCTCGCGCAACGCGGCGAATTCCGGCGGGATCGGGCCATGCGGTTTTGCGGTGATGGTCATTTGTCCCCCAAGCTCGCCCTGAGCGCCGTCCGGTCAAGCTTGCCATTGGCGTTGCGCGGAAGCGCCGCGCGCCAGTCATAGCGCGCCGGCTGCAGGAAGCTCGGCAACTCGCGCCGCAGCCGCTCGCGCAGCTCGATCTCGCGGCTGCCGTCGCCGCGCGCGATCACCACGATCGCCTGGCCCAGCCTTTCGTCCGCGACGCCGAACGCCGCCGCCTCGCCAGTCTCGCCGCCCGAGAGCACGGCTTCCTCGATCTCGGTAGGACTGATGCGGTTGCCGGCCGATTTGATCATCTCGTCGTCGCGGCCGACGAAGCGGAGCAGCCCGTCCTCCCCAAGCCGCACCGTGTCGCCGGACCATACCGCCATGCCGCCGCTCCCGGCAAAGGCGGGCGCGGGGCGGAAACGCTGCGCCGTCCGCTCGGGGTCGCGCCAATAGCCCTGGGCGACCAGCGGGCCCGCATGGACCAGTTCGCCCTGGGAAGCGCGCGCGCCGTCCGGGCCGACCACGAGGATCTCGGCGAACGGAATGGCCGTTCCGATCGCATCGGGGTGCGCGTCGACCAGCCCGGGATGCAGATAGGTCGACCGGAACGCCTCGGTCAGCCCATACATCGGATAAAGGTCGGCATTGGGGAAGCGGGCGCGCAGGTCGCGCACCATCCTGGGCGTAAGCGCGCCGCCTGAATTGGTTAGGCGGCAAAGCTTGGATGCGATCTCAACCGGCCACTCCGCCTCGAGCAGTTGCACCCAAAGCGGCGGCACCCCGGCCAGGCTGGTGATGCCGAAGCGCTCCACCGCCTTTATGACGTCGCGCGCGGTCAGGTAATCGAGCGGCACCACCCGCGCGCCCGCCGCCCAGGTGGAGAAGAGCTGGTTCTGCCCATAATCGAAGCTGAGCGGCAGCACGCCCAGCACGCGATCCTCAGGTTCGATCTCAAGATAATGGGCTACGCTGATGGCCCCCAGCCATAAATTGGCATGGCTCAGCATCACGCCCTTGGGCCTGCCGGTCGATCCCGAGGTATAGAGGATCGCCGCGAGCGTATCGGCGCCGGCCGCGGAGGGCGGAAGCCTCCGCTCCGAGAAGAGTGCGCCTTCCTCCACCACCCGGCAATCGGCGCCGACATCGCCGGCTTCGAGGGCGGCGAGCCGCGCCGGTTGGGAAACCAGCGCCCGCGCGCCCGAATCGGCCAGGATGTGCGCCACCTGGGCGCGCTTGAGCACCGGGTTCACGGGCACGTGCACCAGTCCTGCCCGCACCGCCGCCAGCGGCATCAGGCACGCGGTCCGCGTCTTGGGCAGCCAGCTGGCCACCCGGTCGCCGGGCTCCAGCCCCAGCGCGCGCAGGGCATGCGCCATGCCGCCCACCGCCGCCTCGAGCTCGGCATAGGTGAGCGTGCCGGCCTTGTCCTCCAGCGCCACGGCCTCGGGCCTCCCGCGCGACGGCAGGGTATCGAGGGGCCTGGGAACGGGGTCGAGCGCTATCACCCGCACACCCTTATACTTGGCAGCGCCCGCGCCAACCCTTACGGGAGCGAAAAACCGGCAGGGGAAGTGCATTGCAACCCGATGGGTCGCTCCAAGTCGAAGATACCGTCCGCGGCGTGCTCCGCGACGTGCTGGGCCTGAGCGCGGAGCGCGTGGCCGATTTCCGCGCGGACACGCCGCTTTTCGGCGCGCTGCCCGAACTCGATTCGCTCGCCGTGGCGGGCGTCCTCACCGAGCTCGAGGACCGGCTCGGCATCCTGATCGAGGATGACGAGGTGGACGGCGAGATGCTCGAGAGCTTCGGCGCCCTCACGCGCTTCGCGACGGCCAAGGCGCTCCGGTGATCGATCACTATGACTGGGCCGGCGGGCGCGAGGCGATGCTGCGCTTCGGCCCCGCCGCCGGCCCGGTCGTGGTCGCGGCGCCGCCGCTGTTCGAGGAAGCCAACCGCACCCGGGCCTTCCTGGTCACGATCCTGCGCCTGCTCGCGCAGCGCGGCATCGCCGGGGCGCTGCCCGACCTGCCCGGCCAGGGCGAGAGCCTGGTGCCGACCGACCGATCCTCGATCCTCAAGATGCGGGACGCCTTCAACTTCGCCTGCGACAAGTTCGATCGCGAGGGGCGCAACTGCTACGCGCTGGGCGTGCGCAGCGGCGCGCTGCTCGACACGCTCGCGCCCGTCGCCGGCCGCTGGCATTTCGCTCCCATGCCCGGAGACAAGCTCCTGCGCGAGCTGAAGCGGGCCGCGATCGCCGCCGACCCGCAGCGCCATGACCTGGATTCGCCGGTTCTGGGAGGTTCGACGCCGATCGAGATCGCCGGCAATCCGCTCGCCCCGGCGCTGCTGGCGGAACTTGTCACCGCCCGGCCCGCGCCGGACGCGCGGGTAGTCCGCCTTGCCTCCGACCCCGCCGATGCCATCCGGCGGGTGGACGGCGCGCCGCTCTGGCGCCGCGCCGAGCCGGACAATGATCCCGCGCTCGCCGCCCTGCTCGCCGAAGACATCGCCGTCTGGATCCGTGCATGCGAAAGCTGATCGCATTTCCGTGCGCCGGCGAGACCTTGCTCGGCACGCTGGACGAAGCAGCCGAGACCACGGGCCTGCTGATCGTCTCGGGCGGCAACGAGATCCGCATCGGCGCGCATCGCGGCATGGCGTTGCTGGCGGAGCGGGTCGCCCGTGCCGACTATCCCGTCCTGCGCTTCGATCGCCGCGGCATCGGCGATTCGACCGGCGAGAATCGCGGGTTCGAGTCGAGCGCCGAGGATATCGCCGCCGCCGCCCGCGCCTTTCGCGAGACCGGGGTCGAGCGGATCATCGCCTATGGCAATTGCGACGCCGCCACCGCGCTGGCCTTCTTCCACGCCCAGGCGGGCATCGACGCACTCGTGCTCGCCAATCCCTGGACCGTCGAGGCCGAGGACGCGATGCCTCCCCCCGCCGCGATCCGCGCGCATTATGCGGCCCGGCTGCGCGATCCGCGGGAGTGGCTGCGGCTGCTGCGCGGCGGCGTGAACGTCGCCAAGCTGCTCAAGGGCCTGCGCAAGGCCTCGCGCCAGCCGCCTCGGGCCGCTGGCGGCCTCCCCACCCGCCTCGCCGCCGCGCTGGCGGAAGCGAAGGTGCCGGTGGCGATCCTGCTGGCGAAAGGCGACAATACCGCGATCGCCTTTGCCGATGCCTTCAGGGCTCCTGCCTTCGATGCGGCGCGGGGGAAAGTAGCAGTCGAGCAGCTCGACAGCGCCAGCCACAGCTTCGCCGGCGCGAGCGACAAGGACTGGCTGCTGGCGAAGGTGCTGGATCAACTCGTCATCCCAGCAAAGGCCGGGAGCTCGGTCGACTAGGTTGAGAACCCAAACAAGTATCTGATATTTCACCGTCATCCCGGCCTTGAGCCGGGATCCCGCTTCTTCCTGTGCTGGCGAGATAGCGGGACCCCGGCTCAAGGCCGGGGTGACGATGGAAGGTATGAGGCCTCAACCTAGGGTGAGGACCCATATTCTCCAGCGCCATCTCCGCGATCCCTTGAACCGTCATCCCGCGCAGGCGGGGATCCCGGGCCAAGGGCAAGGACGGCGAGGCTCGCCTTGCCGTTTCCGGCAAGCATCCGCGTGATCCCCTGGATCGCCCCCTGCTACCCTGGATCCCCGCCTGCGCGGGGATGACGAGGGAGGGATAGCGGGGATAACGCTGGAGAATATTGAGTCCCCAACCCAAGGTTGAGAACCCAAGCAAGTATCTGATTTACTACCGTCACCCCGGCCTTGCGCCGGGATCCCGCTTCTTTTGCCTTCAGCAGGACAGCGGGACCCCGGCGCAAGGCCGGGGTGACGATGGAAGGTATGAGGCCCCAACCTGGCGCTTGTGGCACGAGAACCCGGCGTTCGCCGGGATGACGGCACCCCTCACTCCGCCGCGTGCTGGACCACCGTCTCGAAATCCGCCTCGGCCAGGAAGCGCTCGGCGTCGAGCGCCGCCATGCAGCCGGTGCCGGCGGCGGTGACCGCCTGGCGATACTGCTTGTCCATCACGTCGCCACAGGCGAACACGCCGGGCACGCTGGTCTTGGTCGTGCCCGTCTCGACCCGGATATAGCCATCGTCGTCAAGATCGATATGGCCGCGGAACAGCTCGGTCGCCGGATGATGCCCGATCGCGACGAAGCCGCCATCGACGTCGATCTGCGAAAGCTCCCCGGTCTCCATGTCCTTCAGCTCGATCCCCACCAGTCCCTCGGGCTGGCCGCCGGCGATGAAGCGCTCGACCTTCTTGTTCCACAGCACGTTGATCCGCTCATTGGCGAACAGGCGCTGCTGCAGGATCTTCTCGGCGCGGAACGAGTCGCGACGGTGGATCACCGTCACGTCGTGGCTGTGGTTGGTGAGATAGAGCGCCTCTTCCACCGCGGTGTTGCCGCCGCCGATCACCGCGACCTTCTTGCCGCGGAAGAAGAAGCCGTCGCAGGTGGCGCAGGCGCTCACGCCCTTGCCCTGGAGCAGCCGCTCCGAATCCAGGCCCAGCCACTTGGCCTGGGCGCCGGTGGCGATCACCAGCACATCGCCCAGATAGACGGTGCCGCTGTCGCCCACCATGCGGAACGGACGCTGCGAGACGTCGACCTCGACGATCGTGTCCCACATCATCTGCGCGCCGACATGCTCGGCCTGGGCCTGCATCTCCTGCATCAGCCAGGGGCCCTGGATCACGTCGCGGAAGCCGGGATAATTCTCGACATCGGTGGTGGTCATCAGCTGGCCGCCAGGCTGGATGCCCTGCACCACGATCGGCGACAGGCCGGCGCGCGCGCCATAGATGGCGGCGGTCAGGCCGGCCGGGCCGGAACCGAGGATCAGCATGCGTGTCGAATGGGTGGCGGTCATCATGGTTTCCGAAATGGCTGAGCCCCGCATCTAGGGGCTCGGCAAGGGTCGAGGCAACATGGGTAGTGTGGCACCGTCCGCAATGACTGTGGACAACAGCAAGCCTATCCCCTTCCCAAGCCCGGCTAGCCGCCCACCGGTTGGATCGGCCCGGTCGCGATCTTCGCATCCGCCGCGGTGTCGGCGAGCCGGAGGCAATCAGCGAATGCCGATCCCGCCCCTCCGATTGCCGTTGCAATGTTGGATTTCGATTGTTCTATATTTGTTCTCAACCGCCCGTTGAAAAAGAACATATCATAGCAAGGGTATCACATCATGGCAGCGTCCCTCAGCTTCTCCACTATCGCGGATCTGATCGCGTCCTCGACCACCGGTCTCTCGGACGGGCAAACCGCAAATGTCAGCGACACCAGGCGGGGCGGCATCTTCCGCTTCGAGTCCGCAGCAAGCGCCACCGTCAACAACGGCACCGTTTTCGCGGCGTCCGGCGGCGGGCGCTGGCTCCGCGTCGATGCCCAGCCTCTCAGCGTGCTGTGGTTCGGCGCTGCCGGCGACGGCATCGCCGATGATCATGCCGCCTTCATGGCCGCGCATGATGCGCTCCTCCCCGAAGGCGGGACGATCAATATCCCCAAGGGATATTACCGGCTCTCGAAAACGATCAACCAGCATTGCGCGATCACCTGGCAGGGCGACGGCAATAGCGCAGCCTATGCCAACCGAACCATCGGCAGCTTCACGATGAATGCGCAGGGATCGGTTCTGCTGACCGACTCGGGCATCCAGGCGTTCATCATCAACGCTTCCAACACCGACGGCACCGGGACCGCGCCCGACGGCACCTATCCCAACGGCGCCAGCTCCGCACTTCGCGACCTCTATATTCGCTCGAACGGCGGGGGCTCGGGCGTGGACGGCATCTGGATGCGGGCGACCACGGCGATCGAGAATGTGACGATCCGCGGCTTTTCGGGCAGGGGCCTGCGGATCGAAGCCTCGATCAGCGCCGGCAATCCAGTCAAGGGCAACGCGAACTTGTGGACGCTGACCAACGTCAGCCTGATCGCGAATGGAAGCCACGGGCTGCACGTCAAGAGCAACGATGCCAATGCGGGCGTCGCCGCCCGACTCGACTGCACCGGCAATGGCGGATGGGGCGTCCTCGACGAGAGCCTGATCGGCAACACCTATATCGGCTGTCATCAGGCGAACAACATACTGGGTGCGATCAAGACGATCGACACCGCCCCCAATACGGTGATCGGCGACTATATCGAGATCGGCGCGGCCGGCGACAATGCGGATTTCGGCGACGGGACGACGGTGATTGGTGATCTCGCGGGCCAGAGCCCCTCGTCCTCCGCGAGCAGCCGCGCCTTCGTGATGACGGCGGGTCTTTCCGTGGCCGCGCCCTATCGTCACCTCAATCGCCGCGCGACGCCCAATATCGTCAGCGTGCTCGGCTCGCTGCAACCCAATTACGGTGCGATTGGCTGGGGCTCCAGCAACGACGTGATCGGCGCTGCCAACCAGGCGGACTGGCAAATCCAGTACAACACGTCGTCGCAGTGGTGGGACTTCCAATATCAGAGCGGCGGCAACCCCTTCACGGTGATGCGCTTCCCGACCGGCTCGACGCTTGCGAATCCGAGGAAGTTCGCGGCCGACTTCCCCAATGGCCACTTCCTCGGCGGCCTGTTCCGAGGCGTCGGATCGGCTGCTCCGACGACGGGGGCATGGCTGCAGGGCGACGTCATCCAGAACAGCGTTCCGACCGCCGGCGGGAGTGCGGGCTGGATCTGCACCACGGCGGGCTCGCCGGGGACCTGGAAGTCCTTCGGCACGATCGCCGCATAAATCGACCCATGTTTCCGAGGGGGGGGTTTCGGCCCCTCCCCGACCAGGGTGCGGTGAAATACGAGACGATAGGGCGGCCCGGCGCCATGCGTCGGCGGCGCGATCCCGAATGGAGCTGGCACAGGCTTCGACAACATCCCGCATCGGCATTACCGATCCCCATCGCCCCCTCACAGCCGATGGAGAACCATCCATGTCGCATGCCCCGGAAACCTACGGCCTGGCTGCCTATGCCTATCTGCGCGCGCTGGTGGCAGAGCTGCGGGAGGCGGAGCCGGGCCTGCATGCGCGCGCCTTGGAGCGGGCGATCGCCAGCTATGGCGACAAGCCGCGCCTGGGCGACCGGCCGATCATCCAGGCATTGAAGGAACTGGAATAGGCGGCTGCATCCTCGCCCTTCGGCCCAATCCGGGATCGGTTTTTTCGGCCGCCGCCTGAAACCGATCGCCGCCTTGCGATTTCAGATAGTCTAGGGCCGGATGGCTGCCGGGCATGGCGGGGGAGATGGGGTTCTGGACGTTTTCGACCTGACCAGGCAGCCCGATCTGATCCGTCCGGCCTATGCGTTCGACCTGCTCTTCCTGGCGATCGGCCTGGGCATGATCGGCGAGGTGCTGTATTTTTGCTGGCGCCGGCAGTGGAAGATCCTGTTCTACCTCCCGATCGCACTGGCCTGGACGGCCGGGGCGGTGTGGATGACCTGGCACGACATCCGGCACAGCCAGGCCGTGAGAGCACTGGTCCAGAGCGGCCGGTTCGCCAGCGTCGAAGGGTGCCTGGATCAGTTCCATCCGGGATTGGCCAACCCGAACGAGGCGGATTCCGGCCTCGAGCGCTGGAATGTCGCAGGCCAGGAATTCCTCTATGCCGCGGACGAGGTGCGGCTCGGCTATCATCGGGTCGAACCGGGAGGCGGCCTGGTCCATGCCGATTCCTGGGTCCGGGTCGGCTATGTCCGTGACCATATGCGCGGGCACAACGACATTGTCCGGCTCGAGGTGAAACAACATGCCTGCCCGACGGCGCCGGACCTCTGGCCGAAATGACCCCCGCAAACCCGCATCAAGCATGGGAGTATCGATGCTTCGCACCCTTTTCGTCACCCCGATCCTGTGGGGAACCCTCTTCGCCGCACCTGCATCGGCGGACCCGTTCTACGAGGCCGCGCTCTGCAAGCCGCCCTATACGACGGATACGGCCACGGCACTCTATGAGGCCGCCGAGAAGCTCGCCAAGCCCGATACGTCGATGCTGGGTGCCTATGTCTATCGGCTGCCGCGCGCACTCGGGCAGGACGGTTTCGCCAGCAGCGAAGTCATCTTCGCGGGCACGGCGGTCGGCGTCCTGATCGAAGGCGCGCGGGCCGATGCGCTGGCCGAGCGCTATGGGCTGACGAAGGAGCGCTCCACGCTGCTCGGCACCGCCACCAAGGGCTATTCCCGGGCCCTGCCCCAGGACCAGCAGCCTCAGCCCGATCTGGGCATTGTCTCGATCGTCGCACGCGAGAGCCCCGCGCTGCCCGGCAAGACGCTGCTCGCATGCGAGTTGGTCTTCAAGGCGGATCAAGAAGCGCTCGATCGCTACGAGAAGTCCCGCACGCCATAGCGCTGCCGCACGACATCCGGCGCCGGCTCCCTCTTCCCGCCAAGGACTGCCATGGTCATCCTCTCGGCAATTTCATACTTCCTCACCCACCACCCCTTCTGGGCCTGGCCGGTGATCGTCCTGGTAGGGGCGCTGCTGGCCCATCTGCTGGCAAAATGGCGCGGAAGCAGTGGCTGGTACGGGCTGATCCTGGCCTTCTTCATCTATGGCCAGATCAACCTCTTCACCGCGCATATCTTCAATGCGCTGTTCCTCGAGGCATTCGGGGTCAACGGCACGGCGGTGATCACCCAGTCCGAGGAAACCAGCTCCACCCTGAACGACCAGAATATCTGGGCCTATGACGCGGTGGTGAAGACGGCGGACGGCAAGGACGTGGTGACGCGATTCGATACCATGTCCGCCAGCATCTATCCCATCACGAACGCCATCATGGTCCCGCCCAGGGGCGAGAGGTTCGCGATCAGATATATTCCGGGGTTTCCGCGCAATTTCGTCATCATGCGCGACCTGTCGCCCTATGGGAGGGAATATCTGCTCGAGGAGGATCGCAAGCCGGTCGAGAAGGCCGCAGCCCAATTCGCGACCAGTCCGGGCAACAAGGCCTTCATCGCGGAATACCGGCAGGCGCTGGCCGCGTTCATCGCCAGGCATCGCGACGATGCCGATCCGGCCCTGATCGCGAACTACCATGCGCAGCTCGATGCGCTGCCCCGGACGGACTGAGGCGGCGCGCCGGGGCCGGCGCGGCAGTCGCAATATCCGAAGATCGAGAATGGTAGCGGAGGAGGGACTTGAACCCCCGACACGCGGATTATGATTCCGCTGCTCTAACCAGCTGAGCTACTCCGCCCCAAGAGGCTGTCGCCGAAGCGAGGGGGCCCAATAGGTCCGCCCTCTCCCCAGGTCAAGCGAACATGTGACGCGAGTGCGTTTCCCAGGGTCCGCCGCGATAATGCCAGCTCGCCAGGCCCGCGATTTCAACTTCCCGGGCCGTGAAATCGCGCGCCAACGCGGCCAGCACCGCCTTGGCGAGCACCGGCCGGACCTTGTTCTGGATGGTGACGTGCGGGCGCCAGCGGCCGGCATCCTGGGGCGTGAGCAGCCCGGCGAACGCATCGACGAGCCCCTCGCGAATCGCCATCAGCTCAGGCGCCTCGATTCGATAGGCGACGCCGCCGCCCAGCGACATCAGCCCCGTCACCTTCGCCCGCGGCGCGCGCACGCCGCGGGTCTCCACCGAAAGCCGGTGCTTGAGCTCCTCCGCCACCGAGGGCGGCAGCTGATGGAACAGCGTCAGATGCGCGTCGAGCAGGTTCCGCTCGGGCGGGTAATGCTCGCGGCGCAGCGCGTTGAACCAGGCCTGGTCCTGGCGCCCGAGCAGCGCCGTGACGATCAGCGGCGCGGCACGCTCGGTCAAATCTCGACCTGGCTGCCCAGCTCGACCACGCGGTTGGTGGGCAGGCGGAAGAATTCCATCGCGCTTTCGGCGTTGCGCAGCATCCAGGCGAACAGCTTCTCGCGCCAGATCATCATCCCCGGGCGCGACGACGGCAGCAGGGTCTGGCGCGCCAGGAAGAAGCTCGTCTCCATCATCTTGAACTCGGCCCCGCAGGCGTTGACCGACTTCAGCGCCGCAGGAACATCGGCCTCCTGCATGAAGCCATAGGCCAGGATCATGCGGTGGAAGCCCTTGCCCAGATCCTCGATCATCATCCGGTTCTCGTCGGAGACATAGGGCACGTCCTTGATCTTCACGGTGAGGAGGATCACCCGGTCGTGCAGCACCTTGTTGTGCTTGAGGTTGTGCAGCAGCGCGTGCGGCACACCCTCGGGCGTGGAGGTCATGAACACCGCGGTGCCCGGCACCCGCGTGGCCGTGGTGGCGGCCGAAGTGATGAAGATCTTGATCGGCATCGCGCTCTCGCGCAGCCGGTTGATCATCAGCTGGCGCCCCTTCGACCAGGTCGTCAGCAGCGTGAACACCACGAAGCCGACGAACAGCGGGAACCAGCCGCCATCCGGCACCTTGGTCAGGTTCGCGGCGAAATAGGCCAGGTCGACCGTGAAGAACACCGCGAGCAGCGGGATCGCGTAGCGCTTCTTCCACTTCCAGAGCCCGAACAGCACGACCGCGAGCAGGCAGTTGTCGATGAACATCGCGCCGGTGACGGCGATGCCATAGGCCGCGGTGAGGTTCGACGAGGTCTGGAACACCAGCACCAGCAGGATCACCATGATCATCAGCGCCCAGTTGATGAGCGGAATGTAGATCTGGCCCGCGGTGGCTGCGCTGGTGTGCTCGATTCGCAGGCGCGGCACGAAGCCGAGCTGGATCGCCTGCTGCGTGACCGAGAAGGCGCCCGAGATCACTGCCTGCGAGGCGATCACGGCGGCCATGGTCGCCAGGATGACCAGCGGAAACTGCAGCACTTCCGGCGCGAGCATGTAGAAGGGGCTGCGCAGCGCGGCATGCCCCTCGCGCATCAGCAGCGCGCCCTGCCCCATATAGTTGAGGATCAGCGCCGGCAGCACGAACCACAGCCAGGAGATGCGAATGGGCTTGCGCCCGAAATGGCCCATATCGGCATAGAGCGCCTCGGCACCGGTCACCGCCAGCACGACCGAGCCGAGCGCCAGGAACGCCCGCACCGGATCCTCGGCAAAGAACAGGAAGGCATGATGCGGCAGCAGCGCGTTCAGGATCGTCGGCGTCTGGACGAGGCTGAGCGTGCCGAGCGTCGCGATCGTCAGGAAATAGAGGAGCATGATCGGCCCGAACAGCGTGCCGACCCGCGAGGTGCCGGTCCGCTGGATCGAGAAGAGCAGCACCAGGATCACCACCGCGATCGGCAGCACCAGCCTGCTAAAGCCCGGCGCGGCGACGGCGAGCCCCTCCACCGCGGACAGCACCGACACCGCCGGCGTGATCATCGAATCGCCATAGAAGAGCGCGGTTGCGAACACGCCGAGCAGCACGATCCCCTGCGTCCAGCGCTTGGGATTGCCGCTGCTGCGCGAGATCAGCGCCAGCAGCGCCAGGCTGCCGCCCTCGCCCTTGTTGTCCGCCCGCATGATGATCGTGACGTATTTCAGCGTCACCACCACCATCATCGACCAGAACATCAGGCTGATCACGCCCATAATGTGGAGCGTGTCGAGCGCCAGCTTGTGGTGCCCGTCGAACGTCTCGCGAAAGGCGTAGAGCGGGCTGGTGCCGATATCGCCGAAGACGATGCCGATCGCGCCGATGGCCAGCTTCCACGTCGCGTCATGGCTGTGCGCATGCGCGGCGGGCACGTCGATCTGTGCCGGAGCCGACTCGGCGGCTCCCTCGGAAGGGGTGTTCACGGGCGCGGGTGTCGCGTCAGAGAGGAAGCGGACCTGGTCATGCGACCTGCGTTCTCGATCTTCAAAGTGCGCGGGCGGTTAGCACGCGCAGCATCTGCAATCAACGAATGTCGTTACGCGAAGGGCGACGTGCAAGGGGGCGGAAGGCTCCGGGAAGACACCCCGGAACCGGGCCCGGGAGGCGGCCGGGGCAGTCTCGCAAGCCGCCCTACCGCCCGCCCCCGAACAGCGCCTCCGCCTCGCTGCGGGTCGGCACGGCACGCAGCACGAAGCTGGAATTGATCGTCACCACGCCGGGCAGCCGTCCCAGATGCTCGCGGTGCAGCCGCTCATAATCGTCCAGGTCTCGCGCCAGGATCTTCAGGCGATAATCCTGCCCGCCCGAGACCAGCGCGCATTCCACCACGCCGTCGATCTGCGCCACCGCAGCCTCGAAGCGCGCGAGATCCTCCTCCACCTGGGTGCCCAGCGTGATGTCGACCAGCGCGGTGATCCGGAAGCCGAGCCGGCGGTGCCCGAGTCGCGCGCCATAGCCCTGGACATGGCCCGACGCCTCGAGCGCCTGGATCCGGCGCGTGCAGGCCGATTGCGACAGCCCCACCTGCGCGGCGATGGCGCTCACCGGTGCCCGCGCATCGGCGGCGAGCGACTTGAGGATAGCTGCATCAATCCTGTCCATGTTGCATGGATAGCCGATTTCCATGTTCATTGCAGCGATTCCATGCGCGCAGTGCCTATCCTTGTCATATCTTTGCAAGGATTCCCGGCACGCCATGCTATATTCTCCGCGCCAATCACATTCACGGAGAGGTTCCCATGCGCATTGGCGTTCCCAAGGAAATCAAGAATCACGAATATCGCGTCGGCCTGACCCCGGCTTCGGTCGCCGAGCTGGTCCATGCCGGCCATGAGGTGCTGGTCGAGACCAAGGCCGGCACCGGCATCGATTTCGACGACGAGGCCTATGTCAGGGTCGGGGCGAAGATCGCGCCGGATGCCGCCGCGGTGTTCGCCGGCTCGGACATGATCGTGAAGGTCAAGGAGCCGCAGCCCCAGGAGATCGCGCTGCTCGAGCCGCGCCACATCCTCTTCACCTATCTCCACCTGGCCGCCGACAAGCCCCAGGCCGAGGGCCTCATGGCCTCGGGCGCGACGTGCATCGCCTATGAGACGGTGACGTCGAACTCGGGTGCCCTGCCCCTGCTCAAGCCGATGTCGGAAGTCGCCGGCCGCATGTCGATCCAGGTCGCGTCGCACTATCTCGAGAAGGAGCAGGGCGGCCGCGGCGAGCTGCTCGGCGGCGTGCCGGGCGTGGCGCCGTGCAAGGTCGCGATCCTGGGCGGCGGCGTCTCGGGCATCAACGCCGCGCAGATGGCCACCGGCCAGCGCGCCGACGTGACCATCTACGACATCAACAACGAGCGCCTGGCCGAGCTCGACATGCATTTCGGCAGCCAGATCAAGACCGCCTATGCCAGCAAGGCCGCGATCGCCGAGGCGGTGAAGACCGCGCAGGTCGTGATCGGCGCGGTGCTGGTGCCGGGCGCCGCGGCGCCGAAGCTGGTGACGAAGGACATGCTCAAGACGATGATGCGCGGCTCGGTGCTGGTCGACATCGCGATCGACCAGGGCGGCTGCTTCGAGACCAGCCACGCCACCACCCACGACAACCCGGTCTACGAGGTGGACGGCGTGATCCACTATTGCGTCGCCAACATGCCGGGCGCAGTCGCCCGCACCTCGGCCTTCGCGCTCAACAACGCGACGCTGCCGTTCGTGCTCAAGCTGGCGAACCTCGGCGCCGAAGGCGCGATGCAGGCGGACCGGCACCTCGCCAACGGCCTCAACGTCTACAAGGGCAAGATCGCGTTCAAGGCGGTCGCCGACGATCTCGACCTGCCCTACCAGGCCTGGGCGGGCTGATCGCGCGTCGAACAGGATCGCGAGCCGGGAAACGACCGTCGTTTCCCGGCTCGTTTCATTCGGGCACGGTATCCCGGCCGGGATCGAACTGCTTCACGTAGAGAATGGTCGTGAAGCCGCTGTCCCATTCCTCGTCCGGATAGCGGGCCTGCTCGGCATAGCCGCGGCCGAGATAGAATGCCTGGCTGGCGACATTGAAGCTGTCGGTCTCGAGGCGCGCCGCGGCGAAGCCCTCCGCCGCCATGGCGCGCTCGGCGCAATCCATCAGCAGCGTGCCGACTCCGTGGCGCCGATAGTCCCCATGAACATGGAGACCTTCGACGAAATCGCCCTGCCAATGCACGAAGCCGGCGACGACACCCGCGATCTCCGCAACCCGGAATGCGGCGAGGCTGGCCTCGACATAGCGCGCGCCGCGATCCTCGGCGCGATAGCTCTCTGCGGCGGCCGGGGTCAGAACCGGCAGCCAGGTGCCCTCGAAACTATATTGGAATATCGCCTCGAGGCGGGCCGCATCCGCGGCATGCGCGCGGCGAATCCGGATGGGCTGGCTGGTGCTCATGCCGTCCAGCTAGCGCGGTCCGGAACCGGGATCGAGTCCATGCCCCAGGTTGAGGACTCCTATTCTTCTTTCGTCGCCCCGGCCTTGAGCCGGGGTCCCGCTGCCTTACGGACGGAAGAAGAAGCCGGATCCCGGCGCAAGGCCGGGGCGACGGCAGAAAATCAAATACTTGTTTGGATTTTCAACCTAGCGGGCCGGGCCGGGCATCGGCCGCCCCTCCCGCCGCGCCTGCTCCTGCAGGAACACCTCCAGCATGAGCAGCCGCGCCATCAGCGCCTGGCGATAGCTCGCCTTTTCGGGCGTGAGCGCCACCGCCTTCTCCCACCAGGGCTCGGCTTCGGCAAAACGGTTCGCGCGGACCAGCGCGAGCCCATAGAAAAAGGGCGGCCCCGGATGCTCGGGGGCCAGCGCGAACGCCTTGTCGAAGGCGAATTGCGCGGCCGGCGATATCTGGTTGCCGTCATATTCGGCGAGCGCCGAGCCGAAGCCGGTCCACAGCGCGACGTCCTCGGGCACCTGCCGCACCGCGCCCTGCCACACCTTCACCGCCCGCTCGCGATCGCCCTGGCGGAGCATGGCGTCGGCCAGATTGCCGTAGCTCCAGGCATAGGTGCCATATTTCCCGAACATCGCGTCGCGCAGGTCGATCAGGCCCTGGTCCACCTCGACTCGCTGCCCGCCCGGCGCGACCGGGTGGCCGGGAAGGCCGGGGCTGCCCTGCCAGGCATAGCCCGCTGCACCGAGCATGATCGCGGTAGCGGGGACGGTCCACAGCCGGCGCGGATAGCGCAGCAATGCGAGCGCCAGCACCGCGACGACGGCAACCGTGGCAAGCATCCCCCAGCCCATCACGCCGCTCCCTTGCGGAACAGGCGCCGCGCCAGCAACAGGCCGATGGCGAGCAGCAGCACCGGCGCGATCCAGAGCGGCGCGGTCACCCAGCTGAACGGCGGATCATAGGTGACGTAATCGCCATAGCGCTGGATCAGATACTCGCGGATCGCCGCCGGCCGCTCGCCACGGGCGATCCGCTCGCGCACCAGCGCGCGCATGTCCCCCGCCATCTCGGCATCGCTGTCGGCGATCGACTGGCCCTGGCAGACCAGGCAGCGTAGCGTCTCCATCAGCGCCCTGGCCCTGGCCTCCTGCGCCGCATCGGGCAGCTGGGAATAGGCCAGCGCCGCCGGCGGCCGGTTCGAGTCCGCCGCCGCGGGCCCCGCCAGGAGCAGGGCGAGGATGAGGGCGGCACGCTTCATTTCGCCGCCTCGAGCTTGCGCAATATCGCGGGAATGTCTTCCGCCCGGATGTCGCCGACGTGCTGGTCGACGATCTCGCCCCGGCCATTGATCAGGAACGTCTCGGGCACCCCCGACGAGCCGAGCGCGATCTGGGCCTTGCCGGTCGGATCGTCGCCGATCCGGGCATAGGGATCGCCGTTCCGCGCCAGAAAGGCCCGCACCGCGTCCGGCGTGTCGCGGATCGCGATCGCGTCGATCTCCACGCCCGCCTGCTTGAGCTTCAGCAGCTGCGGCGCCTCGGCGATGCAGGGAATGCACCAGCTGGCGAACACATTGAGCAGTCGCGGCTTGCCGGTCGCGAAGTCGGCGCTCGCGATGCCGGGCCGGTCGGAAAGCAGCGGCTTCATCGCGAGCGCAGGCAGCGGCTTGCCGACCATCGCCGAGCGGATCGTCCGGTCCGCCGGCTTGATCAGCCCGCCGGCAACCAGCCCGAAGATCAGGGCGAACAGCGCCAGCGGCGCCCAGATCAGCAGCCGCCTCATGCGCCATCCTCCGCATCGCGCCGTTCCCGCCGCACCCGGCCGATCAGCGAGAGCAGCCCGCCCAGCGCGATCATCGCGCCGCCCGCCCAGATCAGCGTGACGAAGGGCTTCCACCATGCCCGGATCTGCCAGCGCCCCTCGCCGTCGCCCTGGCCGATCACGGTATAGAGCTGGCCGTCCAGCTCGGTCGCGATCGCGGCTTCGTTGGTGTTGGTCGGCGGGTTGGCGAAGAAGCGCTGCTGCGGGAACAGGTCGAACGGCACGCCCCCGGCGCGCCTCGCCTTGAGATGCGCCTCGAGCGCGGACCAGTTGGGCCCCACCGCCGGCCGCACCTCGAGCAGCTCCACGCGATACGGGCCGACCGTGACGTTCTGCCCCACCGAGATCGCCGCCAGCCGCTCGACCTTGAAGGTGCTGTCCGCCGCCATGCCCGCGATGCTCACCGCGATGCCGAGATGCGCGACGACCATGCCGTAGATGTGCAGCGGCGTGCGGCGCAGGTTGCGGCGGATGAGCGGGATGACGCTGGCGACGGCGAGCCCGGCGGCCAGGCCGAGCACCAGCGCCGGCAGCCACTGCGCCCCGCCCAGCGCGAAGACCAGTGCGAAGGCGATGCCCGCCACGCCGACGGGCATGAGCAGCTTGCCGAACAGCGCGTTCCACTGGTCGCGGCGCCATTTGAGCAGCGGCCCCGCCGCCGTGGCGGCGACGAGCGCGAGCGCGACGGGAACCGCCGCCTTCTCGAAGAAGGGCGCGCCGATCGAGAGCTGGACGCCGGCGGCCTGAGCGACGAGCGGATAGAGCGTGCCGATGAAGACGACGCCGAGGATCACCGAGAGCAGCAGGTTGTTGAGCACCAGCGCGCCCTCGCGGCTGACCAGCTCGAAGGTGGTGCCCTGCTTCACCGTGCCGATCCGCGCGCCGAACAGTGCCAGCGCCCCGCCGATATAGAGGCCGAGCAGGGCGAGGATGAAGCCGCCCCGGGTAGGATCGACGGCAAAGGCATGGACGCTGATCAGGATGCCCGAGCGGACCAGGAAGGTGCCGATCATCGACATCGAGAACGCGACCACCGCGAGCATCACCGTCCAGGCGCGCAGCCCGTCGCGCGTGGCGAGCACGCTCACCGAATGGAGCAGCGCCGTCGCCGCCAGCCAGGGCATCAGCGAAGCATTCTCCACCGGATCCCAGAACCACCAGCCGCCCCAGCCGAGCTCGTAATAGGCCCAATAGCTGCCGGCGGTGATGCCGATGGTGAGGAATATCCAGGCCGCCAGCACCCAGGGCCGCATCGCCCGGGCAAAGGCGGGGCCGACGTCGCGCATCAACAGGGCGCCCACCGCGAAGCTGAACGCCACCGACAGGCCGACATAGCCGAGATAGAGCGTCGGCGGGTGGAAGGCGAGCCCGGGATCCTGCAGCAGCGGGTTGAGCCCGCGCCCGTCGAGCGGCGGCGGGCTCACCCGGACGAACGGGTTGGAGGCGAAGGCGAGAAAGGCGTAGAAGCCGATCGCGATCGCCGCCTGGGCACCCAGCGTCGCGGCGAGCGTGCCCTGGGGCAGCCGCTTCTCGAACAGCGCCACGCCCGCCCCCGATATCGCCAGCACGGTGACCCACAGCAGCATCGAGCCTTCGTGATTCCCCCAGGCCCCGGCGATCTTGTAGATCAGCGGCTTCATCGAATGGCTGTTCTCGACGACCAGCAGCACCGACATGTCCGACCGGACGAACAGCACGACCAGCAGCACGAAGGCGGCAAGCGCCAGCAGCCCCTGGACGATCGCGACGCGGCGGAGCGCCGTCATCACCATCGGCGCGCCGGCGCTCGCCTGGCCGGCGCCCTTGGCCGCGCCCCAGGCGAGCAGCACCTGCACGAGCGCGAAGCCCGTCGCGAGCCATAGCGCGGCGAGACCGGCTTCGGCGATCACTGCCCATCCCTCATTTGGCTAGCGTCTTCGTCTCGTGCATGTTGCCGGCGGCCTGGGGCGGCATGTAGCGCTCGTCATGCTTGGCCAGGATATTGTCCGCGACGAAGCTGCCGTCGGGCTGGAACCGCCCCTCCGCCACCACGCCCGATCCTTCCTTGAACAGATCGGGCGTCACGCCCTTGAACGCGACCGGGACCGCCGCCTGGCCGTCGGTCACCATGAAACGGATCGAAACGCCGTCGGCCGCGCGCCGGATCGAGCCCTTCTCGACCATGCCGCCCAGGCGGACGTGCCGGTCGAGCGGCAGCGGCTTGCCCTTCACGTCGCCCGGCGCATAGAAGAACGCCGCCTGGTCGCGAAGCGCCGACATGGCGAGCGCCGACGCGCCGAGGATCGCGCCCAGCGCGAGCAGCACGAGGACAAGCCGTTGATGCTTGGGCTTCATTCGCGGCCGCCCCGCAACGCCGCGGCCGCGGCTTCGGCGCGGCGCATCGCCGCATAGCTGAACGCCGCCAGCCCGCCGGTGCCGAGCAGGACCACCAGATAGGCAGCAGTGATGAACGGCCAATGGTTCATGCCGCCGCCATCCGCCGCAACCGCGCCTCGACCTTCTGCGTCGCCAGGATCGCGCGCATCCGCATCAGCACCACCCCGGCAAAGACCAGCGTGAAGCCGCCCAGGGTGAAGAAGAGCGGCCAGAGCAGCGACGGATGGATCTTCCCCGCCAGCACGCTTTCGCCCTGGTGGAGCGTGTTCCACCAGACCACCGAATAATGGACGATCGGCAGCAGCGCGCTGCCGGCCACGCCGAACAGCGCCGGCACGCGTCCGTCGCCCGCCCGCTCGGCGTCGGCGCGGTCCAGCGCGATCCAGGCGATATAGACGAAGAAGAGCAGCAACATGCTAGTCAGCCGCCCGTCCCACTCCCACCAGGTGCCCCAGGTCGGGCGCCCCCAGATCGAGCCGGTGAGCAGGCAGAGCGCCGCGAAGGTCGCGCCCGCCGGGGCGATCGCCCGCGCCGCGACGCTGGCCAGCGGATGTCGCCAGACGAGATAGCTCAGGCACGCGATCGCCAGCCCGCTCCATCCGCCCATGCCCAGCCAGGCGCTGGGCACATGGATGTAGAGGATGCGCGCGCTTTCCCTCTGCACCGCATCGGGCGGCGTGAGCGCCAGCCCCGCCCAGCAGCCGAACGCCACCAGCGCCGCGCCGAGCCAGAAGAGGATCGGCGTCAGCGGCCGCGCAATCTTGAGGAAGCGCGCGGGATTGGCGAAGGCATGCAAGACGGGCACGCGCGATGACTAGCGAGGTTCCGGGCGGGAATCCATGGCCTCCCGACATCCAACGACAGGCGCCCGGCCGCGGAGCGAAACGTCGCGAACGTCGCCCATGGGGAGAGATGAGTTCCCCATCAATTTTCCCTGATTTCCCGCGAACCGCGCGCATCGCGCAACTTCCTTGCGCGCGCGTGATCCTATTTCCCCAACCGGTCAAAGAGCGGCCGGAGCGATCCGGCCGGGTGAGGGAAACAGACGAAATCCTACATTGCAAGCAGGATGCCCCGATATCGTCACCCGAACCCGCCTTGCCCGCTCAGAGATGATCGGCCGAAAGCGCGCCGGACAGAGCCGCATCGGCAATCTGGCACAACGGCCCCGTCAGGACGCCATGCGGAACGGGGGCATAATCGCTCGCAGCCGCCCTGCCGAAGGTAATCGCATGAAAATGATGCACCGATCCCTGGCTATGCTCATAAGTCACCACCCAGGAATATCTGCCCTCCACGGCGCCGACGAACCGTCGCGTCGGCAAGCCGGCCTGCTCGATCACATCGCCCCTCTGGAATTTTGCGCCGGCAGGAGCAAGATCGGGCACCATCCGCTTCACTTGCCCCTGGATCGATTGCGGCAGCCCACCCATTGCCGCGACGATCGCCGACGATCGCAGGGAGGAGCAGGCCGACAGCGGGGAGGACGAACCCGAATTGCCGGGCAGAGCGATGGCAAGGGCGCCGAGCACAAAGACGATCATATCCCATTCCTCACACAGAAAAGGCTAGGTCCCGCAGGTTGGCCGCACGGTACCCAGATCGAAGGTCGTGCTGTCGGTATTGGCGACCAGATAGGCACTCCCCTCCTCGGAAGTCGCGCCGCGATTGGCGCCATAGCGCGTACCGGTATTGGCGTTCAATTCGCGAGCCAGATCGATGCGGAATTTCACACCATGAAGTTAAAATCACTATTGATTTCAATTACCTACATGGAAAAGTAAAGTCACTCTGTGACGCCATCATGAACCGAACATGGGTTCCGCCATTTTGGGTATAATTCCTGGCGAACCATCAGGTACGTCGCGCGGGCCCCGATCATTGACTCACTACAGGATGGGTAACGGCTGTCGGGCAAGCACTTGCGGCCGGATCGGCGCCGCTGCCGAATGGCCCGGAAGCCTATCCCGCTTGCGCAATATCCTCCGCCCAGATCCCCGCCTGCGCGGGAAGACCGGAGGAGGAGCAGCGGGAATCACGGTTGATGCAATATGAGTCCCCAACCTAGGTTGAGAACCCAAACAAGTATCTGATTTTCCACCGTCATCCCGGCCTTGAGCCGGGATCCCGCTTCTTCTTCCGTCAGCAAGGCAGCGGGACCCCGGCTCAAGGCCGGGGTGACGAAGGAGGAATATGAGTCCTCAACCTAATGCACCGCCCCCAGATGCCCGAGCTTGTCCGGATTGCGCATCACATAGATGCCGACGATCCGCCCCTCCTCGATCGCCAGCGCGGTGGTCTGCAGCACCCCGCCCGGCTCGATCGTGACGAAGCCCGGCAGGCCGTTGATCATGCCGTAGCGCACCACGCGCGACATCTCCTTGGCGAAGAAGCGCGCGAGCGAGCTGTGGAGCTTGATCATGTCCTCGATGCCATGGATCGGCTTCAGGCCCGCGGGCACCTTGCCGCCGCCGTCCGACCAGAGCGAGACATCGGCCGCCAGCAGGCCGCGCAGCGCCCCCATGTCGCCGCTGCGCGACGCGGCGAAGAAGGCGGCGGCGATCTCCAGCCCCTTCTCCTTCGGCAGGTCGTAGCGCGGCCGGGCGGCGCGGACATGGGTGCGCGCCCGGCTGGCGAGCTGGCGCGCGGCGGCGGGATCGCGGCCGATCGTCTCGCCCACTTCGTCGAAGCTCACGCCGAACACGTCGTGGAGCAGGAAGGCCGCACGCTCCAGCGGCGAGAGGCGCTCGAGCGCCATCAAGAGCGGCAAGGTGACGTCCTCCACTTCCTCAGCGCCCTCGACCACGGGCTCGGGCAGCCAGGGCCCGACATAGGTCTCGCGCCGGGCCCGCGCCGACTTGAGCTGATCGAGGCACAGGCGCGTCACCACCCGGCGCAGGAACGCCTCGGGCTCGCATATCCGGTCGCGATCGGTGGCGAGCCAGCGCAGGAACGCGTCCTGCACCACGTCTTCCGCATCCGCGACCGAACCGAGCATGCGATAGGCGATGCGCGCCAGCCGCGGACGCAGCGGATCGAAGCTCGCCGCCGCGTCCGCGCCGCTCACGCCGCCGCCACCGCAGGCTTGCCCTCGTAGAAGAGGTTGAAGGCCACGGCGAGGCGGTTCCAGCCGTTGATCGTGTTGATCATCAGGGTCAATTGCACCTGCTCCTCCGCGTTGAATTCGAAGGCGAGCTCCCGATAGAGATCCTCGGGCGCCCGCGCAGTGGATACCAGCGTGAGCGCATCGGTCCATGCCAATGCGGCGCGCTCGCGCGGGGTGTAGCACGGCGCCTCGTGCCAGGCGCTGAGCAGATAGATGCGCTGCTCGGTCTCGCCGGCCTTGCGCGCATCCGCGGTGTGCATGTTGAGGCAGTTGGCGCAGCCGTTGATCTGCGAAGCCCGGATCTTCACCAGCTCGAGCAGGCTGTGCTCGAGCTTGGGCGCGATCTTGAGCGACATCTCGTACCACGCCTTCATCTCGGCGGGGGCGGCGGCGAACAGGTCGAGTCGGGCAGTCATCATGCATCTCCTTGGTTGGACGCATGCATGACGAGATGGCCGCGCCGGATGTGACATGCGGCGCGAAATTATTTCGAGCCGGATGCGGGCCGCCCGCGCGCCGCTGGCGGACGGGCGGCCCATGGACCCGCTCAGGGCGTCGTCCAGGCCTGGCCCTTGTAGAGCCGGGTCGCGCTGTTGGTGTTGGTCAGATCGATCTCGACGGCCCGCGAGCGCGCCGTGCTGAACATCGTAGAAGTGCTGATATCCTGCTGGAACCAGACAAGCACCGTGTCGATGGGCGTCAGCTGCGCCTCGCCCGTGACGATCGCCCTGGGCGCGACATAGAGCGGCGTCACCTGGCGCACCCCGTTGAGCACCGATATCTGGCTGAGCGCGGGGTGGATCGCGTCATAGTCGTTGTTCAGGGTGATGCTCGTCGGCGGCCCGCCGGTGCTGGCCGGCCCCAGGATGCCATTCTCGTCCAGCGTGCACTGTTCCCCGAGACCGACGGTCTGCTGGTTGGTCTGGGCGGTCACGGTGACATTGTCGGCGAAGATGTTGGTGCCGAACAATGAATATTGCGGGGTCCAGGAAAAGCTCGTCTGGGCGAGATAGCGCGTGAGCGACTGCCAGACGACGTTGTAGCTGCCCTCGCCCGAACCCGAAGCCACCTTCTTCGCGAAGCAAAGCGCGTAGTCGTTGGTCTTCAGGAAAGCGAGGTCGTCGAGATCGATCATGATCGAGACGTTCTTGGAAACGCTTTCCAGCGCCGCATAGAAGCCGGCCAGGTTCTGCAGGGCAATTTCACGCTCCTGCATCAGCAGCGCATTCCCGGCGCTTACCGTGAAGGTCGCCACCTTGCCGTGCACCCCGGAGCAGTCGCAGAGCGTGCCGGTGGGCGATTGCCCCTTGCGCACGTCGTAGGTGTTACCCCTGGATACGCTGCCGTTCGTGATCGTAATATCGAATGGATCATTCTTATCCACTTCGCCGTCCCCGTCGGCGACTTTCGACCAGATCTTTCCGATCTTCTTGTAGATATGTAGCTTGGCCATAGTCATTCTCCTATATTTATCGAGAAACAACGCACGGCGACCGATATATTATTGAGAGCGAGCAATATCCCTGGAGGAATACATGAACACTCCGAGGATATATTTGCATTCCCCGGAAACACTGTCCCATGGCGGGCGTCCCAGAAACTTGTCGATGCGTTCCAGGAGAAGGACGCGCATCACGCAAGCGTCAGTTCGCGAAGCCATTGGTCGAGCAGGTTCCCGCCGCCCGCCGATGGCATCAGCCAATGCGCCTCCCCCCTGCGCGCCGCCGCTCGCGCGGCGCGCGGCGACAGCCCGAAGCTTTCGCGGAAGATGCGACTGAAATGCGCCTCGTCGGTAAAGCCCAGCGAATAGGCAATGTCGCTGATCCGGCGCGGGGAGGCTTCGCGCCGGCTGACCAGCTCGAGCGCGCGACGAAGGCGCCGCCCCCGGATGTAACGATGGACGCCGCCCTGGCGCTCGAACAGCCGGTAGAGCTGGCTGCGCGATAGATGGAACGCCTCGGCCAGGGTTGCGGGGCTCAGGCGCGGATCGTGGAGATTGGCCTCGATATGATTGCGGGCCTGCCGCCCGACAATGCCGCCAAGCGCGCCGCTGGCGGAGGCGGCGGACATGCGCGCGCCTCCTGCGGCCAGGCAGGCGGCGGCGAGGTGCGCGGCCGCCTCGGCATGTCCAAGCACATCCCCGATGCGCATGGCGGAAGCATGGCGCGCCAAGGCGAGCAGATGCCGCCCGAGCAAGGCGCCGGCCGGCGTATCCCTGCGGAGATAACGGCCGTGCAACCCCTCGGCATCCTCGATCAGCGGCGCCAGACGCGCACGTGGCAGGATCAGGCTGATCCCGCGCCCCGCCCCCACCGAGACATCGAACGGCGTCGCCAGATCGGCGATCGCGATATCGAGACGGCGCAATCGATATGCCACTTCGGACGCAATGAACGTCGCCCCGCCCGACTTCGGCATATACAAAATATAATGATCCAGATCATCCGTCTGGATCTTTATAGATGACCTGACATATCGCGCACGACCGCTGTCAGTCACTATAAGTAAAGCACCTATAAGATTGTAAACCATTGCCTGAGCACGGAATTTACATTCCAGAGCGCATGGTATCCTTTTTACATCCAGCAATGGGTGAACGAAGTTTTTCCATGAGTCCTCGGCACCATGGATCATGGTCGCCGACATATAATCGGCATGACTGAATGTTCTTGCACAATCTTGAGATATTTCGGGGCATGAATCTGTAGAATTCATCCGATCCCCGGCAACATCAATCAGGCAATTTACTATTATCCATAAAATAACATGCAAGACATTATGCAAGCATCCAATCTGATCCAATATTTCACCGGGGTCCGCATCGATCCATGAATCCCTCAACCGATCGCGCGGGCCATTCGGGAAGCGCCACACGACCACCTCCCGCGCGGATCGCGGAAGGGCCAGGCGCTCGCGCGGTTCGGAAATGCAGTGGGAGGCGCGTGGGTACGCGCCTTCGAAACGGGTATCCGGCAAGGCCCCGCGCCGGCGTGGCGGACGGGCGAATCTCGCGCGCGATCCCCCGGGGCCGGCCCCCGGCTTTCGCCGGGGAACCGGTAATCCCTAGCCCTTGCTCGGCCGGCTCAGCCCCGGCCGATCAGCCGCTGGGCGATGCGATCGGCGACTTCGCTCTGCGGATCGCCGGTGCGGGCGCTCTCGTCCCACACTTCGATCAGGCGCTCGGGGATCTTCTCCACGCGCGCCATCACTTCGGCCATGTTGCCCTGCCCCAGATATTCCAGGCCGACATTGATGATCCCGCCCGCGTTGATCACATAATCGGGAGCATAGAGGATCCCGCGATCATGGAGCCGCTGGCCGTCCACCCGGGTGGCGAGCTGGTTGTTCGCGCCGCCGGCCACCACATTGGTCCTGAGCGCCGCGATCGTCTGCTCGGTGAAGATCGCGCCCAGCGCATTGGGGCTGAGAATGTCGGTCTCGATGCCGAGGATGTCCGCCGCATCGATCGCTTCGCCGCCAAGCTCCGCCGCCAGCGCCTTGGCGCGTTCCGCATTGACGTCGGCCAGGGTCAGCTTCGCGCCGTCCCTGGCGAGCAGCCGGGCAACGCCGCCACCCACCGAGCCGACGCCCTGGATCGCCACGCGCACGCCGGCCATCGAATCGGCGCCCAGGCCACGCTTCGCCGCCGCCTTCACGCCCAGATAGACGCCGCGCGCGGTGATCGGGCCAGGATCGCCACCCGCCCCGCCCTCGGCCACCGGCAGGCCGGAGACGTGGCGCGTCTGGGTCGCGACCACCTTCATCCGCGCTTCGGACATGCCGACATCCTCGGCGGTGACGTAGCGGCCACCCAGCGATTCGACCGCGCGGCCGAACGCCTCCAGCTGCGCGGTAGTGACAGTCGCGCCCGGCTCGCTCGCCAGGATCACGCCCTTGCCGCCGCCGAGCGGCAGATTGGCCATCGCATTCTTGTAGCTCATGCCGCGCGACAGGCGCAGCGCGTCGGTGATCGCGGCGCGGGTGTCGGCATAGTGCCAGAAACGCACCCCGCCGGCCGCCGGGCCGAGCTTGGTCGAATGGACTGCGATGATTGCGCTCAGCCCCGACTCGCGGTCGCTGAACAGATGGACGCCCTCATGGTCGTCGAAATCGGGGAAGCCCCAGTCGGTGATCACGCGCTACATTCCTGCGGAAGGTGCCGCACGTCTATGTGCCGCGCGCGGTCACTAGGGGAAGAAATGGGGCGGATGACGGGACTTGAACCCGCGACCCTCGGTACCACAAACCGATGCTCTAACCAACTGAGCTACAACCGCCGTGAAGAAGGCGCGCTTAGCCGGGGCCGATGCGAAGCGCAAGATAATTGCGGGCAATTATCCGCGTGAAATTCGCACGGCCTCTTCCGGCGTAGTCAGCCCCTCGCGCGCCAGCGCCCGCGCGGCCGATCCCAGATTGGGCGCACGGAGGAAGGCGTGGCGGGCGAGAATGGCCTCGTCGCCGCCGTCGTTGATCAGCCGGCGGATCGCCCCGTCCGCGACGATCGCCTCGAACACGCCGGTCTCGCCCGCGAAACCCGTGCCGTTGCAGCTCTCGCACCCCGTCGGCGCGAAGACGATCGCTCCCGAATCGAAGCCGAGCAGCGCCGAGATCGACCCCTGGGCCTGAACCGGACGGCGGCACTCTGCGCAGAGCCGCTGGACAAGGCGCTGGGCGAGCACCGCGGCAATGGTGGACGCCAGGCGGAAGGGCTCGACTCGCCAGTCGCGCATCCGGCGAATCGCCGAGACGGCATCGGGCGCATCGAGCGCGGCGAGGACGAGATGCCCGCTCTCCGCCGCTTCCGCCGCGGCCGCGGCCGCTTCTCGCCCATCGAGGCCGTCGAGCGCGATCACGTCCGGATCCTGCTCCAGCGCGGCGCGGACCGCGGCCGCGCCCACGCATCCCTCGATGCGCGTCGCGCCCTCGACGGGCAAGGTGCCGATCGTCGCGATGTGGCGCGTCGAGCCCGCGAAATGCCGGAGCAGCGTCGCTATCGTGGTGCTGCGGCCCGATCCCGCCGGACCGGCGACGAGCATCAGCCCACCCCCGCGCAGCGCCGGCAGCAGCGCGTCGACGAGCGCGCGGCTCATCCCGATCGCCTCGAGCGCCTGCTCGCGCCGCTCGCCGCCGTCCAGGCGCAGCACGATGCGCTCCGTCTCTCCCTGCGCGAGCACCGATGCCCCGGGGAGGCCACGGCAATCGGCGGCGAACACGGGATCGGCGTGATGATGGCGCGGCTCCGTGAGCTGGCCCGCGATGCGCATCCGCACCACGGCGCCGGCAGGGCCGATCTCGACATGGATATGCGAGGCACGGCGGCGCAGCCCCTCGGCGATCAGCGCCTCCACCGGAGACTCGCCGCCGGAGCCCGGAAAGTGCGGCGGCTGGGGCGTGTCCGCCACCGGCGCCGGCGCTTTGGTTTCCATCTCCATAGGGCCCCCTTTGCGGAGCATCATGCGCTAGGCATATCCTGTGACGCGATGCTTGCGTTTTTATGACTATTTTGCGTCACACCCGCACTCCGGCACAAGGCCCGCACTGCGGCACGAGGCCGGCGCCACGAGCCGGATGATATGGCAGGATACTGGCGTCGCGGCATGGCTTTTGGCAGAAAGCCGCGATGCAGGATCTCGCCTCCCCTCTCCGCAACCTCGGCTCCGGCCATCCGTCCGAACCGGTCGTCGACCATATGATGCACTGGCCGGGGGTGCAGCGCGTGCCCCATCCCAAGATCGCGATGTTCATCGTCAAGAATTTCCTCGAGCCGGAGCTCTGCCAGCTCCTCAGGATCAAGATCGATGCGGAGCGGCGCCCCTCGACCATTGCCGACGCCAATGACGACTATGCCTTCCGCACCAGCGAGACCTGCGATTTCAATACGAACGACCCGGTGGTGATGGAGCTCAAGCGGCGGATGACGGCGTTCACCGGGCTCGACCCCACCCATGGCGAGCCGATGCAGGGCCAGCGCTACGATATCGGCCAGGAGTTCAAGGCGCACACCGATTATTTCGAGCCGCAGGGCCACGATTTCGAGAAATACTGCGCGGTCTCGGGCCAGCGGACCTGGACGGTGATGCTCTATCTCAACGAGGTCGAGGCGGGCGGCGCGACGCGGTTCAAGGCCGTCGACAAGATCATCCAGCCCGAAACCGGCAAGGTGGTCGCCTGGAACAATCTGCGCCCGGACGGCTCCCCCAATCCCTCCACCATCCATCACGCGATGAAGGTGCGGGCAGGACTGAAATATGTCGTCACCCAATGGTATCGCGAGCGCCCCTGGGGCTGGTGAACCGCACGGGCTGCGCGGGAAGCGGAACGCGGGAAGCGGAACGCGGGAAGCGGAACGCGGGAAGCGGAACGCGGGAAGCGGAACGCGGGAAGCGGAACGCGGGAAGCGGAACGCGGGAAGCGG
>NZ_JBIVQA010000003.1:0-174832 GCF_044754985.1 Sphingomonas sp. NPDC092440 | reverse complement strand
GACCGCGGGAAGCGGAACGCGGGAAGCGGAACGCGGGAAGCGGAACGCGGGAAGCGGAACGGCCGGCCGGGTTCGCACCCGGCCGGCCGCTTCGTTTCCGGACCCCGGATCAGAAGGTCGTGCTGAGGCCGAGCGAGAAGATCCGGCCCAGATTGTAGCGGTTCACCAGCACGACATTGCCGTTCGGGAAGGTCTGCCGCTCGTCGAAGCGCGTGCGGGTAAGGTTGCGCCCCTCCAGCTTGAGCTCGAACTTGCCGCCGGCCAGCTCGAAGCCCTGGCGCGCAACGATGTCGAGGCGGATGCCCGGACGCTCGACGATGTCCGGCTGGAACCCGTTGCCTGACAGGTTGGAGGGGCCGCGATTGGTCACGCGGTCGCTCGCATAGTTGAAGAGCAGGGTCAGCTGCGAGAGCCTCTGCGTGTCCTCGATGCCGAGCTGCAGGTTGACCAGGTGATCCGACTGGCCGGTGAGCGGCGCCCCGTCGCGGAACTGCAGGCTGGCCGGGCCGAAGCCGGTGGCGCAGCGCGCCAGCGTCTGGTTCAGCACGTTGGGAACGCAGCTGCTGTCGGCCGTGATCGACGAATGGGTATAGGTGTAGTTCGCGATCACCAGCGCGCGGCGGGTGCTGAAGAAACCGCCCAGCGTGTCGAGCGGGAAGTATTTCTGCATTTCGACTTCGGCACCGTAGAGCTTCGCCTTGGGCAGATTGGTGAAGCCGGTCTGCAGGCGATCGTCGGCGCCGGTATAGAAGCCCACCTGCTCGATCGGATTCTTGATCCGCTTGTAGAAGCCCGCCAGCGTGAAGCGCTGGTCGCGCGCGAAGAACCATTCGAAGCGCGTCTCGAGATTGTAGAGTTCCGAATCGCGCAGCAGCGGGTTGCCGAAGAACAGGCGATCCGAGTCCGGATCGCGGAACTGCTGCGGCGCCAGCTCGCGGAACTGCGGGCGCGAGACGGTCTTCGAGAAGCTGTTGCGCAGCTGCATGTTCTCCGCGAAGTTCCAGGTGACCGTGATCGCCGGCAGGAAATAGTCGTTCTTCAGGCGCGTGCCGGTGGTGCCCACCGGGGTGACGCTCTGCTCGGCCTTTTCGTAGCGGACGCCCGCCACTGCCCGCAGCCCGTCCAGCGCCTCGGTCTCGGCCTGGAAATAGCCCGCGTTGATGCGCAGCTTCGCATCATAGGCATAGGCGCCGAGCGGCGTGTTGAACTGCATCTCGATGGTGCAGGCGCCGCGGCGAACCTGCGGGCAGGCATTGTTCACCACATCGGGGCTGAGCAGATAATCCGGACGCAGCAGATTGTACGGATAACCCGGCGCGGTGCCGCCACCGGCGCTGGTCTGGTAGTTGAACTGCAGGCGCCGCGAGAAGCGATCGGTATCCGAATAATAATAGCCCGCCGACAGCGTGAGCGGGATCGGATTGAGCTTGTAGACCAGGTCCGCCTGGCCCGTCCAAAGATTCTCGTTCAGGTCCGAGAAGATGATCGAGGCGAAGGGCGAGAAGCGCTGGGTGACCTGGTACACGCCGTTGCACTGGAAGCCGCCGACGCCATTGCCGCCGTCATAATTGGCCGGCACGCCGGTCGTGGTGGTCGGCGAGCAGAGATAGTCGAACTGGCGCTCATAGGGCGCGTTGCGCTTCGAATTGGCATAGGCGCCGCGCAGGTCGAGCCGCAGCGCGGGCGAGAAGCGGAACTCGCCGACCAGCTGGCTCTCGAACAGCTGGCGCTCGAACCAGTTGGTGTTCTGCTGGAAGCGCAGCCCGCTGGCATTGTTGTAGACCACCGCCGCCGAGCCGCGCCCCTGCTTGAGCACGTCGCGGATATAGACGTTGGTCCAGCGGATCGTGCTCTCGCCGAACGAATAGCCGAGGCCGAGCAGCGCGTTGCCGACGATGCGGTTGTCGGTGAGCAGCGTGTGGTAGTCGTTCCGGATCGCGCCATTCTCGGTGACGCTGTCCTGCTGGCGGATCGAACGGGTCCGGAAGGTATTGCTGTAGCCGACCGAGGTGATCACGCCGAGCCGGTCCGAACCCAGATCGAACACCATGCCCGTGCTGATCTCTCCCGACCAGTTGGCCGGAAGATGATCGTTGCGCTGGAGCAGCGTGGTCGAGGCGTTGGAAAGCTGGAGCACCTGCCCGGCGGGGATCAGGCCCGAGCCGGCCGGCGCATTGCGGATGAAATCGGGCACGCTGCGCGTACCCTTGTCGAAGCCGAGCCAATCGGTCTTGCTGCCGAAATAGGTGTAGCCAAGCTCGCTCGTCGTCGCCGTATCGGCCGAGATCGACCCGCCGACCGTCACGAAGTTCTTGTCGGGAATCGCCTTGGTGGTGAGGTTGATGACGCCGCCACCGAATTCGCCCGGATAATTGACCGAATAGGTCTTCTGGACGAGCGCCGACCCGACGATCGAGGTCGGGAAGATGTCGAGCGGCACCGAGCGGCGCAGCGGCTCGGGGCTCGGCAGGGGCGAGCCGTTGAGCAGCGACGAGGAATAACGATCGCCGAGACCGCGGACATAGACGAAGCCGCCGCCCACGACGCTGAGGCCGGTGACGCGGGTCAGCGCGCCGGCGATGTCGCCCTCGCCCGTGCGGGCGATGTCCTCGCTCGACAGCACCGACACCACTTGCGGCGTGGCGCGCACGACGTTCGGGATATGGCGGCCGACCACGACGATGTCGGTCAGGTCCATGTCCACGCCCGGCGCGGAGACCTCGGGAGTCTTCTGCTCCTCCTGCGCATCGGCGGCGGGCGGAGCAGGCGCGGCTTGCCCCGTCGTCTGGGCGAGCGCGGCCGGAGAGACGAGTTGGGACGTCAGGAGAAGAAGCGTGGCGTAAGCAAGGCGTCGCTGCATGGCCGTGTCACCCAGTAGAATTTATGAGCAATGTCGGGGCAGCGGATCTCGCCGCCCCGACAGTTTCCGCACGAGCTGCAGGGGCCTCAGCGGCCGTTGCAGCTGAAATAGACCGAGTTGAACACCGGCGGGCCCTGATCCTGGAGCGCCGGGTTGGCCGGCCGGATCGTCGAGCGGTCGCTGGCGCTGGTCTCGCCCGCAACCATGTTGACGCAGGCCACGTTGGCCGGAGTCTTCACGATGCCGTTGACGAAGGTGAAGTCGGCACCGCCGCGGATGCGGATGGCAGCCGGCGCCAGCGCCGTCTGGATGAAGGTGAAGTTGGCGTAGCGGCCCCAGGTACGGGGCAGCAGGTCCTCGAGGCCGTTCGAGTCGATCTCGGTCGAGAAGGAGTCGGCAGTCGCGCCCGACACCTTCTGCGCGGCGATGATGAACTGCATGAAGCCGCGCCAGCCATTGTCGACGTCGAAGCCGTCGTCGTCGGCACCGGTCACCGCGAAATACTTCAGGTTGGTGGTGCCGCCGAAGATCTCGACACCGTCATCCGCCGAGTTGTGGCTCTGGACATGGTCGATGATCGTGCCCGAACCGGTGGCGCCCAGCGTCAGGCCCTGGAGCTCGTTGCCGTCCGAGATGGCGATGCCGGTGTAGCGGATCTGGACAAACGACATCTGGCCGCTGCTGTCGGCTTCGTTGCTGCCGCCGTAGAAGCGGCCGGTCACGCCCTCGATCGCCTGCTGGCAGGGCGTACCGGTGCTGCCGCCGGTGCCCGAGGCGCAGACCGCGGTGGTCGAGCGGCCGAGCAGGATGATGCCGCCCCACTGGCCCTGGGTCACGTCGCTGACGCCGTTGTTGGCGAGATTCTGCTGCGAGGTGAAGATGATCGGCTGGGTGACCGTGCCCACCGCCTGGATCTTCGAGCCGCGGTTGACGAGCAGCAGGTCGTTGGTCGGCTCGGTCGAATCGGCCGCGATGACGACGCCGGCCGCGATGGTGAGCGTCACGCCGGCACCGCCGGTCGCGCCCTGATCGGTGCCGACCTCGGTCTGGCCACGCAGGCGGTAGACCACGCCCGAGATCTTCGGCAGCGACAGGTCGGTGGTGATCGCCTGGGGCAGGCGGCACAGGCGGAAGGTCTGGGTCAGGCCGTCATCGGTGGTGCCGGCCGGGCAGGCCGCGGTCGAGCCGCCGCTGCCGATCGCGGGAACCGCCGTGCAGTTGGCGCTGGTCGCGCCGAAATTGGCCGTGGTCGAGTTGCAGGTCCAGCCGTCGAACGCCGTGTCGGTCGGGCCGTTGAGCGCGCCGACATAGTTGGTGCTGACGAAGAAGGGATTGAGCGTCGCCGGGTTGAAGGCCGGAGTCAGCGAAGTCGCGCTGACCGGGAAGATGCCGTTCAGCTGATTGGTACCGTTGACGTTGTTGTTCGAGCCCGCATTGACGATGTCGAGCTGCTCCTGCGCCGTGATGCTGATGCTGTTCTGCGTGGTGACCGCCGCGAACTGGGCCGCGGTGATCGCCGACGGCGGCGTCGGAGTCGGCGTGGCCGGCGGAGTCGGCGTCGGCGTCACGATGACGACGCTGCCGGCGCCCGGGGATGCCACATTGCCCGCGCCGTTACACGCGGAGAGTGCCGCAGAGGCGGCTGTCGTCATGAGAATGAGGCCGAAGCGCTTGAAGCTCGCCATCGCGCAAAAACTCCCGGTCGTATCGTTGCTGATCCGGGCGCGCGGCGATCGAAACGATTGCCCCCTTTGCGCCCGGGCCGGGGTTAGGCCGGGATAATGACACGTACATGAGTTGTGAGAGTCGTTACGATGACAGAAAAATGACGATAATATTACAGCCAATCAGGCGATCGCTCAGGCAATGGGCCAAATAACGCGCCCGCGATGAAGCATCCGCGCGGATCCGCTTCATGAATCGCCGATGAAAGCATCATGTCATTCGCCGGGCATCCGGACAAGATGGCCGCGCTGCATCACCATGGTCACCGTATCGAGCGCGCCGATGTTCGCGGCGGGATCGCCGGCAACGGCGACCAGATCGGCGATTCGCCCGGGCGCGATGGTGCCGATCTCGTCGCCCAGCCCGATCAGCTTCGCGTTGCCGGCCGTCGCCGTCCAGAGCGCGTCGAGCGGCTTCATCCCCCAGGCGACCATCAGCGCGATCTCCCGCGCATTGGCGCCGTGCGCGAACACGCCGGTATCGCCGCCCACGCACATCGTCACGCCCGCCGCGAGCGCGGCGGCATAGCTGGCGCGCTTGGCGCGGATCGCCTCGGGCTCGGGCGCCGCCCCGTTCCAGCCGCCATAGCGGGCGATCGCATCGGTGGCCGCGAGCGTGGGACAGAATGCCACGCCGCGCGCCTTCATCAGCGCGAACACCGCCGGCGTGGCATCGTTGCCATGCTCGATCGTGTCGGCCCCGGCCAGGATCGCGCGGCGCATCCCCTCGGGCGTGCTGGCATGCACCGCGACCTTGCGCCCGGCATCATGCGCGGCGGCAATGCCTGCTTCCAGCTCGCCAAGGCTGAAGGTCGCGCGGCTGGGCTCGCCCGGCCCCCAGCGATAATCGGCGTAGAATTTCACCCAGTCGGCCCCATGCGCGATCTGCCGGCGCACCGCGGGAACGATCTCCTCCCCGCTCACCTCCTCGGCACCCTGCGGCACGTCATAGGCATAGCCCTTGGGGCCATAGGCGCCGGTGGCGACCAGGGCGCGGCCGGCGATGAGCAGGCGCGGACCGGGCACGATGCCCTGCTGGATCGCCTGTTTGAGCCCGGCATCCGCCTCCCCCGCGCCTTCGGTGCCGAGGTCGCGGACCGTCGTGAAGCCCGCCATCAGCGTCGCGCGGGCATGCGCGACCGCCCGGGCGGTGCGGAGCGCCAGCGGCTCCTTCATCACCTGGTCGTTCCAGCTCGTCTCGTCATAGGGATGGAGGAAGAGATGGACGTGGAGGTCGATCAGCCCGGGCAGCAGCGTGGTGCCGGGCAGCGCCCGCGTCTCGGCACCGGGCGGTGCGGCGACGTCCGGACCGACCGCCACGATCCTGCCGTCGGCAACGAGGACCTTCCAGCCGTCATGCATCGCGCGGTCGCTCGCCGTGAAGACGCGATCGGGAACGAGCAGCACCGGCACTTTCTGGGCGAAGGCGCTGCCAGGGAGCAGCAGGAAGGCGGCGGCGAGCAGGCGGCGGAGCTTGGTCATGCCCATGAGACTGGCAAAGGCGGAGGGTCCGCGCCAGCCCTCTCCCGCTGCCCGGCGCGCGGATCAGTACATCGCCGTCATCGCCACGCCGGCAGTGATCAGGATCACGCCAAGGGCCTGGCGCAGGCTCAGCGCCTCGCGGAACAGGCGATGGCCGGCGGCCGCGGCGATGGGCATCTCGATCACGCCGAGCGCGCGCACCGCGGCGGCCGGCGCCAGGTTGAGCGCCAGGAACCAGCCCGAGGAGGCAAGCGCGCCGAACAGGCCGGCGCCCAGCGACTGGCGCCAGCCGGCGATCACCGCCACGAGCGCGGCCCGATCGCGCATGCCGAGATAGAGCCCCAACCCCGCCGCCTGCACCGCCTGGACGATCGCGACACAGGCCATGGCCGAGAAGAAGGGGTGATGCGGCTCGAGCCGCAGCCCAGCATGGCGGAACGCGTTGAGCGCGAAGCCGAACAACAGGCCCGAGGCGACGCCGAACGCGATGCCGAGCACCGGGTGCCCCGCGCCCTCGACCTTTTTCGGCCAGACCAGCACGGCGAGCCCCAGCGTCGTCACTGCCACGCCCGACCAGCCGAGCGCGGAGAGATTGTCGCCGAACACGAGCAGGCCGACAGTGGCGGCGAGCGGGACCGAGCTCTGCTGGAGCGCGGTGCCGACCGCGAAGCCGGCATGGTGCATCGCGAGCAGCAGCGCGGCGGTGGCAATCACCTGCGCCAGCGCCCCGGCAAGCGCCGGCCACCAGAACGCCCAGCCGAACTGCGGCTGGACCTGCGGCGTGATCGCGACGGCGATCGCGGTGAAGACGAGCGAGAAGGGCAGGCCGAACAGGAAGCGCACCAGCGTCGCACCCCAGGGCCCCGTGTTCGACATCATGCCGCGCTGAAGCGCGTTGCGGCCCACCTGAAATGCCGCCGCCGCCACCGTCGCCACTGCCCAGAGCACGCGCCTACTCCACCCGATCCTCTCGATTCGCGCGGCCTTACCCGCTTCCCGCATCCTCGCGAACCGCATTCTCGCGAAGGCCGGGAGGGCGATGGCCGGCAAGCGGCTTCATGCCTTCCTTCGGCCATCAATCCAGCCAATGGTTCCGCAAAAGAAATGATGGGTTGCACGCGCGTCGCCCGGCGGATCATGCCGCCGGGCATCAAACCAAGGAGCCCAGGATGAAGCCGATCCATCTCGCCGCGCTCGCCCTGCTCGCCGCCGCGCCCGCGCCCGCGCAGCAGCCGCGGCAGCAGAATCCCACCGCCGCCGCCACCACTGTCGCCACGGCCCAAGGCAAGCGCCCGCCCCGCCCGATCCGCGCGACGCGGCGTACCGCCTCGCCTTCTCCCCTCATCCTCGCCAGGGCCGGGATGGCAATGGTTGGGAAATGGCTTCGAGCCTTCATCCATTAATCCAGCTAATGGCTCTTCCGAGAAATGCTGGTTTGCGCGCGCGCCGTCCCGTGGATCATCTCGCCGGGCAGCAAATCAAGGAGCCCAGGATGAAGTCTATCCATCTCGCCGCGCTCGCCCTGCTCGCCGCCGCGCCCGCGCCGCAGCAGCAGGACGATCCGCTCACTCGCCCGATCGCCCCCGAGGCGGCCGCCAAGTGGATCGGTCCGCAGGCGCCGATCCGGGTCCATGGCAACAGCTATCTGGTCGGCTTCCAGGGCATGAACGTCGGCCTGATCGACACCGGCAAGGGGCTGATCCTGATCGACGGCGCCGTGCCGCAATCGGTCCACGCGATCGAGGCGAACCTGAAGAAGCTCGGCTATCGCATCGAGGACGTGAAGCTCATCCTCAGCACCGAGCCGCATTTCGACCATGCCGGCGGGCTCGCCGCCCTCGTGCGGGACAGCGGCGCCACGGTGCTGGCGAGCGACTGGGCCGCGCAATCGCTCAGGCGCGGCATGAGCAGCGCGGACGATCCGCAGGTGGCATGGCTGGTGCCCTTCCCCGCCGTCTCCCGGGTGCGGGTGGTGAAGGACGGCGAGGCGATCCGGCTGGGCAACGTCACCGTCACTGCCCGCGCCACGCCGGGCCATACGCCGGGAAGCATGAGCTGGACCTGGCGAAGCTGCGAGGGCCGCGCGTGCAGGGCGATGGTCTTCGCCGCGAGCCTCAACCCGGTCGCCGCCGACGGTTATCGCTTCACCAGGCATCCCGAAGTGGTCGCGAGCTTCCGCGCTTCTCAAGCCAGGTTCCGCGCGATGCCCTGCGACATCATGTTCAGCGCGCATCCCGACAATTCGGGCGGCGTCGAGAAATATGCACGTTTCGCCAAGGGCATGCGACCGAACCCCTATCTCGATCCCACCGCCTGTCGTGCCTATGCGACCCGGTCCGCGACGGCGCTGGCCAAACGGCTGGCCGACGAACAGGCGGGGAAGGCACGCTAGGTTGAGAACCCAAACAAGTATCTGATTTTCCGCCGTCATCCCGGCCTTGCGCCGGGATCCCGCTTCTTCTTCCGTCAGCAAGGCAGCGGGACCCCGGCTCAAGGCCGGGGTGACGAAGGAGGAATATGAGTCCTCAACCTAGCCGCCCCGCACTCAGGAAAAGGCCCGCCGGTCAGGCGATCGGCGGGCCCCTCTTCATACGCGTCGTCGATCAGCTCACCAGATGCGCACCCGGTCCGCCGGCGCAACATATTGCTTCTGGTCCGGCCCGATCTTCCATGCCGCATACCAGGCGTCGACGTTGCGCAGCGGATTCACCGCGCGGATCTGACCGGGCGAGTGCGGATCGCTGACCAGCTGCTGGCGCAGCGCCTCGGTGCGGAACAGCGTGCGCCACACCTGGCCCCAGCCCAGGAAGAAGCGCTGGTCGCCGGTATAGCCATCGATCAGCTTCGCCTTCTTGCCGCCGAGCGACTGGTGATAGGCATCGAGCGCGATCAGCACGCCGCCCAGGTCGCCGATATTCTCGCCCATCGACGCGCGGCCGTTGATGTGGACGCCGGGCAGCCCGTCGAAGCTATAGGCCTCGTACTGGGCGCCGAGCCGCGAAGCCTGGGCCTCGAACTTGGCGGCGTCCTCCGCCGTCCACCAGTCGCGCAGCACGCCATTGCCGTCGGACTTGCGGCCCTGATCGTCGAAGCCATGGCTGATCTCGTGGCCGATCACGCCGCCGATGCCGCCATAGTTCACCGCGTCATCGGCCTGCGGATCGAAGAAGGGCGCCTGCAGGATCGCGGCCGGGAAGACGATCTCGTTCTTCACCGGGTTGTAATAGGCGTTCACCGTCTGCGGGGTCATGCCCCATTCGGCCTTGTCCACCGGCCCGCCCAGGCGGTTGCGGCGATAGTCCCATTCGAAACGGCCGGAGCGCTCGGCATTGCCGACCACGTCGCCCGGCTTCACTTCGAGCGCGGAGTAGTCGCGCCACTTGTCGGGATAGCCGATCTTGACGGTGAAGCCCTTGAGCTTGGCCTGGGCCTGGGCCCTGGTGGCCGGGCTCATCCAGGCGAGCTTGTCGATCCGGCCGGCCAGCGCGACGCGCAGGTTCGCCACCAGCGTGTCCATCTTCGCCTTGGAGGCCGGCGGGAAATAGAGCGCGACATAGTCGCGGCCCACACCCTCGCCGATGCCGCGCTCGGTGAACGCCACCGCGCGCTTCCAGCGCTCGCGCTGCTGGGGCTGGCCGTTCAGGAACTTGGAGCGGAACTCGAACTGCGCATCGACGAAGCGCTTCGACAGCAGCGGCGCGATGTCGTCGGTGGTGCGGAAGGCCTGCCAGGCCTTAAGCGTGTCGAGATCGGCATCGGCGAAGATCTTGGCAATCACCGGGATCGCGCTGTTCTGCGCGACGATCACGCGATCGGCCTTGCCAAGGCCGGCCGCCGCCCAGAAGGCGTCCCAGCCAAAGCCCGGCGCCTGCGCCTTCAGTTCGGCGATGCCGGTGGGATTGTAGGTCTTGTCGCGGTCGCGGCTCTGCGCGCGCGTCCAGTGCGCCTTGGCGATCTGAGTCTCCATCGCGACGACCTTGGCCGCCGCCGCGTCGGCATCCGCCCAGCCGGCCATGCCGAGCAGCTGCGCGACATATTGCTGGTAGCGCGCCAGCTGCGGCGCGAACTTGGCGTCGAGATACAGGTCGCGGTCGCCAAGGCCGAGGCCGGACTGGCGCAGATACAGGGCATAGACGTCCGGGTTCTTGGCGTCGTCGTTCACGCCCACGCCGAAGAAGCTGGCGCCGAAGCCGCCGACCGAGGCACCCATCAGCCGGGCCAGGTCGTCCTTGCTGGCGGCTGCCTTCACCGGCGCCAGGCGCTCGGCGAGCGGTTGGGCGTCGAGCTTCTCGGCCAGCGCCTCGTCCATGAAGCCCGAATAGAGGATCGCCGCCTTCATCCGGTCCGGGTGCGCGGCATCAGTGGCGCTGTAGCCCGAGATCAGGCTGCGCATCCGCACTTCCGAAAGATCGCGCAGCACCGCGAAAGCACCGTAGGAGGAGCGGTCGGCGGGGATCGCCGTGCGATCCGTCCAGGCGCCGTTGACGAAGCGATACCAGTCGTCGCCCGGCTTCACGCCCTTGTCCATGCCGGTGAGGTCGAAGCCCCAGGTGCCGTAGCGCGCCGCGCCCGCATCGGCGGTGGCGCCGGCCGCAACGGGCGCGGCGGATTGCTGGCTGAAACCGATCGCAGGCACGGCGAGCACGGCCACAGCCGATGCGAGCAGCAGATATTTCTTCAATGGAGGTCCCCCGATATTGAGACGTTAGGCGCGTCTGGGGATGGTGTGTCACGACGTCGGCAGCCGCGCAATATCCTTGCGCGGGCCCGAATGCCGGCCGGCGGATCGGCGCGCTGGCCAGCGTCGCGCGGCGGATTCGAGCCAGGTGCGGCGCGCGGAAGTTTACGAAACATACGCTACGCTTTCCCTCTTTGCTTCCCACGCGGGCGTTCGCGATGGGTGCGATCGGCCAGGGAAAGGAAGGGCACGCGCATCCGCCAGCAGGGAGCAGGCGAAATCCTAGTTTGCAAGTTCCGGAGCATGGCCGATCCGACACGGGCAAGTGCCCGGGTGTGCGAACCCAAACCGTGCCTGATCATCTACCGTCATCCCGGCCTTGCGCCGAGATCCCGCTCCTGCTTCCGCCGGCGAGATAGCGGGACCCCGGCGCAAGGCCGGGGTGACGAGGGAAGAATATGACTCCTCAACCCAGGCCCCTGCCCTCGCCTTCAAGGAACCCGCTCGGAACCAGCGAGACACGGCAAACGAGAAAAGCCCGCCGGATCACCGACGGGCCTTTGAAATGGTGGGCGCGGTAGGGATTGAACCTACGACCCCACCCGTGTGAAGGGTGTGCTCTACCACTGAGCTACGCGCCCATTGGCCAGGTCCTGAAACCCTTGGCGGCCGAAATGGGAAGCGGGCCTTTAGGCGGCACAGCCCCTGCTGTCCAGCCCCAAAGGCCCTTTAAATGCGGCTTAGTTGACCGCGTCCTTCAGGCCCTTGCCGGCCTTGAACTTGGGCTGGTTCGAGGCCTTGATGGTCATCGGCTCGCGGGTACGCGGGTTGCGGCCGGTCGAGGCCTTGCGCTTGCTGACCGAGAAGGTGCCGAAACCGACCAGGCGAACTTCGTCGCCCTTCTTGAGCGCGGCCTGGATCGCGTCGAACACGGCCTCCACGGCCTTGCTCGCATCGCCCTTGCCGAGCCCGGAGGTGTCGGCGACCTGGCCGATCAGCTCTTGCTTGTTCATTTCGTGATTTTCCCCCTCATGAATACGCAGAAATGCGCGAGTCGCGGCGGCGGGCCGAGCGATCACGTCAGCACGCCCCCGCCCGCGCTGTCAAAACGATTCAGCCCGCTTTTCCCTCGAAATGACGAAAAGGTTACGGTCACTCGAACATTAAGGACGGTGCCGCCCATCAATGATGGACGGCATCTCCCCTGCCCGTGCTGCCAGCGGGAGGCTGGGTCGCCAGCTCGTCGGCCTCGCTCCAGTCGATCGGCGTGAGCGCCTCGGTCAGCGCCAGGCGCAGCACTTCGTCGACATGCTTGACCGGCACGATCTCCAGCCCGTCGCGGATGTTCTGGGGGATCTCGGCGAGGTCCTTCTGGTTCTCTTCCGGGATCAGTACCGTCTTGATGCCGCCGCGCAGCGCCGCGAGCAGCTTCTCCTTCAGCCCGCCGATCGGCAGCACCCGCCCGCGGAGCGTGACTTCGCCGGTCATGGCGATGTCGCGCCGCACCGGCACGCCGGTCATCGTCGAGACGATCGCCGTCACCAGGCCGATGCCCGCCGACGGGCCGTCCTTGGGCACCGCGCCCTCGGGCAGATGGACATGGATGTCCTTGCGCCCGAACAGGCTCGGCTTGATCCCATAGGCCGGGCTCCGCGCCCGGACGAAGCTGAACGCGGCCTCGACCGATTCCTTCATCACGTCGCCCAGCTTGCCGGTCGTCTTGATCATGCCCTTGCCGGGCACGGTGACGCTCTCGATGGTCAGCAGCTCGCCGCCCACCTCGGTCCAGGCCAAGCCGGTGACCGCGCCGATCTGGTTCTCCTCCTCGCCCAGCTCGTGGCGATATCGGGGCACGCCGGCGAACTCCGAGAGATTGTCCGGCGTGATCGTCACCCGCTCGGCCTTGCCCTCCAGGATCTTGCGCAGCGCCTTGCGGGCGAGCTTGGCGATCTCGCGCTCGAGCGTGCGCACGCCCGCCTCGCGCGTGTATTTCTGGATCAGCGCGCGCAGCCCCTCGGGCGCGAGGGTGAACTCGCCTTCCTTCAGCCCGTGCGCCTCGATCTGCTTCTCGATCAGATGGCGCTCGGCGATCTCGACCTTCTCGTCCTCGGTATAGCCTTCGAGCCGGATGATCTCCATGCGGTCGAGCAGCGGCTGCGGCAGGTTCAGCGAGTTCGCCGTGCACACGAACATCACGTCCGAGAGATCGATGTCGATCTCCAGATAATGGTCGTTGAACTTGTTGTTCTGCTCCGGATCAAGCACCTCGAGCAGCGCGCTCGCGGGATCGCCGCGGAAATCCTGGCCGAGCTTGTCGATCTCGTCGAGCAGGAACAGCGGATTCGAGGTTCCGGCCTTTTTGAGGTTGGATACGATCTTGCCCGGCAGCGAGCCGATATAAGTGCGGCGATGGCCGCGGATCTCGGCCTCGTCGCGCACGCCGCCCAGCGACTGGCGGATGAACTCGCGCCCGGTCGCCTTGGCGATGCTCTTGCCCAGCGAGGTCTTGCCCACGCCCGGCGGGCCGACGAGGCACAGGATCGGCCCCTTCAGCTTGTTGGTGCGGGCCTGGACCGCGAGATATTCGACGATCCGGTCCTTGACCTTCTCGAGCGCGTAATGGTCCTCGTCGAGCACGTTCTGCGCCTCGGCGATGTCCTTCTTGAGCTTCGACTTCTTGCCCCAGGGCAGGCCCAGCAGCACATCGAGATAGTTGCGCACCACCGTCGCCTCGGCGCTCATCGGCGCCATGGTCTTGAGCTTCTTGAGCTCGCCCTGGGCCTTGGCGCGCGCTTCCTTGCTGAGCTTCAGCGTGGCGATCTTCTGGGTCAGCTCGGCGACTTCGTCGCCATCGCCTTCCTCGCCCTCATTGCCCAGCTCGCGCTGGATCGCCTTGAGCTGCTCGTTGAGATAATATTCGCGCTGCGTCTTCTCCATCTGGCGCTTCACGCGGCTGCGAATCTTCTTCTCGACCTGCAGCACGCCGAGTTCGCCCTCCATGAAGGCGAACACCATCTCGAGGCGCTTCATCGGATTGGTCTCGACGAGCAGCGACTGCTTCTCGGCGACCTTGACCGCAATGTTCGCGGCAACGGCATCGGCCAGGCGCGAGGCGTCCTCCAGCTCGGCGAGCTGCACCGCGGTCTCGGCCGGCAGCTTGCGGTTGAGCTTGGCGTAATTCTCGAACTGGTCGACCACCGAGCGCATCAGCGCCTGGATCTCGGCACCTTCGGCGGCATCGTCCTCGACCGGCGCGACGTTCGCCGTCAGATAGGCGCCGCCCTCCTCCATCGCGACCAGCACGCCGCGCTCCTTGCCGGCGACGAGCACGCGCACGGTGCCGTCGGGCAGCTTGAGCAGCTGGAGGACCTCGGCGGAAACGCCGGTATCGTACAGATCCTCGCGGCCGGGATCGTCCTCGGCCGGATCGAGCTGGGCGACGAGGAATATCTCCTTGTCGTCGGCCATCGCCGCCTCGAGCGCGGCGACCGACTTGTCGCGGCCCACGAACAGCGGCACGATCATGTGCGGGAAGACGACAATGTCCCGGAGGGGAAGAACGGGGTAGGAATGCTTCATGAATACTCCTGAGCCCGCACAGGGCTCCTCAGCACCATTATATGGGGGCCGGGCTGCCTGCATCAATCGCCGAACGCGGTTAGGTTGTGGAGTGTTGCTTCCCAATGCGGCACGGACAAGGGTTTTTGCGACCGCATCGGCCGGCCGCGCCACGGATTTCCCTTGCCGGCACGCCGCAAGGCCAGTTCAATTCCGCATCGCGCCCGACGCGCTCACCGCCTGATGGAGGCCCGCATCCGCACGTCCCCGTTCCTCGCCGCCTCGGCCCTGGCGCTCGCCGCCGCTCCCGCCGCCGCGCAGACGATCAAGCCGGGCGAACCGCCGCTCACCGCGCAGACGAGCAGCTCGGGCGGCCCGCTCGATCCGGTGCAGAAGCTGGTGCGCTTCCAGAGCGCCGATCTCCGGATCGAAGTGCTGCCCGACAGCCAGTCGATCCAGGGCGTGGGCACGCTGCGCTTCGTCGCGACCGCGCCGATCCGCACGCTGGTGATCGACCTCGACCGGAACCTGCCGGTTTCCGCGATCGCCATCGACGGCAAGCCGCTCCGGCCCGGGGCGTGGAGCAACCCCGAGGGCCGCATGACCGTCCAGCTCGGCAAGACGGTGCGCGCGGGCGGCACGGTAACCGCGGCGATCACCTATGGCGGCACGCCGCATACGGCCGTGCGCGCGCCCTGGGACGGCGGCTTCGTCTGGGCGAAGACGCCGCAGGGCCAGCCCTGGGTGGCGACGGCGGTGCAGATGGAAGGCTGCGACCTGTTCTGGCCGTGTATCGACTATCCCACCTACGAGCCCGATCATGTCGACCTGCACATCACCGTGCCCAAGGGGCTGAAGGCGATCTCGAACGGCGTGCTCAAGGGCACCGACACGCTGGCCGACGGCCGCTCGACCTGGAACTGGCACGTCACCGATCCGACGCTCTACGGCATCGCGCTCAATGTCGGTCCCTATGAAGTGATCTCGGGCGACTATAAGAGCCGCTTCGGCAACACGATCCCGATGTTCTACTGGTATCTGCCCGGCGAGGAGGCGCAGGCCAGGGGCCTGTTCGCGGAATTCGCCCCGACGCTCGACTTCTTCGAGACCATGATCGGCCCCTATCCGTTCGGCGACCAGAAGCTCGGCGTGGTCGAGACGCCGCACAAGGGCATGGAGCACATGACGGTCAATGCCTATGGCAACAAATACGCCAAGACTCCCTGGGGCTATGACGACCTGTTCCAGCACGAATTCGCGCATGAATGGTTCGCCAACCAGCTGACCGCGGGCAACTGGGACGATTTCTGGCTGCACGAAGGCACCGGCACCTATATGCAGCCGCTCTACGCCGAATGGCGAAGCGGCAAGGGCGACTATACCGCGATGCTGCTCCAGGAGCGCATCGGCATCCGCGCCAAATCGGCCATCGTCACCGGCAAGCCGCAATCGGCCGAGGAGGTGTACGAGGACAAGAACGGTCGCGGCGGCGACATCTACACCAAGGGCAGCTGGACGCTGCACACGCTGCGCAACCTGATCGGCGACAAGGCCTTTTTCGACGGGCTGCGGCTGGCGATCTACGGCCGCACCGATCCCCGGCCGGGCAACTTCAAGCCGCTCTACCGGAGCACGCCCGAGTTCATCGCCTTCATGGAGCAGACCTCGGGCCGCAAGCTGCAATGGTTCTTCGACGTCTATCTGTACCAGGCCGCGCTGCCCGAGCTGCTGGCCGAGCGGAAGGGCGACCGGCTGACGCTGGCCTGGAAGACGCCGGGCGACCGGCCCTTCCCCATGCCGGTGGAGGTGCAGGTGGGTGACCGGCTGGTCACGCTGGCGATGGCTGGCGGCAGCGACACGATCGACTTGCCGGCGGGCGCGCATTACGTCGTCGATCCCTGGTCGAAGATCCTGAAGCGCTCCGCCGATATCGACGCGTTCCAGGCGTGGCGCGCGGCGCAGACATCGCGCTAAGGAGGTTCCGATGCATCCGTCTCTCCTCGTCGCTTCGGCACTTGCTCTCGCCGCCACGGCCGCGCAGGCCCAGACCGTCAAGCCCGGCGAGCCGCCGCTGACGCCGACCACGAAGGAATCGGGCGGCCCGATCAGCCCCGAGCGCGCCGCGCTGCACCTCGACCATGCCGATCTCGCGATCGAGGTCTTCCCGGCGACGCAGCGCATCGCCGGCGTCGCGACGCTGACCATCACCAGCGCGATCGCGCAGAAGGCGCTCCAGATCGATCTCGACCGCAACCTGCCCGTCACCGCGATCAGCGTGGACGGCACGGCGCTCGCGCCGGCCGACTGGTCGAACCCCGAGGGCCGGCTGATGGTCACCCTGCCCCGCCCGCTCAAGGCCGGCGGCAAGGCAGTGGTGAAGATCAGCTATGGCGGCACCCCGCACGTCGCGGTCCGTCCGCCCTGGGACGACGGCATGGTCTGGGCCAGGACTCCGGGGCCCGATCGCCAGCCCTGGATCGCCAGCACCGCCGAAGGCTATGGCTGCGACCTGTTCTGGCCTTGCCTCGACTTTCCCAGGGGCGAGCCTGACATGGTCGACCTGCACGTCACCGTGCCCAAGGACCTGAAGGTCGCGGGCAACGGCAAGCTGATCGGCACCGACATGCTGCCCGACGGCCGCTCGACCTGGCATTGGCGCGCGCGCAGCCCCAATCCCTATTCGGTGACGCTCCAGATCGCCCCCTACAAGCTGATCCAGGCCGACTATAAGAGCCGCTTCGGCAACGTGATCCCGATGGAATATTGGTACATCCCCGGGCGCGACGAGAAGGCGAGGAAGCTGTTCGCCGAATTCGCGCCCGCGCTCGATTTCTACGAGCGCGTGATCGGGCCCTATCCCTGGAGCGACGAGAAGATGGGCGTGGCCGAGACCCCGCATCTCGGCATGGAGCACCAGACGATCAACGCCTATGGCAACGACTACAAGCAATATCCCTCGGGCTTCGACGAGATCTTCCAGCACGAGCTGGGCCATGAATGGTTCGGCAACCAGATGTCCGCCGGCAACTGGGACGATTACTGGCTGCACGAGGGCTTCGCGCAGTACATGCAGCCGCTCTACGGCCGCTGGCGCGAGGGCGAGGCGCGCTATGCAGTGATGATGGACGAATTCCGCCTCCAGATCACCAACCATGCCCCGATCGTCTCCGGCCAGATCCGCACCGAGGAGCAGGTGTACGAGGAAGCGAATGGCGGGCCGGGCCAGGACATCTACGTCAAGGGTGCCTGGATCCTCCACACGCTGCGCAACCTGATCGGCGACGACAGGTTCTTCGATGCGACGCGCCGGCTCGTCTATGGCCGCCCCGATCCCAGGCCGGGCAATTTCACCCCGCGCTTCGCCTCCACACCGGACTTCATCAAGATCGTGAACGACGTGACCGGCCGCGACATGCAATGGTTCTTCGACGTCTATCTCTACCAGGCGCCGCTGCCCGAACTGGTCGAGGCGCGCCAGGGCGACACGCTGACGCTGCGCTGGAAGGTGGCGAACGACAAGCCCTTCCCGCTGCCGGTCGAAGTCTCGGTCGACGGCAAGCTGCGCATGGTCGAGATGCCGGGCGGCACCGCGACGCTGAACGTGCCGGCCGATGCCCATGTCGTCGTCGATCCGGACTCGCGGATCCTCAAATATTCGGCGGCCGTCGAAGCCTATCAGGGCTATGCCTATCGGAGGTGATCATGATCGCGCTCGTCCATCCCGAACCTACCAGCATCTACGCGGTCGCCGCGCTTTTCGGCAGCATGTTCGTCTGGGTCGCGGCACTGCTCGCCGCCAAGGGCAGGCGCGGCGCAGCGGGCACCGAAGTGACGAGCAAACGCGATTCGGGCTCGATGCTCGGCGTCGCGGTGCAGGCGCTCGGGTTTCTCGTAGTGGGATTCGGCCCGCTCGAGCTGGTCCTGGGCACGCCGGACCTGCGCGCGATCGCGCAGTTCGCCGCCGTCCTGGTGCTGATGGCCGGCGTGATCGGGCTGTTCATCGCCTCTTCGCGCGCCATGGGGCGCAACTGGGCGATCGTCGCGCGCACCCGCGAAGACCATCAGCTCGTCACCTGGGGGCCCTTCGCGGTGGTCCGCAATCCGATCTATGTCGCGCTGTTCGTCTGGATCCTCGTGATGGCGCTCGCGCTCGGCCATTGGCGCGGGCTGATCCTGGGGATCCCGCTCTACTGGCTCGGCACCTGGATGCGCGTCCGCCGCGAGGAGAAGCTCCTCCGCGCGCAATTCGGCGCCGCCTATGACGCCTATGCCGCGCGCGTGAAGCGCTTCGTGCCCGGGCTGATCTAGGGGCGAGCCCCTGTCAGCTAACCCCGTCATTCCAGCTTTCGCGGGGATGACGGGGTTTGCTGATCGAGTCGTGACCCTGGAGCAGGTGCCGGGGATAGCCCCCGGCACGCAACCCTATTCCTCGATCACCGCGCCATCCGGCCGCAGCACCTTGGCGAGGACGAAGGCGAACCCGATCTGCCAGGGCGTGTAGATCTTGAGCAGCTGGATCCAGTTGCTCGGGAAGGCTTCGTTCGTCGAGCCGGTGGTCATGTAGAGATAGACGACCAGCGCGCCGAGGCCCGCCAGCATCGCCGTGCCGAACACGGCGAAGATCATCGGCGCGACGCCGCGCCGGCCGAGGCCGCTGCCCAGCACGAACAGCAGGGCAAGGCCCGCCCCCACGCCACCGCCGATCAGGCCGAACCGCATCGGATCGGTGGACGCGTTGACCTGGTTCGCCAGCTGGGCGCCCGCCCAGTGCGCGAAGGTGAGGCCGACGATCAGCACGATGACCTTCATCGCCAGCTTGTGGCCCCGCCCGGCCCAGACCAGGGGCAAGGTGAGCAGGGGTGTGAGCCACACGGCCGCGTTGGCGACATTCGCCAGGGTGAGCACGCACAACCCGGCGATGAAGAACAGGTGGCCGAGGATCAGCCACTTGAATGCCGTGCCCGCGGCGGAATCGAGGGCAAGATTGAACGACGAATGATACTCGCGGGGATCTTCATCCGCGAGGATTGCAGCATCAGACATAGGAACACTCCTCTATCCGGCCAATACACCTAGGGTGCGCCTCATCTTGAGTCGCGTCAACCGTCAACAAAGGCCGATCTTGCAGTGCAGCGAGCTTCGCGCGACATTCCGATCCGTTGAGCCGACATACCGGGGGGAAGCATGGCGGACGAAGCGCTCTGGAACACCGACCTCGCGCCGACCGGGCCCGGGCAACGCAGCTGGGCATGGTATCATTATGCCGCGCTGTGGATCGGCATGATCGTCGCCGTGCCCGCCTGGATGCTCGCCGCCGGGCTGGTCGAGCAGGGCATGTCCGCCGGCCAGGCCGCCTTCACCGTGCTGCTGGGCAACGTCATCGTGCTCGTGCCGATGCTGCTGATCGGCCATGCCGGCGCCCGGCACGGCATCCCCTATGCGGTGCTCGTCCGCGCCGCGTTCGGCACGGCCGGGGCCCGGCTGCCCGCCCTGGCCCGCGCGCTGGTCGCCTGTGGCTGGTACGGCATCCAGACCTGGATCGGCGGCGAGGCGCTGCTCACTCTGCTCGGCGTGCTGGTCGGCGCCGATCTGCGCGGCGCCCCGCTTCCCTTGCTCGGCATCGGGATCGGGCAGCTGATCGCCTTCCTCCTCTTCTGGTCGCTCCAGCTCTTCTTCGTGCGCAAGGGGCTGCTCACCATCCGCCGGCTGGAAACCTGGACCGCGCCCGCCAAGATCCTGGTCTGCATCGCCCTGGTCTGGTGGGCGGTGCAGGCGGCGGGCGGGCTCGGCCCCATCTTCCACGCCCCTTCCGCCTTCGTGCAGGGCGGGGCGAAGGCGGGGCAGTTCTGGGCGGTGTTCTGGCCCGCGCTCACCGCGATGATCGGCTATTGGGCAACGCTCGCGCTCAACATCCCCGACTTCACGCGCTTCGCCCGCTCGCAGCGCGACCAGCTGATCGGCCAGTCGCTCGGCCTGCCGCCGATGATGGGGTTGATCGCGCTCGCCAGCGTGATCACCACCAGCGCCACCGTGGTGATCTATGGCGAGGCGATCTGGGACCCGGTCGCGCTCTCCGGCCGGTTCGAGGGGCCGCTGGTGCTGCTCGGGCTGATCGTGATCAGCATCGACACCATCTCGTGCAACATCGCCGCCAACCTCGTTTCCGCTTCCTATGACTTCTCCTCGCTCTGGCCGGCCCGGATCAGCTACCGCACCGGCGGCATGATCACCGCGGCGATCGCGATCCTGATGATGCCGTGGAAGCTGCTCGCGTCCACGGGCGGCTATATCTTCGTCTGGCTCGCCGGCTATTCGGCGCTGCTGGGGCCGATCGCCGGCATCCTGATCGCCGATTACTGGCTGATCCGCCGGACCGAGCTGCGAGTGGACGATCTCTATCGCACGGACGGCGCCTATGCCTATCGCCGCGGCTGGAACCCCGCGGCGCTGATCGCCTTCGCGGCCGGGGTGCTGCCCAACCTGCCCGGCTTCCTCGCCACCGCCGCGCCCGGGGCCTTCGCCGTCGGGCCGGTATGGATGGCGATCTACACCTGGGCCTGGTTCGTCGGGCTGGCCATCGCGCTGCTCGTCTATCTCGCGCTGATGCGGCTCAGCCCGCGGGTCGCCGCCCCAGCCGCATGAGCCAGGCCAGGAAGAACGCCAGACATGCCTGCCAGGGCAGATGCACGCACTCCAGCCAGAAGACGAAGCCCGCCGATTTGAGCTGATAGCCATGGGCACCGGTGAGCAGCAGCCCCTGTGCCATGCCGAACGCGCCGAGCAGGGTGAGCGCGACGATGCCGAGCAGGATGATCGCGCGGCTGCCGGCATGGAAGGGCGCCAGGCGCAGCGGCAGGAGCAGCATCAGCGCCAGCGTGCCGCCGGCGAACCCGCCCACCGCCCCGGTGCCGAGATCCTCGACATAGGCCCGGGGATCGGGCTCGAGCGCGAAGCTGATCGAGGCATGCCGCCAGGCGAGATAATTGGCCGCGACATGCGCGAAGGTGAGCGCCGCGGTGAAATAGAGCAGCCGGCGCGCCCAGCCGCGCTGCCGCGCGCTCGCGAAGAGATAGGGCATGCCGAACAGCGGCGTGAGATACAGGCTGGGACCGATCACCGGCGCCAGCACCACCTTCGGATCGGGATAGAGCAGGATCGCAAGCGCCAGCGCCACCGCATAGACCACCGCGCCGACCAGCAGCCAGGTGAAGGCGTGCCGGAAACGGACATTGCGGCGCCGCGCCTGCGCGGCGGCAAGTCTGGCCGCTTTGCTCAACGCCGCCCCCCGATCCCCATCCGCAGCATGATGCCAGAGGCTGGTCGCAGAGCAAGCCCGCCGAGTTGACGACGGGGCCAGGGTGAGAACCCAAACAAGCCGTTGAAACTCCACCCGTCATCCCCGCGCAGGCGGGGATCCAGGGTAGTTCGGGATGATCGAAGCAATCACGCGCATGCTTGCCGGAAACGGCAAAGCGAACCTCGCGCCCCTTGCCCTTGGCCCTGCATCCCCGCCTGCGCGGGGATGACGAGGAAGGGATAGCGGGGGTGACGGTAGAAAATCAGATACTTGCTTGAGTTCTCAACCTAGCGCCTTTCATCCGGCACGCGCCTCACAAATCTTCGTAATGCGCGCGGACCCGGGTGAAATGCTCGAGCGTCTTCGGATTTCGCTGCTGCAGCTCGCCGATCCATCCCGCGCATTTGTCATAGACATATCGGATATTACCGCGGAGCGTCTTGGCGATAATCCGCTCGTCGAACTCACCATAGATGATACCGACGGAGATGAACTCGAAGAAATTCACCAGATATCGCATGCCGCGGACGGCATTGATCTTGACCGGATCGTGCGAGGTAGCGAATTCGGCGACCAGTGCCTCGGTAATCTTGAGCCCGACAAAGCCCGCGTTGAAATCCGCCAGCGCCTGGCTGAATGCCGGCTGCGAAAAACGCGCCGCGACGATGTCGAGCGTATGCTTCGATCGCGTATTGCGATGTGCGACCCAGCTCGAAACGCCCCAGCCGGCAGCGGCAGCGGTGATCGCAAACAGGCCGATGACGCCGTTCAGCGCGGACGAGGCGACAAGCGCCTTCCACTCGATCGTTTGCAGAAGCGCTATCGCCGCCATGCCCGCCGTCGTCGCAAGCGCCCCTGCGAGCCAGAGGCTGGCGCCAAGCGGGTTCTTTATCGAAACACGATAATATTCGGAGAAGGACGAATGCCGCGCGATGACCCGCTGCACCATTTCATCGGCCATGCGCTGATACAGCGCACGATCCATAGTGGAGACACGGTGGAGATCGAACGCCGCCTCGCCTTCTCCGCGCAGGATTGCGAGGCAGATCTGCTTTTGGATGGCGTGACGATGCACCGGCACCGGAGCTCCATACGAAAACAGCCCCTTGCGGGGCTGTTTGGTTAAGCATCGGCCTGTGCGTCAGCCGCCAGGCACGTCTTCCATGGCAGGCTTCGCATTCATGGTGCCAAGGGCCATATGCGTCATCCTATCACCTTCCCGCCAAGCGCAATGCTTCAACGCCGATATAGCGCAGAGTTTCCTAACCCGCAATTATCAGCCCGCCTTTTCCTTCTTGGCATAGACGCGCACCGGCTCCTTGGTGCCGCCGACCACGTCCTTGTCGACCACGACCTCGTCCACCCCGTCCATCGACGGCAGGTCGAACATCGTGTCGAGCAGGATGCCCTCCAGGATCGAGCGGAGGCCACGCGCGCCGGTCTTGCGCTCGATCGCCTTCTTCGAGACCGCGGTGAGCGCATCGTCGTTGAAGCCGAGCTTCACGCCCTCCATGTCGAACAGCTTCTGATACTGCTTGACCAGCGCGTTCTTCGGCTCGGTGAGGATCTTGATCAGCGCCTCGACGTCGAGATCCTCGAGCGTCGCGATCACCGGCAGGCGGCCGACAAATTCGGGGATCAGGCCGAACTTGAGCAGATCCTCCGGCTCGACCTGCTTCAGCATCTCGCCGGTGCGGCGCTCGTCCGGTGCCGCGACATGCGCGCCGAAGCCGATCGACTTGCCCTGCAGGCGATCGCCGATGATCTTCTCGAGGCCCGAGAAAGCACCGCCGCAGATGAACAGGATGTTCGTCGTGTCCACCTGCAGGAATTCCTGCTGCGGATGCTTGCGGCCGCCCTGCGGCGGAACCGAAGCCGTGGTGCCTTCCATCAGCTTGAGCAGCGCCTGCTGCACGCCCTCGCCCGAGACGTCGCGGGTGATCGACGGGTTCTCGGCCTTGCGGCTGATCTTGTCGATCTCGTCGATATAGACGATGCCGCGCTGCGCCCGCTCGACATTATAGTCCGAGGCCTGGAGCAGCTTGAGGATGATGTTCTCCACGTCCTCGCCGACATAGCCGGCTTCGGTGAGCGTGGTGGCGTCCGCCATGGTGAACGGCACGTCGAGGATGCGCGCCAGCGTCTGCGCGAGCAGCGTCTTGCCGCAGCCGGTGGGGCCGACGAGCAGGATGTTCGACTTGGAGAGCTCGACGTCCGCGCCCTTGGCGCCGTGGTTCAGCCGCTTGTAATGGTTGTGCACCGCCACCGAGAGCACGCGCTTGGCGCGCTTCTGGCCGATCACATAATCGTCGAGGACGTCGCAGATCTCCTGCGGCGTCGGAACCCCGCCGTCCTTCTTGCTGACGAGCGCGGACTTGGTCTCTTCGCGAATGATGTCGTTGCAGAGCTCCACGCACTCGTCGCAGATGAACACGGTCGGGCCCGCGATGAGCTTGCGCACCTCGTGCTGCGACTTGCCGCAGAACGAGCAGTAGAGCGTGCTCTTCGAGTCACCGCCGCTGAGCTTGGTCATTCAATCCATCCTTGGTGCGCCGCGCGCACGTTACGCCACCCGCCATCCTACACGCGGGAGATTATCCGGCAAACCCGGAATCTGGCTATTACACCAGACTCCTTAAACAGCTCCTGACGATCAGGCCGCCGCGGCTTCGCCGTCGGTGGGGACCGGCCGCTTCTCGTACACTTCGTCGACCAGGCCGAATTCCTTGGCCTCATTCGCCTCCAGGAAAGTGTCGCGGTCCATCGCGCGCTCGATCCTGTCGAGCGGCTGGCCGGTATACTTCACATAGAGATCGTTCATCCGCGCGCGGATCCGCAGGATCTCCTTGGCCTGGATCTCGATGTCCGAAGCCATGCCCTGGGCGCCGCCCGAGGGCTGGTGGATCATGATCCGGGCATTGGTGAGCGCCACGCGCAGGCCCGGCTCGCCCGAGGCGAGCAGGAAGCTGCCCATCGAGGCCGCCTGGCCGATGCAGACCGTGCCGACGCGCGGACGGATATACTGCATGGTGTCGTGGATCGCCATGCCGGCGGTCACCACGCCGCCCGGCGAGTTGATGTACATCCAGATGTCCTTCTTCGGGTTCTCGGACTCGAGGAAGAGCAGCTGGGCGGTGATCAGCGAGGCCATATGGTCCTCGACAGGGCCGGTCACGAAGACGATTCGCTCGCGCAGCAGGCGCGAATAGATGTCGAAGCTGCGCTCGCCGCGGCTCGACTGCTCGATGACGATGGGAACGAGACCGCCGGTGACGGGGTCGATGGTCATCTGACCGGAAAGCGGATGCATGGGTGAAAATCTCGTTATATCTGTTTGCCCGGCCCAACATCGGCGCTTGGCGAGCGGAGTTCAAGCCTTGGTTATGGTTAGTCGCGACAAGGGCTTTCGCGGAGGGGCCGTCACGGGCGAACGGGCGGATGCCCTGCCAGGGGCACGCCCCCGCGCCCGCACTGCCTTGAAGGCGCAACGCTGCCGTCCCATGATGGCATCATGACGACGCACAAGGTCCTGGTCACCGGCGGCTCCGGCTTCGTGGGCAGCCATGTCATCCTCCAGCTGCTGGCGGCGGGACACGATGTCCGCACCACCGTCCGCAGCCTCGCCCGCGAGCCGCAGGTCCGCGCGACGCTCGAGCGGGCCGGCGCCGATACGCGCCGCCTGAGCTTCGTCGCCGCCGATCTGGAGCAGGACGAAGGCTGGGCGGAGGCCGCGGCCGGCCGCGACTATGTGCAGCACGTCGCCTCCCCCTTCCCGCAGAGCCAGCCCGCGGACGAGCAGGAGCTGATCCGACCGGCGGTGGACGGCACGCTCCGGGTGCTGCGGGCGGCGCGCGACGCCGGCGTGAAGCGCGTCGTGCTCACCTCCAGCTTCGCCGCGATCGGCTATGGCCATGGCCAGCGCCAAAGCGACTATACCGAAGCGGACTGGACCGATGTGAACGGCCCGGCCGTCCAGCCCTATATGAAGTCCAAGACGCTCGCCGAGCGCGCGGCGTGGGACTTCGTCGCGGCAGAGGGCAACGGGCTCGAGCTGGCGGTGGTCAATCCCGTCGGCATCTTCGGCCCCGCGCTCAACGACGATCTCTCCACTTCGATCTGGCTGGTGAAGTCGATGCTCGAGGGCAAGATGCCCGGCCTGCCCGATTTGTGGTTCGGCGTCGTCGACGTGCGCGACGTGGCCGGCCTGCAGATCGAGGCGATGACGCATGCCGGCGCAGCGGGCGAGCGCTTCCTCGCCGTGGCGGGCAAGGCCGTCTCGATTCCCGAGATGGCGGATATCCTGCGCACCGATCTGGGCGATGCGGCCCGCAACATCACGCGCCGCCGCATCCCGAGCTGGCTGGTGCGCGTCCTCGCCCTGTTCAATCCGATGGCGCGCGAGGCGGCGCCGCGGCTCGGCATCCGGGCCAATGCCAGCAACGTCAAGGCGCGCAAGCTGCTCGACTGGCAGCCGCGCGGCAATGCGGAGGCGATCCTCGCCTCCGCGCACAGCCTGATCGCGCTGGGACTGGTGGAAACCCGCCGCTGATCGCTTTGGGCCGGAGCACTTTCGGTAATTGTCCCCTTGGAACGAGTGGCGCCATGCATCCTCCCGGCTTGGCCAGGATGGTTGGAGGAATAGGGGGAGGGCCTGACATCCTGTCCGTTCCCCGGCGAAGGCCGGGGAACTGCCTTTGGAGGGAATTCGCTGAGCCTCGACCCATCTCGATAACGGGATCCTTGTCCAAAGGGGGATAAGCGCCAACGCTTCCGGCCCCATTGTTTCGGATCGACCTTTGCCCGCCTTCCCCTTACACGGGCACGAACCTTGCCTGGATGCGCGCCTTGGTCAGCCAATCGATGCCCGACGATCCCATACGCCTCCTCCTCGTCGAAGATGACGAACCGCTGCGCCGGCTGCTGACGGACCAGCTGCGGGAGCGCGGCTATGCGGTCCAATCGGTTGCCGATGGGCGCGCGGCGATCACCGCGATCGGCGACGATCCGTTCGACATCGTGATCCTCGACCGGATGCTCCCGTTCGTCGACGGAGTCGACGTGCTGCGCTGGCTGCGCGAGCAGGAAGTCATGACGCCGGTGATCCTGCTGACGGCGCTCGGCCGGCTTCCCGAGCGGGTGGAAGGGCTGGAGGCGGGTGCCGACGACTATGTCGTGAAGCCGTTCGAGACCGACGAGCTCCATGCACGCATCCGCGCCCTGCTCCGCCGCCGCCAGGCCAATGGCACCGACAGCGCGACGGTGACCGCGGGCGACGTCACGGTGAGCGTCGCCCGGCACCGGGTCACGCGCGCCGGCCGGCCGATCGAGCTGCACAAGACCGAGATCAAGCTGCTCGCCGAGCTCGTCCGCGAGGCGGGCACGGTGCTCACCCGGCCGCTGCTGCTCGAGCGCGTCTGGGGCTATGATTTCGTCCCCACCACCAACATCGTCGACGCCTATATCCGGCGCCTGCGCCAGCGGCTCGAGCTGCCCGGCCTGCCCGATCCGATCGTGACCGTGCGCGGAGTCGGCTATATGTTCCGCGCCTGAGCCATGGCGCCGCCTCGCTCGCTCCGGGCGATCGCGCTCGCCTTCCTCACCGCCATAGCGCTCGCGACGGTGCTGACCTGCGCCGGAGTCTATCTGGCCCTTGTCGGCGCGATCGATCGACAGGTGGACAAGCGGCTGCAGGGACAAGCCGCGGAGCTGCTCGCCGACGATCCCGATCAGACGCTGCTCATGCACCGGATCGCGCAGGAGACCCGGCGGCGCGACAGCGGTGACATCGGCTTCCTGCTGACCGACGCGAGCGGCAGGCACCTGGCCGGCAACATGACGCCCGCGCACGGCTTCCCCCAGGGCCTCTCGACGATCGACCGGAGCGCCGGCATCCATGGCCTCACCCGCGGACGGGCACTGGTGCACGCGCTGCCGAATGGCCTGACCCTGGCATTGGCGGCGGAGAGCGAGCCGATCGATCATCACGATTCGCACCGCATGCTGATCCTCTCGTCGGGCTTCGGCACGATCCTGCTGCTCGTGGCGCTGGGCACGCTCGCGCTCGGCCTCGCGATCCGGCGCAATATCGAAGCGGTGCGCAAGGCAGCGGAAGCGATCGTCGACGGCGACCTGCGCGCGCGCGTGCCGGTCGAGCGGGCGGGCTCGGCATTCGGCCGCCAGGCCGAGGCGTTCAATCACATGCTCGATCGGATCGAGGCGCTGATGACAAGCCTCTCCCAGATCTCCAACGACGTCGCGCACGATCTGCGCACGCCGCTGGCCCGGCTCCACGGCCAGCTTGCCGGGCTCGGCGCCCAGCCCGGCGCCGATGCGCTCCGCCCCCAAATCGAGGAAGCGATGGCGCAGAGCGAGGAGATACTGGCGATGTTCGCCGCGATCCTGCGCATCACCGAAGTCGAGGGCGGCGACCGCCGGTCGATGTTCCGCCGGCTCGACCTGGCGGAGATCGCCGCGGGGGCAGCCGAGGCACTCGAGGTCCTGGCGGACGAGAGGGGCCAGACGCTTCGCCTCGGCCCCTGGGACAGCGCGCCGGTCGAGGGGGACGCGCGGCTGCTCACCCAGCTCGTCGTCAACCTGATCGAGAACGCAGTCAATCACACGCCGCCGGGCGCCATGCTCGCAGTGTCGGTGGCGCGGGAAGCCGATGCCGCCGTCCTCACCATCGCCGACAACGGCCCCGGCATCGCTCCGGACGAGCATGCGCGCGCGCTGCGCCGCTTCGGCCGGCTTGAGCATAGCCGCAACCGCCCCGGGCACGGGCTCGGCCTGCCGCTGGTGCAGGCGATCGCCGTGCTCCATCGCGGCGCGCTCGAGCTGACGGACAACCGGCCCGGCCTGCGCGTCCGCGTCTGCCTGCCGCTCGCCCAATGAGAAACGGCCCGGACGGATAACCGCCCGGGCCGCCTTTCGCGCAATCCGCTCCCCGGCTCGTCGCCGGGGACCGGGGATCAGAACTTGACGCTCGCCTCCGCGCCGAAGGTGCGCGGCGGGTTGAAATTGGCATAGTCGCCCAGAATGCCGCCATAGTTGGTCGAGACCAGGGTGGTGCCATTATAGTTGTACACCGGCGACGAGTTCGCGTTCGACCGGCGATAGATATAGGTTTTGTCGAGCAGGTTGCGGGCCCACAGCGACAGAGTCACCTGCGCGCTGTCGTTCATCTTGATGTCCGCCAGCGCGATACGGCCGTTCACGACGAAGCTCGGATCGGTCTTGGTCGGCTCGAGCTGGAAGCTGTACTGGCTGCTGGCATAGTTGGCATCGAGGTGCAGGCGCAGATTGGCACCGCCCGCGATGGCGAGCGGCATCACATAGTCGATCGCGCCCGACGCCGCGTTCTTCGGCGTATAGACGATGTAGAGCTGCTGCGGCAGGCCGCCGGTGAACGGGTTCACCGCCGAAGGCGCCTTCCAATAGGTATAGGCATAGGAAGCCGACAGCGTCAGCCCGGCGGTCGGCTTCACCGTCAGATCGGCTTCGATGCCGCGGATCTTGGTGTTGCCGGCATTCTGGGTCTGCTCGATGTGCGCGCCGTTGGTCGGGTTGGGGACCGCGGTGCCGTTGGGCAGCGTGATCGTCGCCGCCGTATCGAACAGGTCGAAGTCGAACTGCGTGTTGCTGCGGTCCATGATGTAGCCGGCGATGTTCAGGCGGGCATGATGGTCGAAGAAGTCCATCTTCGCCCCGACCTCGTACGACTTCACCGATTCCGGACCGAAGGCGTTGAAGCTCTGCGACCGGTCGTTGGCGCCGCCGGCACGGAAGCCGGTCGAATATTTGGCGTAGAGGTGGACGTCCCGAGTCGCATCGTACGAGATGTTGAACATCGGATCGAAGCGGCTGATGCTGTTCTCGAAGGTGAAGCCCTGCACCGCGTTGTTCACCACATAGAGCGCACCACGGCGCTTGTCCTTGGTGAAGCGGCCGCCGGCGGTGAAGTGCAGCCCGGTGCCTTCCGGCGAGAAGGTCAGGTTGCCGAACGCCGAATAGTTATGATCCCAGGCCTTGCTGGCGCGGGTGATGAACTGGCAGCTGTTCGTGAACTGCGGGACGGTCGCGGCCAGGGTGTTGTTGCACGACGGCGCATAGGGCTGATAGCCCGAATTGGCCGAGCTGATGTTCCCGGTCACCGAGCTGTCGATGATCGGGCTGCGGATGGTGTAGGCCGTGCCGGCCGCGTTCCACTGGTTGCTGAGCGGCGTCGCGGCATATTCGGTTGCGTGCTCGGTGAAATAATAGGCGCCGAGGACGAAATCGAACTGGTCGAAGGTACCGACCGCCTGGAATTCCTGGCTGAACTGGTGCTGCTTCAGGAACGACAGGCTGTAGCGGCTGAAGTTCGCGTTCGGCGCATAGGTGCTGCGCTCCGGACCGCCCGAATTGTCCCACTGGTCGGTGCTGACGCCGCGCCACGCGGTGATCGAGCGCAGCTCGAGGCCCGGGGCGACCTTGTACTTCAGGTTCGAAGTGAAGCCGTGCGTGATGTCCACGCTCGGCTGCTGCGGCACGCCGACATCGGCGACCTTCTGGCGCTCCGGATGCACCCCGACCGCGGGCGCGAGCGGCGCGACGCAGGGAAGACGGCCGGCCGCGGCCTGGGCCGCGGTGATGGTGCCGCCGCAAGCGGTGGCGGTGCCCGGCAGATACAGAGTGGTGCCGAGCGTGCCGCCCGCCGGCGTATAGGTGCCGACGGTGTAGTTGTTCGGATTATAGTTGATCAGCTGGCTGAACTGCGGGGTGTTCTCGTCCTTCGCATAATCATAGGAGAAGTCCGCAGTCAGGCCATCGAACGGCGTCCAGCGCGCAGCGGCGCGGCCGCCCTTGCGATCATAATAGTTCCAGCCGACCGAGCCCGCGAGCGGGTCCTTCACCGTCGGATCCTGGTGCTGGTACACGCCGTCGAACTTCAGCGCGATGTTGAAGAACGCCGGCAGGTCGAGATGGATGTCCGCGTTGCGGCTGCCATAATTGCCGAGTCCCGCGGTCATGCGCGCGCCGAACTCGCCGGTGGGCGCCTTGGTGACCATCGAGAGCGCGCCGCCTTCGGTGTTGCGGCCGAACAGCGTGCCCTGCGGGCCCTTCAGGACTTCGATGCGCTCGATGTCGAACAGCGCGGCATTGAGGCCCTGGGTCTTACCGAGCGCGACGCCGTCGATATAGACGCTGACGCCGCCGTCGCGGGCCGTCTGGTTCTGGTCATAGGGAACGATGCCGCGGATGCCGATGGTCAGCGCCGACTGGCGCGCCTCGAACGTCGCGACACGCAGCGACGGCACCGTGCCGTCGGCCAGGTTGAACAGGCTCTGGACGTGGCGATCCTGAAGCGCCTCGGTGCTCAGCACCGAGATCGAGATCGGCGTCTGCTGGAGGTTGGTCTCGCGACGCTGCGCCGTGACGATGATCTCGCCCAGGCCGCCCTGGTCGCTGTTGTCGGCCTGAGCGGCGGCGGTCGCCGCCGCCTGGTCCTGCGCCAGCGCCGGCGTCGCGGACAGCGCGAGCAGCGTCGCGCCCGCGAGCAGCGACAGACGGAAGCGGGAAACGTTCTGCATATGGGTAACCCCCCTCAGGTTCATTCCTGATCGGGGCGCCCCTACGCATTGCAGTTGGCATTATTGTTACAATGACAGCAGCCGTAAAGTAATGACCTTTTCATTTTCGTTTCATTTAACGAAAATCAAACAATAAATTCAATAAAACCATTAACAGATTAAATAATCACCTCAGGTCAATTGACTGCCGCTATCGAAGTTTCTTTTCCAAAACAGGCCAACCCCAGGAGACACGCGCCCATGGAAAAGCAATCCGGCGAGGCATGACCTCATCAGATCGGATACGCCCAGAATGTGGATCTCGATTCGCGCGGAGCGCCTATTTGAGCGGCCCCGGTTGCGCCAGATAGGCGAGCCGCCGCACCTCGCGCCGCCCGCGCACCACCGTGTCCAGGATCAGTCCGGTGAACAGGTTGAGGAAGGAAAGGATCATCAATCCCGTCGCCAGGATCGCCGTGGGGAAGCGCGGCACCAGTCCGGTCTCGAACCAGGTGACGGCCAGCGGAATGCTGAGCCCCACCGCCAGCGCGGCGAACACCGTGGCGATCCAGCCGAAGAACAGCATCGGCCGCTCGATCCGGTAGAGCACCGCAATCGTCTTCAGGATCCGCCAACCGTCGCGATAGGTGCTGAGCTTGGACTCCGATCCCTCGGGCCGGGCGAAGTAGCGCGTCTCCACCTCGCCCACCGGCATCTTCAGCTCCAGGGCATGGACGCTGATCTCGGTCTCGATCTCGAAGCCGGCGGACAGCACCGGGAAGCTCTTCACGAAACGGCGGGAGAAGACGCGATAGCCCGAGAAGATATCGGTGAAGCTGCGGCCGAACAGCCTGGCGAGGATGCCGGTCATCATCCGGTTGCCGAGCACGTGCCCGCGACGATAGGCCTCGGCCGCCTCGTGCACGCGCGTGCCGACGATCATGTCGAGCCCCTCCTCCGCCACCCGCGCCACCATGGCGGGCGCCGCGGCCGGATCATAGGTCGCATCGCCGTCCGCCATCACATAGATATCGGCCTCGACATCGGCGAACATCCGGCGGACGACATTGCCCTTGCCCTGCATCCGCTCGCTGCGGACCACCGCGCCGGCCGCCCGCGCGACTTCGATCGTGCGGTCGCGGCTGTTGTTGTCATAGACGTAGATGGCCGCATCCGGCAGCGCCTTGCGGAACCCCTCGATCGTCTGCGCGATCGCGGCTTCTTCATTGTAGCAGGGCAGGATAACGGCGACGGTCGGCTTGCTCATGCGCCAGCCATAGGGCGGAAATGGTTACCGTTCGACACCAATTTCATCTTGGCAAGCCGCAAGGCCCCGCGCATCCTTTCGCGAAAGGGGGAACGCGCATGGAAACACGAAGCCTGCGGCTGTTGACGGCGGCCGTCATCGCGATGGTGGTTATCGATGCGTTCTACAAGCCGCTGATGTTCGGCGGCGCACGGCTGTTCCCCGTCTTCTATTCCGCCGTGATCGCGCCGAACGCCGACGGCCTCAACGGGATCGCCGCGCTGATCAAGCTCGCGACGATCGTGCTGTTCTGCATGTGGATCCATCGCGCCGGCCGCAACCTGATCGCTTTCGGCTTCGACGCGCTCGAGTTCACCCCGGGCGCACGCATCTGGTGGTTCGCGGTGCCGATCGCGAATCTCTTCGTGCCCTATCAGGGCATGCGCGAGTTGTGGAATGCCAGCCATGGCCGCCAGGACCTTGGCCATAACGAGCCGATCGTCGCCATCTGGTGGGGTCTGTGGCTCCTCCACGGCTTTGCGGCCGCGATCGCCATGATCTTCACGCGCGGCGACGATCAGGCCGGGTTCTGGGCGCAGGGCGTTGCCGACGTCGCGCTCGCGCTGGTCGCCATCCAGATGCTGCGCGAGATCGTGGCCGCGCAAGCCCGCCTGCGTGGGCCGGAACTCGCCCGGGTCTTCGCCTGAAGATCGGTGCGATCGGCGTGCACATCCGGCCAGTCTGGTCACCGCTGTAGTGACGATCCCGCGGATCGCCCGCCCCCATACGGGCAGCCGCCCTCCGACCTCGGGCAGGCCTTCTGATCCGAAAAGCAAAGGGCGATTATCCCCTTGAGACAAGGAGTGCCCCAATAGCCGTCATCCCCGCGCAGGCGGCGACCCATTCCGGCTGTCGGAGGCGATGGAGCCGGAACCGCAGCGCCAATGGATCCCGCCTTCGCGGAGATGGCAGAGAGGTATTTGTCCCAGCGGGATAAGCGCCAAAGCAAAGGCCCCCGCTCCACCAGGGAGCGAGGGCCTTGCATTTCCCTAGAAGGAGAAGGGCCTCAGTCGGCCTTCTTCTTCGCCGGCGCCTTCTTGGCGGGCTTGGCCTCGTCCTCGCCCTCGGCCTCATCCGCCTTCTTGGCCGGAGCCTTTTTGGCGGCCGGCTTCTTGGCCGCCTCGGCTTCGGCCGGCTCGGCGTCGGCCTTCTTCGCCTTGGCGGCGGGCTTCTTCTCGGCCTTGGCCTCGCCCTCGCCGGCTTCCGCCTTCTTCGACTTGCGCGGCTTGTGGTTGTCGTGGTCGTGCGTGTGGGTGCCGGTGTCGAAACCCTCATCGCTCTCGATCGCGGCTTCCAGCTCCTCGCGAGTCACTTCGCGGTCGCTGATCTCGGCCTTGTCGAACAGGAAGTCGACCACCTTGTCCTCGAACAGCGGCGCGCGCAGCTGGGCGGCGGCCATCGGCTCGTTGCGGACATATTGGTAGAAGCGCTCGCGATCGTTCGGGCTGTACTGGGCAGCGGCCTGCGCGATCAGCTGGTTCATCTCGTTCGGCGTGACCTCGACACCGTTGGCGGTCCCGATCTCCGAGAGGAGCAGGCCCAGGCGCACGCGGCGCTCGGCGATCTTCACGTAATCGGCGCGCTCGGCTTCCAGCTCCTCCTTCGCCGCGGCCGGATCGGCCTCATGCTCGGCCTCGTGCTGGAGCTGGTGCCAGATCTGGTCGAACTCGGCATCGACCATCGAGGGCGGAACCTCGAAGTCATGGCCGGCCGCCAGCTGATCGAGCAGCTTGCGCTTCATATAGGTGCGGGTCAGGCCGTTCAGCTGCTGCTCGAGCTGGCCCTTGAGCAGGCCGGTGAGCTGCTCCAGGCTCTGCAGGCCCAGCGTCTTGGCGAAATCATCGTTGATCTCGGTCTCGCCGGCGGTCTTCACCGCGGTGATCTTGAGCGCGAACTGCGCCGGCTTGCCGGCCAGGTCAGGCACGCCGTAATCGGCCGGGAAGGCGACGTCGATCGTCTTCTCGTCGCCGGTCTTCACGCCGACGAGCTGGTCCTCGAAGCCCGGGATCAGGCGGCCGGTGCCGATCTCGACCGACATGTCGGTGCCGGTACCGCCGTCAAAGGCGATTCCGTCGACGGTGCCGGCGAAGTCCATGGTCACCTGGTCGCCCTCGGCGGCCTTGTGCTTGGCCGGGGCGTCGACCCAGGCCTTTTGCTGGCCGGCCAGCTGCTTGAGCTGGGTGTTGACCTCTTCCTCGCTGACCGGAACGGTCAGGCGCTCGAGCTTCAGGCCGTCGATCGCGGGAGTCGGGACGTCCGGCAGGACCTCCAGCTCGACCTTGATCTCGGCATCGCCGCCGGGCGCATATTCGCCTTCCAGGCTCACCGACGGCGACACGGCCGGGCGCAGCTTGTGGTCGGCGATCAGCTTCTGCACGCCTTCCTGGATCGAGCTGTTGAGCGCGTCCTGCGCGATCGCCTCGCCATGCATCTTGCGGATCAGGTTGGTCGGCACCTTGCCCGGGCGGAAGCCCGGCATGCGGACCTGCGGGGCAACCCGCTTGACCTCGGCATCGACCTTCGAATCGATGTCCTTGGCAGTGATCTTGAGCGTGTAGGCGCGCTTCAGGCCCTCGTTCAACGTCTCGACAGTCTGCATTTTTCTCAGGCTTCCAAACTTCAGAAAAGGTCTCGCGGCGTCCGGTGACGCGGGAAACGAGCGGCGATGCTGGTGCGGGCGAAGGGACTCGAACCCCCACACCTTTCGATACCAGAACCTAAATCTGGCGCGTCTACCAGTTCCGCCACGCCCGCATAGGGCACCGCCGGTCGGCGGGCTCTATAGCAGTCGGGGCCTTCATCGCAAGGGCGCAGGCAACTTCATCGCGACGCGAAGCGTTGGTCTACCGAAACAAGGAGACTGATCGTGCCTGTTGAGCCGCCCGTCCAGCCCACCGTGCCGCCCGCCGAGCAACCCCCGGCGCCGCATCCGGGCCAGCCGACGAGCCCGCCTCCCGAACTCGATCCGCCGGCGCCGGACATCGACGTGCCCGCACCACAGCCGGCCACGCCCGCGGTGCCCGCGCCCGGCCAGCCGATTGCCCGACAGGAAGAGAGAGGATGAACGACAATGATCGTGAAGACCCGCCCTTCGATCTCGCGCAGATCACCGAAACCCGAGGCGGCGGCGCCATGGGGAGCCCAGCCGGTCGCCGTTCACCGATGGAGTCCATAGCGGCAGCGGGCGGCGCCCGCGGCATAGGACACCAGGATTCGGACCAGCAATAACTCCCGGCCATCCATGATCGACAAGCATCTGAAGAAGCTCCGGCTGCGCTGCGAAATCGGCGCTCCGGAGGAGGAAGCGCTTCGTGCCGCGCTGCAGGGGCCGTTCGTCCATGCGGCCGAGCAGGTGATCGTGCGCCGCGGAGAGCGGCTGAACAGCTCGATCCTGCTGCTCGACGGGCTGCTGGCGCGCTACAAGGACCTCAGCAACGGCCAGCGCCAGATCACCCATCTGCACGTGCCGGGCGATTTCGCCGATCTGCACGGCTATACGCTCGGCTATCTCGATCACAATGTGATCACCCTCACGCCCTGCCGCATCGCCCGCGCGCCGCACGCCAAGGTGACGGAGATCACCAGCCGCTTCCCGGCCCTCACGCGTGCCTTCTGGTTCTCGACCAATCTCGACGCGAGCATCCATCGCGAATGGGAAGTCTCGCTCGGCCGGCGCAACGCGATCGAGCGCGCCGCGCACCTGCTCTGCGAGTTGCAGTCGCGGCTGCTCGCCGTCGGCGCGGCGGAAGGCAGCAGTTTCGGCCTGCCGATCACCCAGAACCAGTTCGCCGAATGCCTGGGCCTTACCGGGGTCCATGTGAACCGCGTGCTGCGCGAGTTGCGCGAGGCGGGCCTGGCCGATTTTCGCGGCGGCCGGGTGACCATCCACAACCGGCCGGGACTGGAAGCGGTTGCCGAGTTCGACCCGCTCTATTTGTATCTCGATCGGCCGGCGAACTAAGGTTCGCCGGCATCCTCGCCCTTCAAGGGCTTCGAGACCGGGCAGACTTCCTTCGTCTTCCCGTTCGCCTATTTGCCGACCGTCATGGTCGGCGGGCTGGTGGCATTGCCGCTCTACTGGCTACTCCACTGCCCCGGCATCGCGCGCGGCTGGGTGGCGCCGCTCGCGGGCCTTGTCGCCGGGATTGCCGGCATGTCGTGGCTCGACGAACCAGCCGGCGGCCACCCGCTTGCTATGCGGCGGCGGGGATTGCAGGTGGATTCGCCTTCTGGCGGCACCTGCGCGCTAGTTCGCCACCCGCCGGGCCGTCAGGATTTTCACCTGCGTCGCCGGAACCTCGCCCTTGAAATAGCCTCCCAGCGTGGCCGTGGCCGAATTGGGGGCGTCGAAGATCTTGAGCACCACATCCTTGCCGTCGACGACATGGGCGAAGGCCGCATAGCCGAGATTGTCGCCCGGCTTGCTCGGATCGGCATCGAACGAAGGCTGGTCGCCCAGCAGGATGGTGAAGTCACCCGCGGCGGTGCCGGGCGCGCGGCGCGGAGTCGAAAGCGTGAAGTCGGTATGCTTGATGCCGGTAAGCGTGGTCGGCTCATGCTTGATCGGCGGCAGCACCTTGCCCCGCGCATTGTTCACGCCGAACTGCACGAAGCCGAAATGGTCCTGCACCTTCACGACCCGGTAGAAGGGTGCGCCGTCGAGCCGCTTCTGGTCGACATAGCGCAGGAAGTTGTTCCCGCTGATCGGCGCATGGACATTGTCCACCTCCACCGTGATCGTTCCGGCACTGGTGACCAGCGCGACGCGGGGCAATGTGGGGGCCGGCGCGGACGAAGGCGCCGGCGTCTGGGCCAGCGCCGGGACGGCGAGCAACAGGCTCATCAAGCCACATAGCAGGCGAAGCATGACCTCTCCTCGATCAGCGGAAGGGATAGGCGCCTGATGCTTCGCGCCCGGTCTTCACGTCAATCACCTTCCCGCCCTGATAGGCGAGCACACCCGGCACGGGAACCAGCCGGTTGATCCCGCTGGCATTGGGATTGAAGAACTTGCCGACCGCCCGATACTCGACCGGCTTCACCGAGATATTGGCAGGCACGGGCGGCACCGGGCCGCCGGGCGCCACCGGCCGCACCGTGCCGGCGATCAGATAACCCGGCGTGTCGCTGCTCGGTCCGAAGCCGGTTTCGGCGGCCAGCTCCGGCACTTCGGATTTGAACTTGGCCCGGTCGGCATAGAAGGTGCCGAGGTCGAGCACCTCGCCGGGACGGGCGGTGAACCCCACCGTGCCCAGGCAGAAGCAGATGTGCAGTCCCGCCGGCCCCATCGCCCAGGACGCGCCATAGAGCACGAAGTCGCCCGGCACCGTCTCGACCAGGAACAGGCTGTCCGGATCCCCGCGGACCAGCGGGCGCTTGTTGTCGACGGCGTTGACGTTGAGGATGCCGCCATAGCTGAAGTTGAAGGCATCGAGCGAAGGAACCGGCGGAATCTGGCCGGAGAATTTCTGGCCGGCGCCTTCCGCCGCGGCCTTCTTCGCCAGGGCCTTCTCGCGATCCTTCGCCAGCCCGGGCTCGGCCTTCGCAAAGGCTTCGGCCCTGGCGGCGCGATAGCCGTCCATTTCGCGCGCCGTCGGGACACGCAGGAAGACCGGCTCGAACTTCGGCGCTCCCTTGGGCTTGTGGACGCGCAGGATCAGATAGGCGCGGTCCGGCCGGATGGTGATCGGCGCACCGGCCTCGATCTCCACCATCTCGTCGACGGGCGTCTGGGCGATGGCGGGCGTGGCGGACAGCAGCGCGATCGCGACGAACAGGCGCAGCATCAGCGATCCTCCGGAAGCGGCAGGCCATCGGGCGCCGGGCCCGACGCGGCCTTGGCCTGCATCGCGATCGATGCCGGCGAGAAATTGTCGGTGAGCTGCTCCCAGCGGCGCTCCTGCAGGGGATAGCGCTGATACCCGCGCGGCTCCATGCAGCGGCGCAGCCGCGACTGGTGGGCACGGCGGACGAGCGGACCCGCCACGATCTCGCCGATCACCGCGCCGACCAGGCCATAGGGCTGGATGCCCCGCGTCACGATCTCGGTCGCCGGCTTGTCCTCCCACGGCGCGAACATCGGCACGCCCGGGCTGGAATTCGCCACCGGCATGAAGCGGTAGCATTCGGAGAAATCCGCGAACGCCGCGGCAAAGCTGGTATCCGCCCGCCAGTAATAGAAATATTTCCAGCCATTGCTGACGACCGCCGGATCCCGCCCGCCCGACAGATCGGGAATCGGGATCGCGCCTGGATCAGGCAGGCCGCCCATGTCCTGCGCGCGGGCGGGCGCGGGCGCCTGCACCAGCAGCGCCGCGAGCGACAAAGCCAACAAGGATGTCCGCATGATCCCCTCCCCCTGGCGCAGACTATGATCCGCGCGCAGGGGGATGGCAACGGCCTCAGCCCGCCAGCGCCTTCTTCAGCAGCTCATTGACCACGGCCGGATTGGCCTTGCCGCCCATCGCCTTCATCGTCTGGCCGACGAAGAAGCCGAACAGGGCTTCCTTGCCGCCGCGATACTGCTCGAGCTGGCCGGGATTCTTGGCCAGCACCTCGGCGATCACTGCCTCGATCGCGCCGGTGTCGCTGGTCTGCTTGAGCCCGCGCTCCTCGACGATCCTGCCGGCCGGATCGCCCGTCTCGAGCATGATCTCGAACACCTGCTTGGCCAGCGGCCCGGAAAGCGTGCCGTCGGCGGCGAGCGCGAGCAGCTCGGCGCCCCGTTCGGGGCTGACCGGGCTCGCGTCCAGATCCTTGCCGAGCCGGTTGAGCGCACCGTACAGGTCAGAGAGCAGCCAGTTGGCCGCGGCGCGGGCAACTTCGTTCTCGCCCTTCTTCTGCACCCGCGCGCTCTCGGCCAGCAACGCCTCGAACCAGCGCGCGGTGTCCGCGTCGGCGGTCAGCGTCGCGGCATTATACGCGCTCAGCCCCAGCGCCTGCTCATAGCGGCGGCGCTTGGCGTCGGGCAGCTCGGGCAGGCTCGCCCGGCATTCCGCGAGAAAGGCTTCGTCCAGCTCCAGCGGCAGCAGGTCGGGATCCGGGAAATAGCGATAGTCGTGCGCATCTTCCTTCGAGCGCATCGACCGGGTCTCGCCCTTGTCCGGATCGAACAGCCGGGTCTCCTGGATGATCCGGCCGCCGCTCTCCAGCACCTCGACCTGGCGGCGCGCCTCGACTTCCACCGTCTGCATGACGAAGCGGACCGAGTTGACGTTCTTGGTCTCGGTGCGCGTGCCGAACTCGGCGCCCGGCTTGCGGACCGAGACGTTCACGTCGGCGCGCATCGAGCCCTGGTCCATGTTGCCGTCGCACGAACCCACATAGCGCAGGATCGCGCGCAGCTTGCTCAGGTACGCACCGGCTTCCTGCGGCGAGCGCATGTCGGGCTTGGACACGATCTCCATCAGCGCCACGCCGGCGCGGTTGAGATCGACATAGGAGCGCGACGGGTGCTGGTCGTGCATCAGCTTGCCGGCGTCCTGCTCGACATGGATGCGCTCGATGCCGATCGTCTTGACGTTGGCCTCGGGATCCTTGTCGTCCAGGCTGATCTCGATCTGCCCCTCGCCCACCAGCGGGTGGAAGAGCTGGCTGATCTGATAGCCCTGCGGCAGATCGGCGTAGAAATAATTCTTGCGGTCGAAGCGCGACCATTTGTTGATCACCGCGCCGATCGCCATGCCGGTGCGCACCGCCTGGCGGATGCACTCGCGGTTCGGCGTGGGCAGCATGCCCGGCATCGCCGCGTCGATCAGGCTCACCTGGCTGTTCGGCTCCGCCCCGAAACTGGTGGCCGCGCCCGAAAAGAGCTTGGCGTTCGAGGTGACCTGCGCATGGACCTCGAGGCCGATCACGACCTCCCATTCGCCGGTTTCGCCCTGGATGCGGTAGGTGGATTCAGTCATTCCGTGTCTTTCCAGACGGAGCGTTTCTCAACTGCTCCCTTTCGCGTTCCTTGCGCATGCGCCGACGCTCCAGCACAGGCGCGGCAAACTCGATCACCCTACCCATCAATTCGGCCAGGGGATCGAGCGCGCTCATTTCACCACCATTGCCCCGGCCGCGCGACGAAGCCCGCGCGCTGCTCGATCGCCAGGCCGGCATTCAGCACGCCCTGCTCGTCGAGCGGACGGCCGATGATCTGCAGGCCGAGCGGCAGGCCGCCGGCGTCCAGCCCCGCGGGCACGCTCATTGCCGGCAGGCCGGCCAGGCTCGAAGGCACGGTGAACACGTCGTTGAGATACATGGCGATCGGATCGGCCGATTTCTCGCCCAGCGCGAACGCGGCGCTCGGCGCGGTCGGCGTCAGCAGCAGGTCGCACATCGAGAAGGCATTCTCGAAGTCGCGCGCGATCAGGCTGCGCACCTTCGATGCCTGCGTGAAATAGGCGTCGTAGAAGCCCGCCGACAGCACATAGGTGCCGATCAGGATGCGGCGCTTTACTTCGTCGCCGAACCCGGCCGCGCGCGTCGCCGCGTACATTTCCTGCAGGTTCTGCCCCTCGGCCAGCTCGCGCAGGCCATAGCGCACGCCGTCATAGCGGGCGAGGTTCGACGAAGCCTCGGCCGGCGCGATGATGTAATAGGCCGGCAGCGCGTATTTGGTGTGGGGCAGCGAGACCTCCACCACTTCGGCGCCGGCATCCTTCACCCAGGCGATGCCGGCTTCCCACAGCTTGGCGATCTCGGTCGGGATGCCGTCGATCAGATATTCGGCGGGGATACCGATCTTCTTGCCGGTCAGGTCGCCCGAAAGCGCCTCTTCCCACTTCGGCACCGGCAGGTTGAGCGACGTCGAGTCCTTCGGATCGAAGCCCGCCATGTTCTCGAGCAGGATCGCGCAGTCGCGCACGTCGCGCGCCATCGGCCCGGCCTGGTCGAGGCTGGAGGCGAAGGCGACCACGCCGTAGCGCGAGCAGCGGCCATAGGTCGGCTTGATGCCGGCGATGCCGGTGAACGCCGCGGGCTGGCGGATCGAGCCGCCGGTATCGGTGCCGGTCGCGCCCGGCACGAGCCGCGCCGAGATCGCCGCCGAGCTGCCGCCCGACGAGCCGCCCGGTGCCAGCGGGGCATTGTCGCCGCCGCCACGCCGCCAGGGCGAGATGACGTTGCCGAAATAGCTCGTCTCGTTCGACGAGCCCATGGCGAACTGGTCCATGTTGAGCTTGCCGAGCATGCCGGCGCCCGCGTCCCACAGCCGCTGCGAGACCGTCGATTCATAGACCGGCTCGAAGCCTTCGAGGATATGGCTGGCCGCCGTGGTCTGCACGCCCTTGGTGGCGAACAGGTCCTTCATGCCCAGCGGCACGCCCGAAAGCGGCTTGAGCGGCTCGCCCCTGGCGATCGCTTCATCGGCTGCCTTGGCGGCGGCGAGCGCGTGCTCGGGGGTTTCCACGATGAAGGCGTTGAGCGCCTTGCCCTTGCTCACCTTGACGATGAACGCATCGGCGACTTCGCGCGCGGAGAACTTGCCGCCGCGGACGCCGTCGCGAAGGCTCGCGACGCCCAGATCGGTGATGTCGCTCATTATTCGACCACCTTCGGCACGGTGAAGAAGCCGTGCTCGCCCTGCGGCGCGTTCTGCAGCACGGCGTCGCGCTGATTGCCCTCGGTCACCACGTCCTCGCGCAGGCGCAGCGCATTGGGGATGACGGCGGTCATCGGCTCGACCGACGAGGTATCGACCTCGCCGAGCTGCTCGATCCAGCCCAGGATGTTGTTGAGCTCGGGCGCGAGGCGCTCGGCATCGGCATCGCTGATCGCGATGCGTGCGAGGCTCGCCACCTTCTTCACGGTTGCGGTATCGACGGACATGGGAGGCGCCTAACAGCCACGCCTCCCGCCTTCAAGCGCCGCTTATTCGAAGGGCTCGCCCACGGGCACGCCCCCGACGAAGACCTGCCGCCGCGCGACGGGGCGAATCTCCACCTTCCCCGCCGGATAGCCGGCCGCGATCTGCGCACGCTGCTCCGCGCTCGGCACGAAGCGATCGCCGGCATCCGTCCATGCGCCGTCCGCCAGCACGAAACGATCGCCGCCGCCGCAATAGGTGACGATTCTGCGGGCCTTGCCGTCCTTGTCCAGCATTCCCGCATAACAACTGTCCTCGAACACCACCGCCTCCGCCGGGTTTGCGAGGAATATCGTGCACAGATTGCCCTGGCGGCATTGATATTTGCCGGCGAGCAGGTCGATCAGCCCCTTGGGCGCGCTCGCCCCCTCCGGCAGGACGCGGGCATTGTCGAGTACGCCGGATTTCGGGCCCGAACGCTGGGGGGTCTTCGCGGCGCCCGCGAGATCCCAGCGGCTCTCCGCCTTGGCGGCTTCCTCCGCCTTGCCCCGGATCGCGGCATTCCTCGACCGGCGCAGCCGTTCCACCGCATCGCGCCCCGGCTTGCCGAAGTCGAAGGCAAGCGCGGCCCAGTCGAACTTCCCGGCCGCGATCCTGCCCGATTCGAGCCGCCCGACCTGATCATCGGTCGAAATCCGGTTGAAGTTGACCAGCGGGGTGGCGAGCAGCAGCCCGAGGCTGCAGAGCAGGAAGGCAAGCGCCAGGTTCGCCGGGCGCACGCGCGTGGTCCAGGCGAGCCGCCCCAGCACCAGCGATCCCAGATAGGCCGCGCCATAGAGGATCGCGATCCCCACGAACACGATCGCCCAGAGCCGCTCGGGCGTATAGCCATATTGGCCGACGCGCAGTCCCGTCGCGATCGCCGCCAGCACCGCGAGCGGCAGGATCACCACCGCCAGCAGCATCGCGCCGTAGCGGAGCAGCAGGTTGCGCCGCTCCTCCTCCAGCCGGTTGCCGATCACCGCGTTGGCGAGGATCAGCGCCCCCACCGCGCAGCTCAGCAGCAGCGGCGTGGTCGCCGAAGTCGCGTCCCACAGCGCCTGGAGGCCGGTGAACGGCAGCGCGAGCAGGAACAGCCCCAGCCCGATCGCCAGCACCGGCGCCAGCACCGCGAGCACCGTGGCGACGACACGCTGGAGCAGCCGCACCACGGTGTCATGCTCGCGCAACAGCCCCAGCGCCGCTCCGAACGCCAGGCCGATCAGCGCGCGGACGAACCAGTTCTTCATCAGCAGCTCGTGAAGCAGCTCGATCTTGATGAGCTGGAACAGGCTGGCGAGCAGCCAGGCCATGATCCACACGATCAGCACGAACAGCCAGCAGGCGAACCACAGCACCACATTCTGCCAGGCATAGTCATGGACCGCGGCATAGGGGGTGCGCGGCGCGCCTTCGTCGCGCGCGGCCTGGAACAGCGGCGCGGCGATGGCCACGGCGAGCAACAGGCTCACCATGCGCCAGCCCTCGCCCGCGCTCCACCCGCCCGGCGCGCCGTTCCACCAGGTGACGAACCCCGCCGCCACGCCGACCACCGCGCCGAACGCGATCGAGGCCCACCACAGCCGCCGCTCGATCGTGAAGCCGATCATCGCGGCGAACAGCGTCACGCCCATCAGCGACGCGGCCTGCAGCGCGCTCCACCCCATGCGATAATTCAGGCTGTCGCCCAGGATCAGCTGCGCCGCGACCCCGGTCGCCAGCCCCAGTCCGGCCAGCAGCAGCGGCCGAAGCGCCCAGCCTCCCGCCGCCACGGCAGCCTCGTCCGCCGCCTGCATCTCGATTTCGTCCATCCGCCCTCTCCCCTCGCGGGCGATGCTCTCGCATCCGGCCAGGGCGGTAAAGTGGATTTCCGGTGCAGAATGGCGGCATCGCGCATGTATGGTTGCATCCCCGGCAATCGTGCCCCACGGGAATGCGATTGCAACAAATCGGCTCTATGCTGCATTGCACAATGGAGATGGGCTTGGCCCGGAAATTTCTCTATCTCGTAGTAGGACTCATCGTGTTCGCACTGGCCGCCACCTTCGCCTATCGTTTCTGGGGCATCGAGCTGCTTCGCCAGGCAATGGTGCCGAGCGCGGACGTGGCGCGGCTCTCCGCGCCCGGCGACTATGGCAAGGCCGATCTCTGGCTCGCCCGCCCGGACAAGCCCGGCAATCCGGCGCTATGGGCCCCGGAGGGTTTCCAGCCCGCGGAGAACCCGCCCGCCGCGGTGTTCTTCGTTCACCCGACCTCGTTCCTCGATCGCACCCAGTGGAACGCCCCGCTCAACGACGTCGCCGCCAATGCCCGGGCCGAGCTGTTCCTGCGCGGCCAGGCGAGCGCCTTCAATTCCTCCGGCCTGGTCTGGGCGCCGCGGTACCGCCAGGCGACTTTCGGCGCGTTCCTCACCAGCAAGACCCAGGCACAGCAGGCGCTCGACTTCGCCTATCGCGACGTGCTGGCGGCGTTCGACCAGTTCCTCAAGGAAGCCGGCAACCGCCCGATCATCCTTGCCGGCCACAGCCAGGGCGCGCTCCACCTCAGCCGCCTGCTCGTCGACCGCGTCGCCGGCAAGCCGCTCGCGAAGCGAATCGTCGCGGCCTATGTGGTCGGCTGGCCGGTCTCGATCACCGCCGACCTGCCGAAAATGGGCCTTCCCGCCTGTTCGGGGCCCGACGAAACCGGCTGCATCCTTTCCTGGCAGAGCTTCGCCGAACCCGCCGATCCCTCGCTGATCGTCGACACCTTCGACCAGACGAACGGCTTCACCGGCCAGCCGCGCAAGGGCACGCCGATGGTCTGCACCAATCCGCTCACCGGCAAGCCTAACGACGGCGCGCCCGTGGAGGCCAATCTCGGCGGCCTGCTGCCGAGCAGGGATCTGAGCAGCGCCGTGCTCCAGAAGAACCTCGTCCCCGCGCGCTGCGACGGGCGCGGTTTCCTGATGATCGGCAACAGCCCGCCGGACCTCGGCCCCTATGTGCTGCCGGGCAACAATTATCATGTGTTCGACTACAGCCTGTTCTGGGCCAATGTCCGCGCCGATGCCGAGCGGCGATTGAAGGCCCGGCGCAAGTTCTGGCCGTTCTAGGGACCGCGCCCACCATCCCGTCATCGCCGCGAAGGCGGGGGTCCGGAGCCAAGCAGGACATCGCTCCATTACCCTGGATCCCCCGCCTTCGCGGGGATGACGATTTTGGTTAGAAACGCCCGATGATCACCACTGCCCCCGCCGACTTCCGCGCCGCCCTGCCCGCCGGCGGCCGCCTGATCGGGCTCGACGTCGGCACCAAGACGATCGGCACCGCCCTGTGCGACGCCGGCTGGAGCTTCGCGAGCCCGGCCGAACTGGTCCGCCGCACCAAATTCTCCAAGGACAAGGCCGCGCTTCAGGCGCTGATCGCCGCGCAGCAGGTGAAGGGCATCGTCATCGGCCTGCCCCTCAACCTCGACGGCACGGACAGCCCCCGCACCCAGTCCACTCGCGCCTTTGCCCGCAACATGGACGATCTGGGCTTCCCGATCCTGCTCTGGGACGAGCGCTGGTCCACCGTCGCGGTGGAACGCACGCTGATCGAGCAGGACTTCAGCCGCGCCCGCCGCGCCGGGATGCTCGACAACATGGCCGCCGCCCATATCCTCCAGGCAGCGATCGACGCGCTGGTGAACGCCTGACCGGCACGCTCCGCCCCGAAAGGGCGGCGGCTCAGCCCCGATCGAACCGCGCGATCAACCCGTCCAGCGTGCGCCCGCCGCGCTCGCCGCGCTCGCGCGTCTTGTAGGTCGGGTCCCCGGCATCCGCCGCCTGCAGCTTCCCGCAGAACCGGCGCACATCGGCGCCCAGCATCGCCACGTCCGCGCCGATCCGGCCCAGCTCGTCCCGCGCTGCCTTGCGCCCCCGGCGCCCGAGCACCGTTTCCACCCGCGCGCGATGCTCCGCCGCCGCATCGGCGAAGCCGTCCGCCAGCGCCGCCATCTCGGCGACATAGGAGAGCGAGACGAGCTGCGCTGGCGCATAGCCGAGCTGATCGTCGCCGTGCACGGCATTGGCCCCTACCCGCACCATCGCCTGCCCGAGATAGAGCCGGGTTAGTCCCGCAAGCGTGCGCTCGGCCAGTTCGGTCAGCGCCGCGGTGTCGGCGAGCAGCGCGGCGTGGCGCGCATCCACCGCCGGCGCATAAACGGAGACCAGCCGGGCGAAGTGCGCGCCGTCCGATTGCTGCCGCTCGATCGCCCGCCGCGCCCGCATCAGCCGCTCGAGCGGCGCGCCGGCATTCTCGCGGAAGAACTGGCGGGACAGCGCGACGACATTCTCGCCGCAATCGCGGTGCGCCTGCAGCGCGGCCAGCGCCAGCATCCGCCGCAGCGGCCGCCAGCGCGCGCGCTCCACCCGGGCCAGCCACCAGGGCAGCAGCGCGAGGACCAGTCCCAGTCCCAGCGCGAAGAAGAACGCTCCAACCTGGAACGCCGCCAGCCACGCGGGATCGCGCGTCATCCAACCAACAAAGACAGCCCACCAGCCCTGCACGAACGCTCCCCCCGAAACGCAACGCGGCGGACTTCCTATCCGGCATTTGCGGCAGATGCGAGACTCCCCCCGCCTCGCGGCTTGCCTCGCCGGCCCGGCGGGTCTAGGCGACGGCTTTAATGCAAGCCTCTGATCATCGCCCCGCAGCCCAGATACCGGGCCGCGCCGTCTTCCCGCACCGGCACCTCACCGGCATTGCGGGCCTTCAGCCGCATGAGATCATGTTCCTGCTCGACGAGGCCGAGCAGTGGATCGAGGCGAACCGCACCCGCGCCCGCAGCGACCGGCGGCTCGAGGGCATCACCCAGATCAACGCCTTCTTCGAGAACTCGACCCGCACGCTCCTCTCCTTCGAGATCGCCGGCAAGCGGCTGGGGGCGGACGTGGTGAACATGCATGCCGCCCAGTCGAGCGTGAAGAAGGGTGAGACCCTGATCGACACCGCCGTCACTCTCAATGCCATGCGCGCCGACGTGATCGTGATCCGCCACATGGCCTCCGGCGCGGTGCAGCTGATCGCCGACAAGGTCGATTGCCCGGTGCTCAACGCCGGCGACGGCTGGCACGAGCACCCGACCCAGGCGCTGCTCGACGCGCTCACCATCCGCCGCCGCCGCGGCGCGGTCGCCGGCCAGCGCGTGGTGATCTGCGGCGACCTGCTCCACAGCCGCGTCGCCCGCTCGAACATGCTGGCGCTGACCGCGCTCGGCGCCGAGGTCCGCGTGGTCGCGCCCTCCACGCTGATGCCTCCGGCGATTGAGGGGCTCTACGTCACGCCCTTCACCGATTTCGATGCCGCGCTGGAAGGCGCCGATGTCGTGATGATGCTCCGCGTCCAGAACGAGCGCATGGCCGGCGGCTTCATCCCCTCCACGCGCGAGTTCCACGCCCGCTACGGCCTCACGCCCGAGCGACTGGCCCTTGCCGCACCCGACGCTCTCGTCATGCACCCCGGCCCGATGAACCGCGGCGTCGAGATCGACAGCGCCATCGCCGACCATCCGGAGCGCAGCGCGATCACCGAACAGGTCGAGATGGGCGTCGCCGTCCGCATGGCCTGCCTCGATGTCCTCACCAGGGCGGAGCGCGGCGTGGAGGGCTGGGCATGAGCTATTCGCACCCGTCACCCCGCTTTCCCGTCATCCCGGCGAAAGCCGGGATCTCAGGCGATGGCACGGGGAAAGAGCCGCATGAGATCCCGGCTTTCGCCGGGATGACGGGAGTTGTCGCATGAGCCGCGTGTTTGAAAACATCAAAGTGCTCGGCGGCGGCACCAGCTTCGCGTTCGACGGCGAAACCATCACCGCCGGAACCGGCGCTGCGGAGACCATCGACGGCAAGGGCCTCACCCTCGCCCCCGGCATCGTCGACCTGGGCGTCTTCGCGGTCGACCGCGCCGCCTGCCGCGCCGGCGGCATCACGCGCGTCGGCCTGATGCCGGATCAGTCGCCGATCCTTGACGATCCCGGCATCATCCGCCGCGCCGCGTTGATGGGGAAGCCCGACCTGTGGGTCCATCCCCTCGCCGCCGCCACGCGCGGCCTCCACGGCACCGATCTTGCCGAGATGGCGATCAACGCCAGCGCCGGAGCAAAGGCAGTCGCAACGGGCCGCCGCTGGATTGCCGACGCCGGCGTGATGCGCAAGGTGCTCGCCTATGCCCGCGATTGCGGCCTCACCGTGATCGCCCATGCTGAGGATGGCGGGCTCGCGGGCGACGCAGTCGCAACCGAGGGCCTCACCGCCACGCTGCTCGGCCTCGCCGCCGCCCCCGCCATTGCCGAGGCACTGGCGATCGCGCGCGACACGTTGCTCGCCGAGGATACCGGCGCCCGCATCCATTTCCGCCAGGTCACCACCGCCGCCGGGCTCGACCTGGTCCGCCAAGCCAAGCGCCGCGGCGTGCAGGTCACCTGCGGCGTCACTCCGGCGCACTGGCTGCTCTCGGACATCGACGTCAGCGACTATCGCACCTATGCCCGCCTCTCGCCGCCGCTGCGCAGCGACGCCGACCGCCAGGCCGTCCGCGCCGCGCTCGCCGACGGCACGATCGACGTGATCGCCTCGGGCCATGATCCGCGCGGGCCCGAGGGCAAACGCCTGCCCTTCGCCGATGCCGAGGAAGGCATGTCGGGCGCCGAGACGCTGCTCGCGCTGTCGCTCGGCCTGGTCCGCGATGAAGTGCTGACGCTGGAGCGCCTGTTCGAGCTGCTCGCCGCCAACCCGGCGCGCATCCTCGGCCTCGACGCCGGCACGCTGGAGCCCGGCAGGCCCGCCGACTTCATCCTGTTCGATCCCGACGCGCCCTGGGCGATCGACGGCGCCAGGATGAAGGCGCGCGCCGGCAACACGCCGTTCGACGGGTTGCCGGTGCAGGGCAAGGTCCACCGCGTCTTCAAGGGCGGACGGGAGATCGATCGCGCATGATCCTGCGGCAGCTTCGCCGCTTCGGGATATCGGTGCTGATGGGAACGGTAACCGCCGCAGCCCTGCCCGCCTGCTTCACGATCGCGCTGGCCATTCCGAGCCTGTTCGCGCCCGGCAGCTGGGAGGAGCGGTTCGTCATGCTGCGCTTTGCGGCCGCGCCGTTCCTGTTGAGCTTCCCGCCGGTCCTCGCGGGCATGCTCCTCATCGGACTGCCCGCCACTGCGATCCTGCGGCACTTCGACCGGGAGAGCGATCGCGCCTATGTTATGACCGGCGCGGTCGGCGGCTTGCTGATGCCGCTCCCGGCCCTGGTCATGATCGGCATCGACCTTGGCGTCGCGCCGCTTTTCTGCGCGCTCGGCCTCGTCAGTGGGGCAGCGGCCGGGCACAGCTGGTGGATCGAGCGGCCGGGCCGGGCCTGAACCGGAATGGAAACAGGCGGCTCCCGCCCCGCGCCGGCCCATCGCGTCATCCCGGCACAAGGCCGGGGTGACGGTTCGAAAGAATTCCGCCCTACCTCTTCCCCCGCGCCGGCTTGGCCAGGTTCGCCGCCACTGCCGCGCGGATCAGCGCCTTCAGCGCCTCGGCATCGATCGCCTCGCCTTCATGGATGTCGATCGCCCGGCGGACATTCCCGTCCAGGCTCGCATTGAACAATCCCTTGGGATCGGCCAGCGCCGCGCCCTTGGCGAAAGTGAGCTTCACCGCCGCCTGGTAGGTCTCGCCGGTGCAGAGGATGCCGGCATGTTCCCACACCGGCACGCCGCGCCACTTCCACGCCTCCTCCACCTCGGGATCGGCTTCGCGGATGAGCGCCCGCACCTGGGCGAGCGTCGCGCCGCGCCAATCGTCCAGCGCGGCGATGCGGGCGTCGATCTGCTCGGCGGCGGTCTTGTCTGCGCTCATGCGTTCCTCGCCGGATAGGGCCGGGCGAACATGTAGAGCCCCGTCGGCAACAACACCAGCAACGGGATCACCGCGACCAGCCCCAGCCACATCGCGTTGCTCCCGAGGAGCACCGCGACGATGTTCACGATCGCTGCGATGCTGAAGACGATTCCGGTCCAACGATGAATCTGGCGGATCATGGCTGCCTCTCCCTCAAATACATAACCCAATGGCTATGCATTTTCCATAACCAAATAGTTATAAGTTCGTCAAGCGCAGGAAAAAGGCCGAGGCGTCGCCGCCCCGGCCTCTCTTTTCCCGATGGGAGAGGGAAACTTGTTCAGCGCGAAGCCAGGCGCACGCCGGGCTTGGCCCAGGCCGCCAGCGCGTCGCCCGCGCCGGCGCGCACGAAGCAGGTCTGGCCGCTGGCCTTCACCTGGCGGCACAGCGCATCGGCGTCGCCGCGGCCATAACCGCCGACCGACAGACGATAGAAGCTGCCCGCCCGGGTCGAGACCTTGGCGCCATGGGGGGTCTGGCCCGAAAGCGCCGGCACCCGGTGCCCGAAGCGGTTCCACGCGTCCCGGGCCACCGCCGGGCTCGCATAAGCGCCGAGCTGGACATAGAAATTGCCGCGCGACGGCTTGGCCGCCGCAACCTTCTCGATCGCCGGCGCGCGCACGCCCGGCGATGCGGTGGCGACGGACGCGCGAACCGCGGCGGCGGGAACCGCCTGCACCACTTCCTCGCGCGGGCCGAACACGACGCCGCCATTGGTGCCGGCGACGGGCGCGACCGCGACGGCGGCCGTCGCGGCGATGGAAGCGGCCGCGGCGGCACCGCCGGTCTCGGCCGCGACTGCCTGGGCATTGGCCGGAACGCCCGGCATGTAGCTGTCGACCGCGTCCTGCGCCGGCACGGTCTGCACCGGCTGGGTCGCGGCGGCGGCGAGCATCACATTCTGCTGCGCCAGCGCGAGGCGGGTCGGCTGGCCGGCATCCTGCACCGGCGTCACGCCCAGCAGCGAGGCGACCTGATCATAGGCGTTGGTCGGGCGGGCAAAGTTCACCCACTGCATCATGCGCGCGCCGATCTGGTCGGGCGCCACATCGACCGCGGCGACCTGCTTGGCCTCGGCCCAGCGCCCCGAAAGCGCGAGCGCCAGCGCGAGGTTCTGGCGAGTCTTGGCGGTGGCGTCCTCGGCCCGGGCGGCCGGCCCCAATATCTCCACGGCCTTCACCGGATCGCCGGCCAGCGCGAAGGCCAGGCCGCGATCGGCAGCGGGGATCATGTCCTCATGCGCCTGCAGCATCGCGCGCGCGCCTGGCCAGTCGCCGCCGGCGATCTTGGCGAGGACGAGGTTGAGCGCGACGCGCCCGTCGCCCGGATTGAGCGTCAGCGCATCGCCCAGCGCCTGGTTGGCCGAAGCGAAGCGGCCGGCAAGCAGATAGGCCTGGCCCAGCAGGGCGCGATATTCGGCGTTCTGCGGATCATTGGCCACCGCCGCCTCGGCATGCGCAACCGCATCGCCCGCCTTGCGCCGGGCGATCGCCTTGCGCGCCTGGCCGGCTTCCTGCACGGCCTTCTTCGCATTGGGCGCATCGGTCGCGAAGGCCGAGAGCACGAAGCCCTGGGTCGCGATGCCGGCTGCCAGCGTGCCGCCGGCTGCGAGCGCCGAGAGGCCGATCACGAGCTTGCTACGGGTCTTCATCATCCGTTCCTTCAACGGTTCCCGGCCGGGCCGACCTGACGCGCGAGCGTCTCGACCTCGGTCAGCGATTCGAGAAAGGCGTCGAGCGCCTCGGTCACGAGCTGTTGCGCCGAACGATTGGTGACCGCCGATGCGAGGCGCAGGCGCAGATGCCGGTCATTGTCGAGACGGAGCGTGAACGCCGCCTTGGATTTCCTTGCCACTTCACGAGCGAGCCGTTCGGCGGCGGCCGGGGCCAGGGCCGGACGCGGCACGACCGGAGCGACCGGAGCGGCCGGCGGCGCGGTCACGGCCATGGGAGCCGGCGCGGGCGGCGCGGTGATCGGCTCGGGGGCGCTGAACCGCTCGTCGAGCTGCTCGATCTGGCGCAGCACCTGCGGCTTGGGCGCCGGCACCGGCGCGGGCTCGGGCACGAACTGCTGGGCATGGGCATGGTGCGCATGGGCATGTTCATCGCCCATGTCGTTCCAGCCGAGATCTTCCTGGGCAGTCGCCGGATTGAGGCCGACAAAGCCCTGCGGACGCATCGCCGGGCGTGCCTGGCCCTTGCGGGCGAGCAGGCTCGAGGAGAGCGAGGCGGTGGGTTTGGGAGTGCCGAACATCAGCTCACCACCCTGCGGCCGAAGCCGCCAGCCGGGCGCGGTGCGCCGAATTGATTGACCGCGGCCGGTGCCGCGAACACGGTGCGGCGGAAGTTCTTCTCCAGCCGGTCGTTGATATAGGTCCACAGCGCCGCGACCTCGCCGGCCGAGCGGCCGTTCGGATCGACTTCCATCACGGTGCGGCCGTCGATCATCGAGGCGGCGAAATCGGTGCGGTGGTGCAGCGTGATCGGCGCGACGGTGCCGTGCTGCGACAGCGCCACCGCGGCCTCGCTGGTGATCCGGGCCTTGGGCGTCGCGGCGTTGACCACGAAGATCAGCGGCTTGCCCGCCCGGTCGCACAGATCGACCGTGGCGCCCACGGCGCGCAGGTCGTGCGGCGACGGGCGCGTCGGGATCACGATCAGCTCGGCCACCGCGATCACGCTCTGGATCGCCATGGTGATGGCCGGCGGCGTGTCGATCACCGCGAGCTTGAAGCCCTGCTGGCGCAGGATCTCGAGGTCGGAGGCCAGCCGCGCGACCGTGGTCTGCGCGAAGGCCGGCAGATCGGTCTCGCGCTCGTTCCACCAATCGGCGAGCGAGCCCTGCGGATCGATGTCGATCAGCACGACCGGGCCGCACCCGGCCCGCTCCGCCTGCACGGCGAGATGGCCCGACAAGGTCGTCTTGCCGGATCCGCCCTTCTGCGATGCCATCGCGAGAACGCGCATGAACCCCCTCGAAATACCAGTTACCCGAGGGTGGGGATGCCATGGCGGCGTCTAAGAATGCGTTAACGGCGTTCCGCCCCGGGATTCCCCGTACGTGAGACCGGGTAAGGATTTCTTTCACAAACGATGGTTAACTGGCATTTATCCAATCTTGCCGGGGCGGGAGTCGAAGGTCGCATGAAGCTTCTCGGGTTGATCGCTGTTGCCGGGATGGTCCTCGCCGCCCCGCTTGCGTTCGCGCAGGAGAATCCGGTCAAGGCCGGGGTCGAGGCGTGGGAGCGCGGCGACTATAAGGGCGCGGTCGATCGCTGGCGCAGCCCGGCGATGAAGGGCGATGCCGATGCGCAGTTCAACCTCGGCCAGGCCTATAAGCTCGGTCGCGGCGTTGCCGCCGATCTGAACCAGGCCGAGCTCTGGTACGCCAAGGCCGCCGCGCAGGGCCATGAGCAGGCCGAGGCGAGCTACGCGCTCGCTCTCTTCGCCAATGGCAAGCGCGACAAGGCGGCGCCCTGGCTCCAGCGCGCCGCCTCGCGCGGCGATCCGCGCGCGCAATACGTGCTCGGCACGATGTATTTCAACGGCGACGTGGTCCAGAAGGACTGGGTGCGCGCCTATGGACTGGTCACCCGCGCCTCGCAATCGGGCCTGGCCGAGGCCTCGAGCGCGGTCGCGCAGATGGACAAGTATATGACGGTGCAGGATCGCCAGGCGGGCCTCACCCTGGCCCGCAAATATGAGGAAGAGGCGAGCCGCGCGCCCCTGCCCGGCGCGGCACCGCCCCCGGTCGAGACGGCGGGCACGCCGCCGCCGCGCACCACGCCCGTCCGCACCCCGCCGCGCATCGGTGCCACCCCGCCACCCGCCCCGGTCAAGGTCGCCGCGAACCCGCCGGCGCCCGCCGCCGCCCCCATCCGCGACGGCGGCTGGCGCCTCCAGCTCGGCGCGTTCGGCGATCCCGCCAATGCCCGCAAGCTCTGGGGCCAGGTCGGCGCCCGCTTCCCGGGCCGGCAGGTCGCCTATGTCAAGGCGGGCAATCTCACCAAGGTGCTGGTCGGCCCCTATGCCAGCCGGGGCGAGGCCGCCGGGGCCTGCCGCGGCGTGAGCCCTTGCGTGCCGGTCGGCCAGTAATCATATCGCACCTGCAACAGGGATGCGTGTAGGGGCGTTCGAGCATGATGATCCGTTTCCTCGCGCTCGCGCCGCTGCTCGCCCTTGCCCTGCCCGCGCACGCGCAGGATGAAGAACCCAAGCCGCCGCGCCGCTATCGCGTCGCGCTCGGCCCGCAACTCTCGCCCAATTATCCCGGGGCGGACAAGCTGCAGCTCACCCCGATGCTCGATGTCGCCACCGCGCGCGGCGATGCGCCTTTCCCCTTCGTCGCGGCGGACGACAGCTTCGGCTTCGCGCTGCTCGACAAGGGCGGGTTCGAGTTCGGCCCCGCCGCCAATTTCCAGGGCTCGCGCCGCCGGAGCGAGGCCGGTGCGCCGATCGACGAGGTGAGCACCACGATCGAGCTGGGCGGCTATGCGCAATATTGGCTCGCCCGGCAGTTGCGCCTCCACACCGAGCTGCGCAAGGGCATCAACGGCCATGGCGGCCTGATCGGCGGCGTCGGGCTCGACTATGTTACCCGTGACGGCGACAAATGGCTGGTCTCGATCGGGCCGCGCATCACGCTGTCGGACGCGAAATATCGCCGCGCCTATTTCGAAGTCACGCCCGCCGTCGCCGCCCGCACCGGCCTGCCGGTCTACCGGGCCGATGGCAGCGCGGTCCATGCCCTGGGCGTGAGCAGCACCGCGACCTGGCAATTTTCCCGCCGCTGGGGCCTGTACGGCTATACTCGCTATGATCGCCTGGTGGGCGACGGTGCCGATTCCCCGCTTTCGCGCGGGCCGATCGGCAGCCGCAACCAGTTCTCCGGCGGGCTGGGCCTCAGCTTCACCTTCGGCAAGGGCGTGCGCTGAGCCCAGGTGCACCGACAGGGAGTCCGCGGCGATGGAAGGCACGCTACATCGCTTCGGCCCGGAGATCTGGCTGGCGGACGGCCCCCTAGTGACGGTCGCGGGCTTTCGCTATCCGACGCGGATGGCAGTGATGCGCCTGCGCGACGGCACGCTGTTCCTGTGGTCGCCGGTCGCGCTTTCCCGTGAGTTGCGCGGCGCCGTCGAAGCGCTCGGCGAGGTGCGGCATCTCATCGCGCCCAACGGCCTGCACGATCGCTTCCTGGGCGAATGGCAGCGCGCATTCCCGCACGCCGCGCTCCACGCCCCGCCGGGGCTCGCGGGGCGGCACCCCGATCTGCGTTTCGCCCGCGACCTGGCAGACGGCCCCGGCTTCGCCTGGGACGGCGAGATCGACCAGCTCGCGATCCCGGGCAATCGGATCACGACCGAGCTGGTTTTCTTCCACCAGGCGAGCCGCACGCTGCTGTTCACCGACCTGATCCAGCATTTCCCGCGCGGATGGTTCGCCGGATGGCGCGCTGTCGTCGCCCGGCTCGACGGGATGACCGCGCCCGAGCCCCGGGTCCCCCGCAAGTTCCGCTATGCCTTTTCCGACCGCTCCGCCGCCCGATCGGCGGTGCGACGCATCCTCGACTGGCCGGCCGAAAAGCTCGTGATCGCGCACGGGCCGCCGGTCGAGCAGGACGCCCGCGCGGCCGTCGCGAATGCCTTTCGCTGGCTGGGGGTTTAGTCGGCGCGCTTGCAATGTTGGAGAACACAATGTTCTCGTTTTGTTCGAACGGCAATTCTGGCCTGTCGACAAGCGAGGACGAAAATCATGACAGTCAATGTGAAGAACGCCCCCTATTCCGCCACCGGCGACGGGGTGACCGACGACACCGCCGCGATCCAGGCGGCACTGAACGACCACTATCGGATCTTCATTCCTGCCGGCATCTATCGGATCGATCCGTCGGTCGGCCTGGTGCTGAGGACGGGCAGCCAGATCGTCGGCGAAGGGCGCGGCGCCACCATCCTGCATGCGTTGCCCGGCGGCGGCTCCATCGCGCAACTTGCTGCCTATGGCGGCGGATCGATCCTCCGCCGCGCCTTCAATCCGAACGCTACGAACCACTATGTCACCGACGTGGTGCTCCGCGACTTCGGCGTGGTCCTGACGCATCCGGCCGGCAGCATCACCACCACCGAAATCCAGATCGGCATCGATCTGCGCAACATCACCCGCTCGATCGTCGAGCGCGTGCATGTCGGCAATCTCGCGCCCGAAAACGGCATTCTGCGCAAGCTCAAGACGCCCGACTACGAATATGACGTCCAGGGCTATGGCATCGTGATCGGCAATATCAGCAGCGGCATCACGCTGCCCGGGCCGGACAAGCTGAAGCCCTATGCCGGCGGGGAAGTGAACACGATCCGCAACTGCGCGGTCTGGGGCGCGTACAAGCTGATCACCCAGGATGACGGCGATCTCTGCCCGCTCTCCGCGGCGCATGCGACGACGATCGATACTTGCGACCTCCAGGCGGGGCACCACGTCCTCGTCCAGGAGAGCCCCTATGCCACGGGCAATGCATGGCGCGGCAACACCCTGCAGGCCGTGGTCAAGCAGACCGGCAACGCCAACCGCAGCTTCCTGCTCCGGGTCGAGGGCTATAACAATCACATGGCCGACGGCTATATCGAGGGCCAGGACCTGACGGGCAGCGTGCCCCAGCTCGACTATTTCCTCTATCTCGGCAACAGCTCGCAGAACAACCGGATCGCGCTTCCCTATTTCGCCTATTCGTCGCTCGCCGCGCAGATGGTGGACAACGGGCGGAGGAACATCGTGACCGGATACGAGGCCGAGCCGCAGTTCACCGACCATGACGACGATCCGGCCACCCCGCCGGTGGAAACGTCCAAGGCTTCGTTCGGCCCGGCCTTCACGCTCTATGACGGGGCGCATGCCGAACCCTGGGTGAAGTTCCATTGGGACGGCAGCCAGGTGGCGATCGACGGCGGCCAGGGCGCGTCGGTGATCCGCGTCGGCGTGGGCGACTATCTGGTCAACTGGGACAAGCCGTTCCGCAGCAACGACTATGCGCTGTCGGCATCGCTCAACACCAACACGTCCGGCCATCCGGGCTCGATCACGCTCGGCAGCCAGACCGAAGCGAATGCGCGCTTCTACACCTATATCGATACCGGCGGCTCGCTCGCACAGGCGGATCCGCAGTTCCTGTACGTATCGGCCAAGAATAGCTGATTCCGCTCCGCTCCTGCGCGTTCGCGCGCAGGAGCCTCAGCCCCGGACCCAATCCTTCGCCGCGATCCCCTGCGCGTAGAGCAGCGCGGTCAGGTCGCCATGGTCGATCCGCACGCCTGCCGCCGCCGCGACGATCGGCTTGGCGTGATAGGCCACGCCCAGCCCGGCCTCGCGGATCATCGCCAGGTCGTTGGCGCCGTCGCCCACCGCCAGCGTTCCGTCCATCGCCAGCCCCAGTTCGCCGCGCACCGCGCGCAGCGTCTCCAGCTTGGTGTTGCTGTCGACGATCGGCCGCTCGACCGTCCCGTCCAGCGCGCCGTCCGCGATCACCAGCCGGTTGGCGATCACCCGGTGGAAGCCGATCTCCGCGCCCACCGGCTCCGCGAAGCGCGTGAATCCGCCTGACACCAGCACGCAGGTCGCGCCCCGCGCGCGCATCGTCCGCACCAGCGCCTTCGCGCCCGGCATCAGCTTCACCCGCTCGGCCAGGCACTGGTCGATGGCACGCTCGGAAAGCCCCTTCAGCAGCGCCACCCGCGCATCGAGCGCCGCGCCGAAATCCAGCTCGCCGCGCATCGCCCGCTCGGTCACCTCGGCGATCTGCGGCTTGATCCCGGCATAGTCGGCCAGTTCGTCGATGCATTCCACAGTGATCATCGTCGAGTCCATGTCGGCGACGAGCAGCTGCTTCTCGCGCCCCGCGGCCGGCTGCACCGCCACGTCGCAGGCCGGGAACGCGCCTTCCAGCGCGGCGCGCGCGGCATCCGGATGCAGGCCGAATTCGAGGTCCGCCGCCCGCCCCGCGTCGATCCAGCGCGACGTTCCCGGTGCGCAGCTCGCCGCCGCCAGCCGGTCGCCCGCCTCGGAAAGCTGCCCCGCGGTCAAACCCTCTGCTATAAGCGTCGCAATGAACATCGGATCCCCTGACCTGCCTTTGGTGGCGCTCATCGCAGGGCCGACCGCGAGCGGCAAGTCCGCGCTCGCCCTCGCACTGGCCGAAAAACATGGCGGCGTCGTGATCAACGCGGATTCGATGCAGGTCTATGCCGACCTCCGCGTGCTCAGCGCCCGCCCCACGGCCGAGGAGGAGAAGCGCGCCCCGCACCGCCTGTTCGGCCATGTCGACGGCGCCGAAGCCTATTCCGCCGCGCGCTGGGCGGCCGAAGCGCGCGGCGCCATCGCCGAGGCGCATGCGGCAGGCCGCCTGCCCATCCTGGTCGGCGGCACCGGCATGTATCTGCGCACCCTGGTCGAGGGCATCGCCCCCGTGCCCGAAATCGATTCGATCATCCGCGCGGAAGTCCGGTCCCTTGCGGTCGCCGATGCGCATGCCGAACTGTCGCGGCTCGATCCCGAGACCGCCGCCCGGCTCAAGCCCGCCGACACCGCCCGCGTATCCCGTGCGCTCGAAGTCGTCCGCTCCACCGGCAAGTCGCTCGGGGCATGGCAGGCGGAGCGCCACGGCGGCATCGGCGGCGAGGTTCGCATCGCCGCGCTGATCCTGCTGCCCGACAAGACCTGGCTCGCCGACCGGATCGACCGCCGCTTCCGCCACATGGTCCAGGTGGCGCAGAAGGAGGTCGAGGCGCTGCTCGCCCGCACCGACGTGCCGGACGACGCCCCGGTGCTGCGCGCGATCGGCGTGCGGGAGATCGGCCTGGCGCTCTCGGGCGAGAGCAACATGGACGAGGCGCATTTCGCCGGCTCGCTCGCCACCCGTCAGTACGCCAAGCGTCAATATACCTGGTTCCGCCGCCAGCCCCCGCCCGAATGGGAGCGCACCAACGAGACACAAACGAACAGACTCATTGAACAATTCGAAACAAAATTACTATAATGCGGCTTGACGCGTAGTTTTCGTGCAGCTAGCAGCGCCCTTCGGCGGTGCGTTTTGCACTGCAACCAACGGAGGCCGATGTGACCGAGAAGAGTGGAGCAGACATCCTGATCGAGACGCTGTGCGATCTCGGTGTGGAAGTCGTGTTCGGCTATCCCGGCGGCGCGGTGCTCCCGATCTACGATGCCATCTTCAAGCAGGACCGCATCAAGCATATTCTCGTTCGCCACGAGCAGGCGGCGACGCACGCGGCCGAGGGCTATGCCCGGGCCACGGGCAAGCCGGGGGTCGTCCTCGTCACGTCGGGCCCGGGCGCGACCAACGCAGTCACCGGCATCACCGATGCGCTGATGGATTCGATCCCGATGGTCGTCATCACCGGCCAGGTCCCGACGGGCCTGATCGGCACCGATGCCTTCCAGGAGGCCGACACGGTCGGCATCACCCGCCACTGCTCGAAGCATAACTATCTGGTGAAGGACCCCGCCCGGCTGGAGCCGACGATCCGCGAGGCCTTCTACATCGCCACTTCGGGCCGGCCGGGCCCGGTGGTGATCGACATCCCCAAGGACGTCCAGGTCGCGACCGCGCGGCGCGGCGAGAACGCCCCGATCTCGCACAAGACCTATCGCCCCCAGGTCGAACCCGATGCGGCGGCGATCGAGAAGGCGGTCGACATGCTGGCCGCGGCCGAGCGGCCGATCTTCTACACCGGCGGCGGGGTCATCAATTCCGGCCCCGAGGCCGCGCGCCTGCTGCGCCAGCTCGCCGAGATCACCGGCGCGCCGGTCACCTCGACGCTGATGGGCCTCGGCGCCTTTCCCGCCTCGGACGAAAAGTGGCTGGGCATGCTGGGGATGCACGGCACCTACGAAGCCAATATGGCGATGAACAAGGCCGATCTGATCATCGCCCTGGGGGCCCGTTTCGACGATCGCGTCACCGGCCGTCTCGATGCCTTTTCGCCGAACAGCGCGAAGATCCATGTCGATATCGACCGGTCGAGCATCAACAAGAACGTCCGCGTCGACCTGCCCATCGTGGCGGACGTCGGCCGGGCGCTCCAGGCGATGATCGACGCGTATCAGCTTCGCAAGCATCCCCGTCCGGACCTGACCGAATGGTGGAACCGCATCCAGGGCTGGCGCCAGACCCGCTGCCTGGATTTCCAGGAAGCCGATCCCCAGGTCATCATGCCCCAGCGCGCCATCAAGGCGCTGTGGGAAGCGACCCGGGACAAAGCGCCGATCATCACCACCGAAGTCGGCCAGCACCAGATGTGGGCCGCCCAGCATTTCGACTTCGAGGATCCCAACAAGTGGCTGACCTCGGGCGGCCTGGGGACGATGGGCTATGGCCTGCCGGCCGCGATCGGCGCCCAGCTGGGCAATCCGGACGCGCTGGTGATCGACATCGCCGGCGAAGCCTCGATCCAGATGAACATCCAGGAACTGGCCACCGCGACCCAATATCGCCTGCCGGTCAAGATCTTCATCCTGAACAACGAATATATGGGCATGGTCCGCCAGTGGCAGCAGCTGACCTATCAGTCGCGCTATTCGGAGAGCTATAGCGACGCGCTGCCCGATTTCGTGAAGCTCGCCGAAGCCTATGGCTGGAAGGGCATCCGCATCGAGACGCGCGACCAGCTCGACACCGGCATCGCCGAGATGCTCGCGCATGACGGGCCGGTGCTGGTGGACTGCATGGTGGCCAAGCTCGCCAACTGTTTCCCGATGATCCCGTCGGGTGCCGCCCATACCGAAATGCTGCTCCAATCGGCGGAAGTCTCGGGCGAGATGGACGACGAAGCCAAGGCGCTGGTCTGATGGGGCAAGCAGCGATCAAGTTCCCCTCCCGCTTGCGGGAGGGGCTAGGGGAGGGAATGTCCTCCGGCGTCGGGGTGCGGCAACACGCCCTCCCCCGACCCCTCCCGCAAGCGGGAGGGGAGATTTAGCCATGCATATCAAGGAAGAAGCAGTCGAGCGGCACACGCTCGCCGTCATCGTCGACAACGAGCCGGGCATCCTCGCCCGGATCGCCGGCCTGTTCACGGCGCGGGGCTACAACATCTCCTCGCTCACCGTGTCGGAGATCAGCGACGACGACCTGATCAGCCGCATCACCATCGTCACCGAGGCGTCGGCCCCGGTGATGGAGCAGATCATCGCCCAGCTCGAACGGCTGGTGCCGGTGCACAAGGTGACCGACCTCACTGCCTTCGGCCCGCATGTCGAGCGCGAGCTGGCGCTGGTGAAGGTGGCGGGCACCGGCGAGCACCGGATCGAGGCGCTGCGCCTGGCCGAAGTCTATCGCGCCCGGGTGGTCGACGCGACGACCGCGAGCTTCGTCTTCGAAGTCACCGGCGGATCGGAGAAGCTGGACAAGTTCGTCGAGCTGATGCGCGACCTCGGCCTGGTCGAGGTGGCGCGCACCGGCATCGTCGCGATCGCGAGAGGGGCCGAGGCGGCATGATCACGAGAGGTCTGGTAGCGATCGGCCTGTTGGCCGTGAGCAACGGCGTGAACGCGCAGACAGCCCCGCCGGCCGGAACGTCCGGCTTTGAGGATATGCTCGCGGGGCAATCGGTTCTCAAGATGAATGGCGCCTGCAACCGCTTGATGACCCCGGAGGGCGATCGGACGCCCGAATGCGATAAGCAGCTGATCAACATCGCGTTCGCAAGTGGCAATTCCACCTTCCTCGCGACCATGGAAGGCAAGGGCAGCATATCGTTTCGCGGCAGGGACAGCGCCGCCAGGGGCGATGTCGCCACCATAGCGCTCAGGTCCATCATTCTGACCGGGACCGATCTTTCTTCCCCGCCCATCGAAATCAAGGCGAAGGGCCAATGCACCTACACCAACCCCCACAAGGGGCCGATCCACGTTGAATGCTCGGCCAATACCGCCAAGGGCAAATACGAGCTTTCGTACGTGTCCGACGGCGTCTGGCCGCCGAAATAAACCGACCAACACCGGCTAAAGCAAAAAAGGGCTATATCAATGCGTGTCTATTACGATCGCGATGCCGATCTGAACCTGATCTCGGGCAAGAAGATCGCCATCCTCGGCTATGGCTCGCAGGGCCATGCCCATGCGCAGAACCTGCGCGACAGCGGCGTGAAGGAAGTCGCGATCGCGCTGCGCCCCGGCTCGGCCTCGGCCGCGAAGGCGGAAGGCGCGGGCTTCAAGGTGCTGCCGAACAAGGAAGCGGCCGCCTGGGCCGACATCCTGATGATCCTCGCCCCCGACGAGCACCAGGCCGCGATCTGGGAGAACGACATCAAGGGCAATCTGCGCCCCGGCGCCGCCCTCGCCTTCGCCCATGGCCTCAACATCCATTTCGGCCTGATCGAGGCCCCGGCGGATATCGACGTGATCATGATCGCGCCCAAGGGCCCGGGCCACACCGTGCGCAGCGAATATGTCCGCGGCGGCGGCGTCCCCTGTCTGATCGCCATCCACCAGGATGCCAGCGGCAACGCGCACGACCTCGCGCTTGCCTATGCCTCGGGCGTGGGCGGCGGCCGTTCGGGCATCATCGAGACCAATTTCCGCGAGGAATGCGAGACCGACCTGTTCGGCGAGCAGGCCGTGCTCTGCGGCGGCGCCACCGCGCTGGTCCAGGCCGGGTTCGAGACGCTGGTCGAGGCCGGCTATGCGCCGGAAATGGCCTATTTCGAATGCCTCCACGAGCTCAAGCTGATCGTCGACCTGATGTATGAGGGCGGCATCGCCAACATGCGCTACTCGATCTCGAACACCGCCGAATATGGGGACATCAAGACCGGCCCGCGCATCATCACCGAAGAGACCAAGAAGGAAATGAAGCGCGTGCTGGCCGACATCCAGTCGGGCCGCTTCGTCAAGGACTTCGTGCTCGACAATCGCGCCGGCCAGCCCGAGCTCAAGGCCAGCCGCATCGCCGCCAAGCGCCACCCGATCGAGCAGGTCGGCAGCGAGCTGCGTGCGATGATGCCCTGGATCGGCGCCAACAAGCTGGTCGACAAGGAAAAGAATTAAGGAGAGGGCGTGCGGCGCCGGGCTTTAACAGAGGCCCGGCGCCAGCCGCTGCGGCAACCTGCCCGACATTGCCCGCGGGATCGCCCGGGGCCGCCCCGCCGGCCGCCAGGCGCGCCCGCCCCGTTGCCCGCCATCATCCGCCTGCTTCCCAGGCCGTCCCGGCGCTCGGCACGCCCCGAAGATCCCGCCCCCAGGCCCCGCGCCAGCGGCATGTGCCCCGTCGGCCAGGAAGCGGAGAAGCGCCCGGCGGAGACGCGTCGTCCCTTCCCGCCGGACGGTTCCCGCGGCGCGATATCGGACTATAAGCATCGCAACCGCAGCGAGGAACGGGGGGCTGACTTGAACGAGACCGACGAAGGCCGGGGCGGCGTCAATCGCGTGGAAGCCTTTTCCGACGGCGTGATCGCGATCATCATCACGATCATGGTGCTCGAGATGAAAGCGCCCGAGGAACCGGGGCTGGCGCATCTCTGGGCGCTATGGCCCGTCTTCACTGCCTATGTGCTCAGCTATGCCTATGTCGCGATCTACTGGGTGAACCACCACCGCATGTTCGCCCATGCCACGCGGATCACCAACGACCTGCTCTGGGCCAATATCGCCTTGCTCTTCACGCTGTCGCTGGTGCCCTTCGCCACCGCCTATCTGGGCGAGCAGCATTTCACGCACGACGCGGCGCTGGTCTATATGTGCGTGATGATGCTGCCGAGCTTCGCCTATGTGTGGCTCCAGGCGGTGATCCGCCGCACCGGCCGGCAGGACGCGGCGGCGCAGGCCTATCACCACCGCACCCTGCGCAAGGGCGCGGTGGCCTCCGCCATCTATGCGAGCGGCATCGCCCTCACCTTCGTCTCGCCCTGGGCTGGGCTGGCCTGCGCGGCGCTGGTGGCGGTGCTGTGGTTCCTGCCCAAGAGCCCGATCGACGCGCTGTTCGGAGACTAAGCCCCTGCCCTCGCATTTTCTCCCCTTCCATGACGGCCATCTGCTCGGCATCCGCGTCGGCGAGCGGGCCGCCACGCTGTTCCTGCGCGCCACCGACGGGATCGAGCACGCGCTGATCCTCGAGGATGTCGAGAGCCTCCGCATGGACGAATTCATGGAGGGCAACATCATCCTCTCCATCGAAGTGGTGACCGGCGAGCGCCCTGCGGAAAACATCCCGCTCGACCGGCTGCTCGCTCCGCCGCACCCGAGCGCCGCCGCGGAATATCACATGCGGCACGCCGCCCTGGTCGAGCGCCGCCTCGCCGCGATCGAAGACGGCACGGCGAGCCTCGTCATCCTGCTTTCCTCCTATGGCGCCGATCTGCTCGCGCTGTGCAGGGAAGTGCGGCTGGAATAGCGATGCCCCGTCCCTGGCCTTTGCAGGAGCGGGCATCCCCCCAACGAAAAGGGCGCCCCGGTCTCCCGGAGCGCCCCATCCCTGGCCGAGGCCTGACTTAGAAGCCGAAGCGCAGCCGCGCGCCGTAGAAGCGCGGATAGCCCGGATAGCCGTTATAATTGCCGGTCTGCTCCGGCACCGCGAAGCCCGAGATGAAGTAGAAGGTGTTGGTGAGGTTCTCGACGAACACCTCGCCGCGGATCTTCCCGTCGTTCGACTGCAGGCCGATCGAGCCGTTGATCAGCCCATAGCCCTCGTTGCGGATCGCCGTGTGGCCGGTCACCGGATCGGGGTTGCTCGAAGGGATGTCGACTTCGCTGTTGTAGCGGGCATCCATATGGATCAGGCCCTTCAGGCCGCTGGTGATCTGCGGCTCCCAGGTCACCGAGCCGGTCACCGTGTGCCGCGGCTGGTTCTGGAACTGGCGGCCCTCCTGCCCTTGCAGCGGCGTGCCCGTGAAGTTGTTCGACTTGGAATATTGGGCGTCGATATAGCTGTAGCCCAGCTGGAAGGTCAGGTTCTTGGACGGCCGGATCGACGATTCGATCTCGACGCCCTTCGAAACGCTCTTGGGCACGTTCTGGACAACGAAATTATTGCCCGAGAACACCAGCGACTGCAGGTTGTAGAAGTTCATGTAGAAGGCGGCGATGTTCAGCGAGAAGGCACGGTTCGGGCTGAACTTGGTGCCGATCTCGAACGCGTCGTTGGTCTCCGCCCCGAAGCGCAGGTCGCGGCCCTGCGGGCCGTTGCCGCCAAGCAGCACCGAGTCGAAGGTCGCCTGGTCGAGATTATAGCCGCCCGACTTGTAGCCGTGATCATAGCTTCCGTAGATCAGCAGCCGGTTCGAGAGCTTGTAGGCCAGCTTCACGGTGCCGGTGATCTTGTCGTCGGTGAAGCTGTCGGTGTAGTTGCCGTTGAACTCGGTGTTGATCGCCGGGTTGCAGCTCAGCAGATACAGGTTGTTGAAGATGCCGAGCTGCTTGAGCAGGTTGGCATAGGCGGTCGCCGCCGGATTGCCCGCACGCACCTGGTTGAAGAAGGTGCAGCTGCCGGTGTTGTTGTTGATCGACGCATTCATCGCCTTGCGCTCATGGTTCCAGCGCGCGCCGAGAGTCAGCGAGACCTTGTCGGTGATGTTGACGATATTGTGCGTGAACAGCGCGAAGGCATCGGTCTTCACACCGAACTGGTCGTTGTTGTTGCCCTGCCCGGCAACGGCGCCCGGCAGCGGCGAGGCGGCCAGCGCGGCGAGGCCGGGGATCGGCGTCGAGGGGAAGCCCGGGATCACGCAGAGGCTGCCCGGCGCCGTGCCCGCCTGGGCGCGGAAGCAGCCGACCAGCGGCGCGAGCGTGGCGCCATAAACGGCCTGGAGCGCCGGCAGCGAGTTCGGCACCGCCGGGTTGAGGAACACCGCGCCCGGCGTCGGCACCGTCGGGCCGAGCGAACCGTAGAACTGCACCTTGCCGCCGAAGGACGGGCCGGCGAGCGCATTGAACACCGAATCGACGTACAGATTGGCGTCGTTGCCCACCCGCACCGTGTCGGTCAGGTCGTTCTGCTCGTGCAGGTAGAAGCCGCCGACGAGCCAGTCGAGCACCCCGCCAAAGGCCGAGCCCTGGAGGCGGACTTCCTGGGTGAAGTCCTTCAGCCGGGTCTTGTAGCCGTCGCGATAGGCGCGATCGATGCCCGAGAAATCGATGTCCTGGCTGCGGAGCGCCCGCCAGTCGCGATAGGCGGTGATCGACGTCAGCTTGACGTCGCCCAGATCCCAGTTGAGCTCGCCCGAAAGGCCCCAGTCCTTCACCTTCTCGCCATAGTTGCGATTGGGCGACGCGGCCTGGATGCGATCGCTGGGCTGGCCGGTGTAGATGCCGACCCGGCCCTGCGACGCGGCGATGCCGTTGATCACCTGGGCAAGGCCGCCGCGCACCACCGAGACGGTGGCGCAGCAGACTTCGTTGGTCTCGTAATAATCGCCGATCAGGCGGAAGGTCACGTCGCCCTTGTCGAGCAGCGCCTGGCCGCGCAGCGCCCAGCGATCGATGTCGTTGAAGCGGCGGTCGCTATTGGCGTCCTTGATATAGCCGTCGCGCTTCCGGTAGCTGCCGTCGAGGCGCAGGGCGAGGCCTTCGCTCACCGGGCCGGTGATCGCGCCCTTGACGCCATAGGCGTTGTAGTTGCCGTAGGTGCCCTCGATATAGCCATGCGTCTCGAACTGCGGCATCGCGGTGTAGATGCTCAGCGCGCCGGCCGAGGTGTTGCGGCCGAACAGCGTGCCCTGCGGGCCGCGCAGCACTTCGACGCGCTCCAGCTCGGGCAGTTCGGAGATGGCGACGCCGGCACGGGCGCGGAACACGCCGTCGATGAACACGCCGACCGCCGGCTCGAAGCCCGGATTGTCGCCGCCCGTGGTGATGCCGCGCAGATAGATGGTGGTGCCCGTGGCCGAGGACTGGCCGGTCGAGCTCTGGATCGAGGGCGCGAGCTGCTCGAGATCGCGAATATTGTCCACGCCCGCATTCTGCAGCTCGGCGGCGCCGATGGCGGTGATCGCGATCGGCACGTCCTGCACGGTCTCGTTACGGCGGGTCGCCGTGACGACGATCTCGTTGGCCGAGGTATATTCCTGGCTGTCGTCCGCAGCGGCCGGCGTCGTGGCCTGCTGCTGGGCAAAGGCGGGCGTCGCGAGGAACAGCGTGAGCGCAGTCGCCGCGAGCAGGTCGATCTTCTTCATCGGGTGCATCCCCCTCCTTGGGCGCCGGCCGGCTGCTACCGGTCACGGCGTTGCTTTTATCGCCAGCGAAACTAACGCTGCATTTTTCAGCCCGTCAACGGGGATAAGGGCCGGAACTCCGCAGTTTCCCGCCGTTTTTCTCGATGAGATACAGTTGAGCCACACTCGGTTTCTGCAAGAACCGCAGATGCCGTAGCGTAAAGCCCGGAAGCCGCGAGGAAGAGAAGAAAATGGTGCATGATCACGAGGGACCCGAGGATGGCGACATCGTTGCGCCGTCGGCCAAAATTCCGGTCCCCGCCGAAGTCTCGGACGCGATCCGCACGCTGATCCGCTGGGCCGGCGACGATCCCGGGCGCGAAGGACTGCTCGACACCCCGCAGCGCGTCGCCCGCGCGTGGAAGGAATATTGCCAGGGTTATGACGAGGATCCCTCGCATCACCTGAACCGCGTGTTCGAGGAAGTGGGCGGCTATGACGATATCGTGCTGCTGAACGGCATCCCGTTCCAGTCGCACTGCGAGCATCACATGGCGCCGATCACCGGCAAGGCCTCGATCGCCTATCTGCCCAAGGACCGTGTGGTCGGCATCTCGAAGCTCGCCCGGGTGCTGCACGGCTTCGCCAGCCGGCTCCAGGTGCAGGAACGACTCACCGCGCAGGTGGCGGACTGCATCTGGGAAAGACTGCGCCCGCAGGGCGTGGCGGTGGTGATCGAGGCGACGCATGGCTGCATGACCGCGCGCGGCGTGCGCACGCCCGGCGTCGGCATGGTCACCAGCCGGATGATGGGCGTGTTCCGCGACGACGAGCGCAGCCGCCAGGAAGTGCTCAAGCTGATGGGCTATTGATGCGGGTTCTCGTCACTGGCGGCGCGCGGCGGATCGGGGCGGCAATCGCCCGCCGGCTGGCGCTGCGCGGCCATGCCGTGGCGATCCACCATCACCATGCCCCCGAAGAGGCCGAGGCGCTGCGCGCGCAGATCGAGGCCGAGGGCGGCACCGCCTGTGTGGTGAGCGGCGAGCTGACCGAGGCGGAGAACGCCCCCGCGCTGATCGCGGCGGCCCGGCAAGGCCTGGGCGGCGCGGTGGAGGGGCTGGTCAACAACGCCTCCCAATTCGCCTGGGACGCCCTGCCCCTCACCGATTTCGCGCTGCTCGACCGGCACATGCGCGTCAATTGCGGCGCCCCGGTCGCGCTCGCTTCGGCGCTGGCGGCGCAGGATGGTCTCGATCAGGGCGCAGTGGTCAACCTGCTCGACCAGAAGCTGGCCAATCTCAATCCGGACTTCCTCACCTACACGCTCAGCAAGGCCGCGCTCGCCGCCGCGACCGAGCTGCTCGCCCGGGGGCTGGCGCCGCGCATCCGGGTGAACGCGGTCTCGCCGGGCCTCACCCTGCCCAGCCTCGACCAGACGGCCGAGGAGTTCGCGGAGCATGCCCGCCAGAACCTGCTCCAGCGCCCCGTCGCGCTCGCCGACATCGCGGCCACGGTCGAGCATCTGCTCACCGCCCGGAGCATCACCGGCCAGAACGTCTTCGTCGATTGCGGTCAGCGCTTCCTCCAGCGCGATGGCGATGTGATGTTCGAGGGGCGGGAGCGTCCGCATGGCTGAATACACCATCCTGCTCGACGGGCTCGAGGTGGCGATGGGCCTGGGCATCCATCCCGAGGAGCGCGCCGCGCCCCAGCGGGTGACGCTGCACGTCGCGATGACCTGCCGCTATCCCGCACCCCCGGAAGACCGGATCGCAGCGGTGGTCGATTACGACTTCCTGCGAACCGGCATCCACAAGCTCGCGGAATCGCGCCATTTCGAGCTGCAGGAGACGTTCTGCGAGCAAGTCGCGGCGCTGGCACTGGCGGACGCGCGGGTGGTTCGCGTCACAGTCCGCTCGATGAAGCTCGACATCTATCCCGATGCGCGCATCGGCTGCGCGCTGACCCGGGAGCGCAATCCGGGCTAGGGTGAGAACCCAGGCAGGTATTTGATTTTCTGCCGTCATCCCCGCGCAGGCGGGGATCCAGGATAGCATGGGATGATCGAAGCAATCACGCGGACGCTTGCCGGAAACGGCAAAGTGAGCGTCGCGCGCCTTGCCCCTGGCCCTGGATCCCCGCCTGCGCGGGGATGACGGGAGGGAATGGCCGGGATGACCTGCGCGGAAATATGAGTCCCCAGCGCAGGCCAGCCGCCCGTGCCTACACCCGGTTGGCCGCGCTGAGGACCGCGCGCACCGAAGCCGTCGCGATGTCCGCATCGATGCCCACGCCGAACACGGTCCGCCCATCGGCGGCACGGCATTCGACATAGGCGGCTGCCTGTGCATCGGCGCCGTGCCCGATCGCATGCTCGCTGTAATCGACCACGTCGAGCGCCGGCCCGGTCGTGCCCGCCAGCGCATCGATCACGCCCGAGATCAGGCCGTTGCCGCGCCCCGAGATCGACCGCGCCTCGCCGTCCACCGCGATGCGGCCGACGAACACGCGCTGCCCCGCGGCACCCGTCTCCTCGTAATCGACCAGCGCGAACCGGTCCTTCTCGCCCGGCAGATAGGTCTGCTCGAAACGGCCCCAGATGTCCGCGGCATTGAGCTCGCGGCTGGTCTCGTCGGCCAGCGCCTGGACGTGGCGCGAAAAGTCCGCCTGCATGCGCTTGGGCAACTTCAGCCCCTTGTCCTGCTCGAGCACCCAGGCGACGCCGCCCTTGCCCGATTGCGAGTTCACTCGGATCACCGCTTCATAGTCGCGGCCCAGATCCTTGGGATCGATCGGCAGATAGGGCACGTCCCAGAATGCGTCGTTGCGCGCTTCCTGCGCGGCGAAGCCCTTCTTGATCGCGTCCTGGTGGCTGCCCGAAAAGGCCGTGAACACCAGGTCGCCGGCATAGGGGTGGCGCGGGTGGACGGGGATCTGGTTGCAATATTCGACCGTCTGGATCACCTCGTCGATGTTCGAGAAATCCAGCCCCGGATCAACGCCTTGCGTGTACATGTTCAGCGCCAGCGTGACGAGATCGACATTGCCGGTGCGCTCGCCATTGCCGAACAGGCAGCCCTCGACCCGGTCCGCGCCCGCGAGCAAGCCCAGTTCCGACGCGGCGACGCCGGTGCCGCGGTCGTTATGGGTGTGCAGGCTGATGACCACGGTCTCGCGGCTGCGGATGTTGCGGCAGAACCATTCGATCTGGTCGGCATAGATGTTGGGCGTCGCCGCCTCGACCGTTGCCGGCAGGTTGAGGATTAGCGGCTTGTCGGTGGTGGGGCGCAATATGTCCATCACCGCCTCGCAGACCTCGACCGAGAAATCGAGCTCGGCCGTCGAGAAGGTCTCGGGGCTGTATTCGAAATGCCAGTCGGTGTCGGGCTGCTTGGCGGCTTCGTCGCGCAGCACCTTGGCGCCGGCGACGGCGATCGCCTTGATCTCCTCGCGGCTCATGCCGAACACGATGCGGCGCCATGCCGGCGAGACGGCGTTGTAGAGGTGGACGATCGCCTTCCTCGCGCCCCTGAGCGACTGGAAGCTGGTCTCGATCAGGTCCTGGCGCGACTGGGTGAGTACCTGGACGATCACGTCGTCGGGGATCCTGTCCTGCTGGACCAGGCCTGAGATGAAGTCGAACTCGGTGGCGCCGGCGCTGGGGAAGCCGACCTCGATCTCCTTCACGCCCACCTTGCAGAGCAGCTCGAAGAAGCGGGTCTTCTTCTCCGCGTCCATCGGGTCGATCAGCGCCTGGTTGCCGTCGCGCATGTCGGTCGACAGCCAGCGGGGCGCCTTGGTGATGGTGCGGCTCGGCCATTGGCGGCCGGGCAGGTTTACCTGGGGGAACGGACGGTACTTGATACTCGGATCGCGCAGCATGACAGCTCTCTCTCGGCTGGAGACTTGGGTTCAGACCTTTGAAATGCCCTTAGGGGCGTGCGCGTGCGCGTCCGGCCCCTAAGGGCGGATAAGTCGCAGTCCGAGAAGCGCGCGAGCCGTCATGATGGGCTCCCTTTAGACAAGCCCGCGCGGCCTTGTCCACCTCACATTGTGTTTGTGGCGGCCGTAGTATCGCTATTCGCCGCTTCGTCCGCTGCGGCCTCGGCGGCGTTGGCGGCAGCGGCCGGCGCGGCTTCCTCGGCCGGCGTCTCGCTCGCCCTTGGGCTCGGCGTGGCGACGATCTCGGCCATGGGCGGCGGGTCGGAATAGTTGGTGCCGGTGGTTCCACCGCCGCCGCAGCCCGCCAGAATCAGCAACCCGCCGAGCACCAGACCGCGCATTCCGCTCTCCCCTTTCGCCGTGAAATTGCACGATAGCACGGCATTTTCCCCACTCCTACCGGCCGTTTAACCCCAGTTATCCCCGAAATATCGCTCTCCGGGCCCGTCTCGGCGCATCTGCTCTCTAGACAGACGCGTTTTGGCACGATCAAAGGGTTGCAGGTGAGGACGAATGCTCTCACCGCGGTACATCGTAGGCACGAAAAGCGGCGGAAGGGTTCGCACACGCCGCTGGCGCCCACGAAGGCATAGCCCGTCCAGGGCAGGAACAGGAGAAGACTTTATGGCCGAGACCAAAGCACGCGGCGGTATCGCCAAGCCGGTGACCCCTTCGCCCGAGCTGGCCAAGATCACGGGCTCCGCGGACCTTCCGCGCAGCGAAGTCGTCAGCAAGCTGTGGGACTATATCAAGAAGAACAACCTGCAGAACCCGGCGAACAAGCGCGAGATCATCGCCGATGACACGCTGCGTCCGATCTTCGGCACCGACAAGGTGACGATGTTCGAGATGAACAAGCACATCGCGAAGCACGTCAAGTAAGCCGGCCGGGGCCATGAGGCCCTGCCGCTGAACATGCGAAGGGCGGGTTCCCTGGGGAGCCCGCCCTTTTGCTTCAGGAGATACCGATGGCCGAACGTTTCGAACGCCACCGCCAGCCCTGGCGCCCCGACGAGGTCCAGAAGCTCCACACGCTGGCGAAGAAGGGCATGGCGCTGAAGGCCATCGCCAAGGCACTCACCCGCAGCGAGGAATCGGTGAAGGAGCGGGCCAAGCTCGACGGGCTCAGCATCGCCAAGCTGCACTAGCCTGGAACGCACGGCCGCTTGCCGCGGGCCGAGCAGCTGCTAGGGGGCCCCGCGATGTACGATGCGATCATCCTGGGAGCCGGCGCCGCGGGGCTCATGTGCGCGCTCACCGCCGGCCAGCGGGGCAGGCGCGTGCTCCTCGTCGACCACGCCGACGCACCCGGCAAGAAGATCCTGATCTCCGGCGGCGGCCGCTGCAACTTCACCAATATCGGCACCACGCCCGATCGCTACCTCTCGCAGAACCCGCATTTCATGAAGTCCGCGCTCGGCCGCTACACCGCGCAGGACTTTCTCGACCTGGTCGAGCGGCACCATATCGCCTGGCACGAGAAGACGCTGGGCCAGCTCTTCTGCGACGGCTCCGCGCGCCAGATCGTCGACATGCTGCTCGACGAATGCGCGCGCGGCCAGGTGGAGATCTGGTTGGGCGACGCGCCGCGGGTCGAGCATGCCGATGCCCGCTGGCACGTCGCTTGCGGGAAGCGCGTCGCCACCGCACCCGCGCTGGTGCTCGCCACCGGAGGCCCGTCCATCCCCAAGCTGGGGGCGACCGGCTTCGCCTATGACTTCGCCCGCCGCTTCGGCCTCAAGGTCGTCGAGCCCCGCCCCGCCCTCGTCCCGCTCACGCTGAGCGGCGAGGAAGCGCTGTTCCGCGAGCTTTCGGGCGTCTCCACCACCGTCACCGCCAGCGCCGGCAAGGCGCGCTTCCGCGAAGCCGCGCTGTTCACCCATCGCGGCCTGTCCGGGCCCGCCATCCTCCAGGTCTCGAGCTATTGGCGCCACGGCGAGAGCATCGGCATCGACTTCCTGCCCGATGCCGAACCCGGCTGGCTGCTCGCCGCCAAGCGCGCGCGCCCCCGGGTGATGCTGCGCAAGCTGCTCGGCGAGGCGCTGCCCGCCCGCCTGGCCGATGCGCTGGCGGAGAAGCTCGCCTTGCCCGCCGAGCTCGCCAACACGCCCGACCGCAAGCTCGAGGATGCCGCCCGCCGCCTCACCGACTGGCGCTTCGCTCCCAGCGGCACCGAAGGCTTTGCGAAAGCCGAAGTCACGCTGGGCGGGATCAGCACCGCCGAACTCAGCTCGCAGACGATGGCAGCGCGCAAGCTGCCCGGCCTCTACGCGATCGGCGAGGCGGTGGACGTCACCGGCTGGCTCGGCGGCTATAATTTCCAATGGGCCTGGGCGAGCGGCCGTGCCGCGGGGCTCGCGCTTTAGGGTCCCAGCGCCGGCATAAACGCCATCGCAGCCGCCATGCGGGCATGATTCTTCCCCATGGCCCGCCCGGAACGCATGATCCCATCGGATATGTCGGAAATGCTACGGCATTCCTCAAATCGAATTTCACAGATAAAATAATGTTTCCGCCATGTGTCTCCTACAAAGGGCTTGTCCGGTCGCGCTTCCCGCGGGGCCGGGCCGGCAACTGGCTTTCCGGGCTGTATCTTCCGGAGGCCGCCCAGGAGGATTCACGATGCACTGGTTCCAGGCCATCGCGCCTATCCGTCTCAAGCTCTACATCGCCTTCGGCTCGCTGATCGGCGTCATGGTGCTGGTCGCGCTCGTCGCCTTCGTAGCGCCTCTCCTGGTGGCGGTGCCGATCGTCGCGCTGCTGATCGGCGGCGCCGCGATCCAATGCGTGCGCTATCGTGCCGCGATCGCCGATCCCTATGTCACCACCGTGGTCCGCATGGAAGCGCTCGCCGCCGGCGACCTCGCCAGCCCGATCCAGTTCGGCGACTATCGGGATTGCGTCGGCCGCATGACCAAGGCGATGCTGATCTTCCGCGACAACGCAGTCGAGCAGGCCCGCCAGGCCGAGGAACAATCGGTCGCGGTCACCCATCTCGGCGCCAGTCTCGCGCGCCTCACCCATGGCGACCTCACCGCCGAGATCGGCGAGGGCTTCCCCAGAGGCTATGCCGAGCTCAAGGCCAACTTCAACGGCGCGCTCGTCGCCTTGCGCGGGCTGATCGGCGCGGTGACGGAGAGCGCCTCGACGATCCAGACCGGCTCCAGCGAAATCGCCCAGGCCGCAGAAGACCTCGCTCGCCGCACCGAGGCCAATGCCGCCAGCCTGGAGCAGACTTCGGCCGCAGTCACCCAGATGGATCTGCGCCTCAAGGCCACCGCCGAAGCCGCCGGCCGTACCGTCACGCGCGCCGACGACGCCATCGCCACCGTGGCCGGCGGTCGCGGAATCGCCGACGAGGCGGTACAGGCGATGACTCGCGTCAGCGACAGCGCCAAGGGCATCGACAGCGTGATCGAGGGACTCGACAAGATCGCGTTCCAGACGCGCGTCCTCGCCATGAACGCGGCGGTGGAAGCGGGCCGCGCCGGCGAGGCGGGGCGCGGCTTCGCGGTCGTCGCCGACCTGGTTTCCGCCCTGGCGATGCGGGCCGAAGAGGAAGCGGGCCGTGCCCGCGAGCAACTCACCGCCACCCAGGCCGATATCGGCACCGCCGTCGGGATGGTCCGCAAGGTCGATGATGCGCTGGCCGACATCTCGGGCGATGTGGGCGAGGTCCATGCGCTGCTCGGCCAGATGGCCGGCGACAATCAGGCCCAGGCGGCGGCGATCACCCAGATCAGCACCGCGATCGGCGATATGGACCGCGGCACCCAGCAGAATGCCGCGATGGTCGAGGAGACCTCGGCGGCCGCGCGCAACCTCAACGGCGAAGTCGCCGCGCTCGGCGAGCAGGCGGCGAAGTTCGACGTCGGCGCTCCGCCACGCGCAAGCCTGGCCCCGCGCGCGCGGACGCAGCCGAAGCCGCGCACCGGCGGCCTGCCCGCCAGGCCGGCACCGGCAGCGCTCGCCAATGACTGGGCGAGCTTCTGATCCAGCAGCGAGGGCGCCCGCACCGGCGCCCTCGCCCGGCGGCGAGATCCACCCGTCGCCCCTCGATCGGCCGCAGCGGCTATTCCGCCGCCAGCCGCGCCGCGCGCCGCTGCGCGATCCGGGGCATGCTCGCCTCGATCCAGTCGGCCAGGCCGCGCACCTGCGCCGCCGCCTCGCGCCCCATCGGCGTCAGGCTGTACTCCACATGCGGCGGCACCACCGGATAGGCGACGCGATCGACCAGCCCGTCGCCCTCCAGCCATTGCAGCGTCTGCGCCAGCATCCGCTCGCTCACGCCGCCCACCTTGCGGCGCAGTTCGCTGAAGCGATGCGTGCCGCCTTCCAGCGCGATCAGGATCAGCACGCCCCATTGGCTGGTGATGTGCCGCAGCACCTCGCGCGAGGGGCAATCGGGCGACATCAGGTCACCGCGCCGCACGCGGGCCGAAAAGGGCTCGACAGGTTTTTCCATGCTTACATTTATGTACGTACTTACGATAAGTAAGCAACCCCCATATCTGGATGCCCGTCCCCAAGGAAGGAACGGATCCATGACCATCGCCATCACCGGAGCCACCGGCCAGCTCGGCCGCCTCGTCGTCGGGAAGCTCAAGGAGAAGCTGCCCGCCCGCGAGATCGTCGCGCTCGCCCGCACCCCGGAAAAGGCCGCCGATCTCGGCATCGCGGCCCGCGCCTTCGACTATGATCGCCCGGATGCCCTGGCCCCGGCGCTTGCCGGCATCGACACGCTGCTGCTCATCTCGTCCAGCGAAGTGGGCAAGCGTGGACCGCAGCACGCCGCGATCGTCGCAGCCGCCCGGGAAGCCGGCGTCGGCCGCATCGTCTATACCAGCCTGTTGCGTGCCGACACGACGCCGCTGAGCCTGGGCATCGAGCATGCCGAGACCGAGCGGGTGATCGCCGCCTCCGGCATTCCGCACATCTTCCTGCGCAACGGCTGGTATCTCGAAAACTATGCCGCCGCGGTGCAGGGCGCGCTGGCGCATGGCGCGCTGATCGGTGCCGCCGGGGGAGGCCGCATCGCCGCCGCGAGCCGCGCGGACTATGCCGACGCCGCAGTCGCCGTGCTGCTCGGCACCGGCCATGACGGCAAGACCTATGAGCTGGCCGGCGACACCGCCTTCACGCTCGCCGGGCTTGCCGCCGAGATATCGCGCCAGACCGGCCGCGACATTCCCTATCGGAACCTCCCCCAGGCCGATTATGCCGCGGCGCTCGCCGGCGCGGGCGTCCCCGTTCCCTTCGCCGACCTGCTCGCCGCCTGGGACATCGACATTGCGAGCGGCGCGCTGTTCGACGACGGCCACCGGCTCTCGCAGCTGATCGGCCGGCCCACCACCGGCCTGGCGGACGGTGTGCGGGCATTGATCGGCTGACCGCCCTTCCCGGCCGGATCGACATCCGGAGCGAAGGCGCCGCAAAGGCGCCATATGGTCCGCCGCCGCGGCAAGCGGCCGGGGCGGCGGATATCCGAAATATGCGGCACGGAATGCCCTCGGCACCTATCCCCTTGAGACAAGTAGTTCCCCATAGCCGTCATCCCCGCTTCCCTCTGTCGTCATCCCCGCCTCCCTCCGTCGTCATCCCCGCGCAGGCGGGGATCCAGGGAAGCCCGGGACGATGGAAGCAATCGCGCGAACGCTTTCCGGAGAGGGCGGGGGCTGCTGCGCCTGCCCCGCTTTTGGCCCTGGATCCCCGCCTGCGCGGGGATGACGGAGGGGTACTTGTCCCGGCGGGGCAAATGCCAACGCCCTCCCGCCCCCTCCGGGAAGGGAGAGCCCGCAAGGCCGGGCAATCCCGCAAGGACTGGCCCGCAAGGACTGGCAATGTAGGAGATCTTCCGGTCTATCCTCGAAGATGCGTCACCAACCCGACTCCAGCCCCCCTGTTCCTGCCCCGCACCGGCGCGCGTGTATCAAGGGATTCAACATTTCCGCCGCGAGGGGTTCACGCGCCACAACGAAAATCCGGGCGGATCCGCCATTTAGTTGCTCAACCCCTCGGTTGAACGACACAAAGCGACGCCACCGGCGATCAACCCTCTTTTCCCTTGCGATGCGGGCCCGGCGAGCCCATGTGCGGAATCTCATGTCATTTGCCGATCTCCCCGCGCTTCTCGCCGAAGCGCTCGCAGCGCGTGGTTATGCCGCGCCCACGGCCGTCCAGGCCGCCGTCATCGCTCCCGAGGCCGCGGGCCGCGACCTCATCGTCTCCGCCCAGACGGGATCGGGCAAGACCGTGGCCTTCGGCCTCGCCATGCATCCCGAGCTGCTCGGAGAGGACGGCCGCATCGAGCCGACCCGCGAGCCGCATGCGCTGATCATCGCCCCCACCCGCGAGCTGGCGCTCCAGGTGAGCCGTGAGCTGATCTGGCTCTACGGCCCCACCGGTGCGCGCATCGCCACCTGCGTGGGCGGGATGGACGCTTCCAAGGAACGCCGCCAGCTGGGCTATGGCGCCCATGTCGTCGTCGGCACGCCCGGCCGGCTGCGCGATCACCTCGAGCGCGGGGCGCTCGACCTCTCGGCGCTGCGCGCGGTCGTGCTCGACGAAGCCGACGAGATGCTCGACATGGGCTTTCGCGACGATCTGGAGGCGATCCTCGACGGCACGCCGGAGACCCGCCGCACCCTGCTCTTCTCGGCGACCATGCCCAAGCCGATCGTGGCGCTCGCCAAGCGCTATCAGAAGGACGCGCTGCGCATCTCGACCGTCGGCGAGGATCGCGGGCATGGCGACATCAGCTATCAGGCGATGACCGTCAGCCCCTCCGACATCGAGCATGCGGTGATCAACCTGCTGCGCTTCCACGAAGCGGAGACGGCGATCCTGTTCTGCGCGACGCGCGACAATGTCCGCCACCTCCATGCCAGCCTGGTCGAGCGCGGCTTCGCCGCGGTGGCGCTGTCGGGCGAGCACAGCCAGAACGAGCGCAACCACGCGCTCCAGGCGCTGCGCGACCAGCGTGCGCGGGTCTGCGTCGCCACCGACGTGGCGGCGCGCGGCATCGACCTGCCCACGCTTACGCTGGTGGTGCATGTCGAGCTGCCGCGCGATGCCGAGACGCTTCAGCACCGTTCGGGCCGCACCGGCCGCGCCGGCAAGAAGGGCACCGCGGTGCTCATCGTCCCCTATCCGCGCCGCCGCCGCGTCGAGATGATGCTCAAGGGCGCGCGCATCCCGGTCGAATGGGTCGAGGTGCCGAGCGCCGAGGCGATCCGCGCGCAGGACCGCGAGCGGCTGATCACCGCGCTGCTCGCGCCCGTGGAGATCGACGAGGAGGATGCCGCCATCGCCGAGCGCCTGCTCGCCGAGCGCAGCCCCGAGGAGCTGGCCGCCGCGCTGGTGCGCGCCCACCGCGCCGCGCTGCCCGCGCCCGAGGAGCTCAGCGACCGCAGCCATTCGGACCGGCGCGAGGAGCGCCAGGCCGGCCAGCATCGCCCGGGCTTCGACGACGTCGCCTGGTTCCGCATGGACATCGGCCGCCGCCAGAATGCCGATCCGCGCTGGATCCTGCCGCTGATCTGCCGCCGCGGCCACATCACTAAGGCCGAGGTGGGCGCGATCCGGATCGGGCCGAACGAGACCGCCTTCCAGATCCCCCGCGCGCTCGCGGCCAAGTTCCTCAATGCCGTGGGCCGTTCCGCCGAGGGGGACGACGATGTCCGCATCGAGCCGTCCGAGGGACCGGTGCAGGGCGGCCGGCCGCAGCGCAACGGCCCGAACCGTCCCAACTATCAGGCCAAGCCGCATCGCAAGGGGCCGCCCCGGGGTCACGCGCCCCGGTGAGGATCCTCGTCGACGCCGATGCCTGCCCGGTGAAGGACGAGGTCTACAAGGTCGCCTGGCGGCACGCGGTGCCGGTGGTGATCGTGAGCAACAGCTGGCTGCGCGTGCCCGAGCATCCGCTGGTCAGCCGCCAGGTGGTGAGCGACGGCTTCGACGCCGCCGACGACTGGATCGCCGGGCAGGCCGGTGCGGAGACGGTGGTGATCACCGCCGACATCCTGCTGGCCGACCGCGCGCTCAAGGCGGGATCGAAGGTGCTGGCCCCGAACGGCAGGCCGTTCACCACCAGCTCCATCGGCGCGGCGATCGCGACCCGGGCGATCATGGCCGATCTGCGGGCCGGCGGCGACCAGATCGGCGGGCCCCGCCCCTTCTCGCCCGCCGACCGCTCGGCGTTTCTCCAGGCGCTGGATCGCGAGCTGGTTTCGTTGAAGCGGCTTACGCAATCTTAGGAGACGTGCAGCTATCCTCCCCCGATTGCTGAAGTGGGGCTTGGGTCGGGGAATGCTGAAACTACCGCTGATTGCACCGCGTCCGCCGCGGCTGAGCGAGATGAGTGAAGAGCTGCGCGCGCTGGAGGCGAGCGGCTATTTCAGCAATGGCGGGCCCATCGTCCGCGATTTCGAACGGCGGGCCGTGGCGCAGCTGTTCGGCGGCGAGGGCTTTGCGCTGGCGGTCTCCAACGCCACGCTCGGCCTGCTGCTCGCCATCCGCGAGGCGCGCGCCGGCCGCCCGGGCCGCTACGCGCTGGTCCCGGCCTTCACGTTCGCCGCCACCGCCCATGCCGTGATCTGGGCGGGGCTCACGCCCATCCTGGTCGACAGCGATGGCCGCGACTGGGCCGTTGCCGCCGCGGCGCTGGAAGAAGCGCTTGCCCGATACGGCGAGGAAGTCGCCGTGGTCGTCCCCTATGACACGTTCGGTGCGGCCATCGACCTCGACTATTACCGGGCCCTGTCCGATCGCCACGATGTGGGCGTCGTGATCGATGCCGCCGCCTCGCTGGGCAGCCTCGACGCCGCCGGCCGCGGCTTCGGCACCGGGGCGCGTTTCGCCTGCGTCTTCTCGATGCACGCCACCAAGACCTTCGCGACCGCCGAGGGCGGGCTGATCTACAGCGCCGACCCGGACCGGATCCAGGTGCTGCGCCGCATGCAGAATTTCGGCTTCGGCGCTCCGCGCACCGCCACGCAGGAAGGCATCAACGCCAAGCTGCCCGAACTGCTCGGGCTGATGGCCCGCGCCAAGCTGGGCGAGATCGACGCCGTCGCCGAGCACCGCGCCGCGCTCGACCGCGCCTATCGCGCCGCCCTGGGCGACACCGTCACCTTCCAGCACGGCCACGCCACCCGCCAGGTGGCCCAGTTCATGCCGATGCTGCTCCCCGCCGGCACCGATCGCGCCGCGGTGACGGCCAGCCTGACGGAACATGGCATCGGCTCCGGCCATTATTTCAGCCCGCATATCGGCGAGCAGCCCTATTTCCGCCAGGCCTGCATCACCGGACCGACCCCGGTCGCGGACGAGCTCTCCGCCCGGATGCTCTCGCTTCCGGTCACCGACGCTATGACCGAGGCCGATGTCGCCACCATCTGCGGCACCCTCCATGCCGCGCTCCGCAAGCCGCGCATCGTCGTCCCCGCCCCGCAGCCCGGGATCCTTTCCACCGTCCTGATCGGCGGCGGGCCGGCCGGCATCGCGTTCCTCATCGCGGCGAGCAAGAAGGGCAAGCTGCGCGAACTCGGTGCCGACCTCGCCGTGATCGAGCGGGGGCCGAGCCTGGGCGCCGGCCAGCTGCCCAACTATGCCATCACCTCGGACAGTACCGCCGAGACCTTCCTCAGCGCGGTGAAGGACAATCCCGAGCCCGGCATCGCCGCGCTGCTCGACCATCCCGCCGCCCGCGAGATCGCCCGCTATGCCGGCAAGCTCGGCGTCCCCCTCCACCGCACCCGTCCCTTCCTCGAGGCGATGGGCCAGCGTGTCGGCGCGGTCCTGGCCGAGAGCGGCGGCAGCGTGCACACCGGCCACGAAGTGCTCGACAGCCGCCGCACCGCTGCGGGCCTCTGGCAGACCCGCATCCGCGATATTGCCACCGGGGTGGAGCGCGCATTGCTCTCCCGGAACATCGTCCTCGCCACCGGCGGCTATCAGTCCGCCAGCGACATCGCCGCCGCCACGGTCGCCGGCGCGCAGCTGGGCCAGCAGGCCGGCGAGCGGCTGATGCTGTGCGACGACATGCTGCGCACCGGCGGCATGGAACGGCTGCACGCCCGCATCGCCCATAGCCGCGCGCCGCGCATCGCCATCATCGGCGCCTCCACTTCCGCAATCGCCTCCGCCGTCCTCCTCCTCAAATCCGACATCCCGTTCGGCGCCGAGAGCCTGGCCCTGCTCCACCGCGAGGCGCTCCGCCCCTGGTATCCCAATGCCGAGGCTGCCCATGCCGACGGCTTCACCGATTTCGGGCCCGAGGACATCTGCCCGCTCTCGGGCTTCGTCTATCGCCTGGCCGGCTTCCGCCTCGAAGCCCGCGAGCTGGTGCTGCGCATGCTCCGCATCGGCGGCCGCGCTCCCGATCCGCGCGTCCGGCTCCACCGGCTCGCCGGCCCGGACGCCGAGGCCGCGCGGATCCTCGCCGAGGCCGACCTGATCGTCGCCGCGCTCGGCTATCGCCCGCACGCGCTGCCCCTGCTCGATGCCGCGGGCCAGCGCATCGCCCTTGCCGCCCATGCGCCGGGCCGCCCCCGCCTGGCCGACCAGCTCTGCCGCGTCAGCGATGCCGACGGCCAGCCGATCCCCGGCGCCTATGGCATCGGCCTCGCCGCCGGCTTCGTCCCCGAAGGGCGGCTGGGTGGCGAGAAGAGCTTCAGGGGCAAGGCCAACGGCCTGTGGCAATGGCAGAACGACGTCGGCCAGCTGATCGTCGACCAGCTGCTCGGCGAGAGCGTGAGCCTCGCCGCATGAACGGCCTGCCCGCCCCCACCGTCTCGGTCATCATGCCCGCCTATAACGGCGCGGCCTGGATCGGCGCGACGATCGACTCCGTGCAGGCGCAGGACTTCACCGACTGGGAACTGGTGATCGTCGACGACTGCTCGACCGACGACACCCGCACCCTGCTCGCCACCCTCACCGATCCGCGCATCATCGTCCTCCATGCCGAGGCCAATGGCGGCCCCGTCCTCGCCCGCAACCAGGCCTTCGCCGCGGCGCGCGGGCGCTACATCGCCGGCCTCGACCAGGACGATCTGTGCAAGCCCGGCCGCTTCGCCGCGCAGGTCGCCCATCTCGACGCCAACCCCGGCACCGTGCTCGTCGCCACCGCAGCCGAGCTGCTCGAAGACGGCCGCCTCACGCCCTGGCCCGGCGATCGCCCGCTCACCCCGGCGACCATCGACTGGCTGCTCCTCACCCAGAACCCGCTGGTCTGGTCCACCGTCATGTTTCGCGCCGAGGCCGCACGGCTGCTCGAACCGTTCGAGCGCCCGCAAGTGCGCTATGCCGAGGATTTCGACCTCTATCACCGGCTCGGCCGCTTCGGGCAGATCGCCCGGCTCGACCAAGCCCAGCTCCTCTATCGCTGCCATCCCGGCGGCGCCTCGAAGCGCTATGCCGAGATGATGGCCGCCAGCGCCGCACGCGTGCTCGCCGGGCGCTATGCCGGCGTGTTCGAGCCCGATGCGGTGCAGGCCAATGCCGAGCTCGTGGTGCGCTATTTCATGGCGCGCGAGCCGGTGTCCGACCTCGGCACGCTGAGCCGCCTCTCACGCATCCTCGCCACGCTCCATGCCGACCATGTCGCCCGCACCCCGCTCACGCCATGGGAGCGGATCGAAGTGGACGGCGAGCATGCCCGGCTCTGGTGGCTCGTCGCCCGCCCCGCGCTCCGCCAGGGCGCAGTGACGCTGCGCGAAGCGATGGGCGTGCTGCCCGAGAGCGTGAACCTGCCCGCCAAGGATCCGGACCGCCTGATCTCGCCGCTGATCGGCCGGGTGCGGGCAATCGGGCGCGGGCTGGGCGTGGCGCTGTAGGACGGCCGCGGGGCGCGGAAGTTTACGAAGTTTACGGTACGGGGGGCAGCTATTGCCTCCTCGAGGCGGCCGCCGCGTTGGAATATTCCAGGCGCGGCGACGAACGCGCGTTGCCGCAGCGCGCCGGGCCCGATCCGAGCCAGCCCGACAGGCGCCATATTGTCGGCGGACGATATGAGATCCGATTGCCACGCCAAGCCCTCCCCGGATGTTTCAAGCGATGCACTTCGAACAAAAAAAGAACGCCAGCCGATATCCAACATTGCAAGCACAATGCGCCGGATCGATGCGAGGATGAAGCGTGACATTTGCTTCCGGAGTCTTTGACACTTGCTTTTGGAGCACTCCAGTCCGGTTAAACGGTAGGGGTCTCGATCGCGATGAGGTCCGCCGCACCGAAATAGGCGGTCTGGTTGCTGGTCAACACCGCCACAAGAACCCGGCTGGCTTCGTCGTCGTGCCAGCTGACGCTCATGGCCTCGATCGGCTGTACCTTCCCGCGCAGATACAGGTTTGCGGGCTCCTGCTCGCTGATCGTTTCGATCGCAATCGTCGCGAGCGCGTCTACGGTTTGACTGATCGAGGCCATTTCCATCTCCTTCATGTTTGACCTAGAGGCGCCTAGCCAAGCGGGCGGATGCCCGCGCCGGCGCTTGAGGCAAACAAAGATGGTGCCCCGGGAGAGACTCGAACTCCCGACCTGCGGTTTAGGAAACCGTTGCTCTGTCCTGCTGAGCTACCGGGGCACAAATGGGTTTCGGAGGCGCGTCGTATCGGGCCGGGCGCGGCCGGTCAATTGCAGGCCTCGGGCGGCACCACCGGCAGCGGCAGCGGCGCGACGGGAACGCCTTCGTCGATCAGCGCCTTCGCCTCGGCCACGCTCGTCTGACCGTGGATCGGCGCGGCGGGCGCCTCGCCCAGATGCATGGCGCGCGCCTGGTCGGCAAAGGCGGTGCCGACCCATTGCGAGCCCTCGAGCAGCTTCGCCTGCGCGCCCGCCAGCGCGGCCATGGCGGCCTTGAGCATTTCGGGCGGGAGCGCCGGCTCGCCCCGGCCGGCCGGGGCGGATGCCGGCACGGGCATCGGCGCCTGATTGCCCTTGGCGCCGACATTGGGCGCCATCACCGCCTTGGCCACCTCCGCGCTGCCGCATATCGGGCAGGCGACCAGCCCGGCGGCGCGCTGGCCTTCATAGGCCGCGCTCGACCCGAACCAGGCCTCGAAGACATGGCCGGCCCCGCATTTGAGGTCGAAGACGATCACGGCCGCCCGATCCCGTCAGGCGGCGAGCAGCGGATCGAGGCCGCCGCGCGCATCGAGCGCCGCCAGGTCGTCGGACCCGCCGATATGCGCGCCGGCGATGAAGATCTGCGGGACGGTGGTGCGCCCATGGGCGCGGTCGATCATTTCGGCACGGCGTGGGCCGCCCATCGAGATGTCGATCTCCTCATATTCCGCGTGCTTGCCGTCGAGCAGCGCCTTGGCGCGGTAGCAATAGGGGCAGAACGCCTTGGTGTAGATTTCGATCTTGGGCATTGCGGCATACACCTGTGGTCGTGCCGGGCGCTTGTCAATCCGCGCCCTCGCCTTCCACCAGAACGCGCGCCCAGCACAGAAGGATCACGCGCGCCGCGCCGCCGCGCTTGAGCGCCCGCACACAGGCATTGGCGGTGGCGCCGCTGGTATGGACGTCGTCGACCAGCACCACCGTCCTGCCGGCAAGGCGCGCGCCGGCATCCGGCGCGAGCGCGAAGGCGCCGGCGACCGCCCTGGCGCGGGCGCGGGGACCCAGGCCGCGCAGCACCGGCGTGGCCTTTACCCGGCGCAGCAGATCGGGCGCGGCGGGCAGGCCATGGGCGCGCGCGAGCGAAGCGGCGATCAACCCGGCCTGGTTGTAGCCGCGCGACCAGAGCCGCCAGCGATGGAGCGGCACCGGCACGATCAGCTCGGCTTCGTCAGGCATCAGCCGGGCCATGGCGCGCGCCATGGTGGCGGCGCAGGCGAGCCGTCCCGAATATTTGAGCTTGAGCGCGATCGCCCGCGCCACCTCGCCATAGGCGACCGCGGCGCGGATCCCGTCATGCGGCGGCGGCTCGGCGATGCAGGCGGCGCAACGCGCGCCCTCACCCCGGTCGTGATCGAAAGGCACATGGCAGGCCGCGCACCAGGGCGGACCGAGGAAATGCAGGCTGGTCCAGCAAGTGGCGCAGAAGCGATGGTCCGCCGGCGTTATCGTGCCGCAGCCCGGGCAACGCGGCGGCAGCGCGAGATCCGCGATGCGGCGCAGGGATGCGCAATAGTCGCCGAACCGGGCCATGCCCGCCTTGTCCCCGGCGGCGCGGCGGCGCACAAGCGCGCCATGCCCCATAACGGACCCAGCGATTCCGCCGAGATCTTCGATCGCGCCCTGCGCCGCAAGCGCCGCGACCGCGCCGCCCGCCGCTACGAGGGGTTCGTGCGCGAGCACATGCTCGAGGGGATTCAGGACCGGCTGGCGGCGGTGAGGCGCCCGTTCGGCGACGTGCTCGACCTGGGCAGCTTCGGCGGCGGCTTCGACCTGCCGGGCGCGCGCATCACCCGGATCGATGCCGGCGCCGGCTTCGCGGCGATGACCGGCGGCATCCATGCCGACGAGGATCGCCACCCCTTTCCCGAGGCCAGCTTCGACCTGGTGGTAAGCGCGGGCGTGCTCGACCAGATCAACGACGTGCCGGGCGCGCTCGCCCTGGCGCGCCGGGCGCTGCGGCCCGACGGGCTGTTCCTGGGCGCGTTCCTGGGCGCGGGCACGCTGGCGACCCTGCGCGGCGCCTTCCTCAGGGCCGAGGCGGAACGGCCGGTCGCCCGCTTCCACCCGCAGATCGACGTGCGCGCAGCCGGTGACCTGCTCACCCGCGCCGGCTTCGCGCTGCCGGTGGCGGACGTCGAGACGCTGACGGTGCGCTATGGCAGCATGGTCTCGCTGCTCCGCGACCTGCGCGGCATGGCGGCGACCAACCTGCTGCCCGGCACGCCGCCCCTCACTCGCAACACGCTGGCCCGGGCCGCAGAGGCCTTTGCGGAACGCGCCGATCCGGACGGCAAGACGGCGGAGCGTTTCGAGATCGTCTACCTGACCGGCTGGGCCCCGGACGAATCGCAGCCCAGGCCGGCGCGGCGCGGCAGCGCGACGACGAGCCTGGCGGAAGCGCTGCGCGTGAAGCAGCAGGGCTGAGATACTGCCTCCGCAGGAAGGTGAGTCCGGCGCCATCGGACGCCGGACTCGGTCCTTCAGACGTGCATCATCGCACCGACGCCTGCCAGCCGATGTTCAGCGTTCGGTTCGCTGCCACGGCCGCGACAGCATCGATCGAGAAGGAGAATCCTGTGGCGGTAACGTTGTACACGCTCACCGACACGGGCCGCTCGCCATCGGCAAGCGCATTTCCGTTTTGCAAGCCGGCGATGACGACCGGCGCGTTCTCGAAGCCCAAGGGGAAAGCCACGGTCCCGACGACATTTCGGGCCGCACTTGCGATCGTTGCGCTTGCAGTCCCGGCCTGCATCGACGGGAAATAGATATCGACGCCGTAGATCGATCGATGCTCGATCCGGTTGCCTGTATTCTCCAGCAAAGCACCGGTAACGGACGAAGGATAGCTGTAGAGACCGAAAGCCTGAGTCTTCGTCCCCTGAATATCGTCGCAGATATTACCCTGAACCACATTATCCCGGCAATATTCCGCGAGCGCTATCCCGCCCCGATTGGAAATCGTCACCCCAGCTTGATTGTTGGCTATCGCGATATTGCCGCTGATCACGCCGGCCTGCTGCCGCACGAACATGAACCCATTCAACTGGCAGCCATCCGCCATGTTCCCGATGAAGCTGTTGTTGCGAGAAACGGCCTGGGGATAGGGCTGCACGCTCGTCAGATCGTCGAGAAAACCATAGCCGCAGTCCTTGAACAGGCAGCCGATCACTTGGTTTCCGCTGGGCGCTGCCACGCCAGCGTGACGAAAGCGCATGCCGGCATTCGAGCAATGGATCGCCACGCAGCCCTTGAATCGGTGGCCCGTGCTCGGATTCACCGCAAAACCGCTGCCCGAGGATTCGGCGCGGCTAGCGGCACCGATCGCGAAGCAATCCGTGAATTCGCAATAATTGGCGTTTACGTAGAAACCGTCATCGCTCCAGCGTGAAGCACGGCAATTCTCATAGGTGCCATAGTCGGTCGCGACGTAATAGCTGGTGAAACAATTGTCAGAGATCGTGTCTCGAACCGTCGAACGATCGGTTGCCATCGTAATACCGCGCGGAGCGCCCGAATTCCCCGCCGCGTTCCACGACCGCGCGTTATAGGTAACGCAGCGCGCGATGAGATTGTTGTAGTCCGCAATACCGGCCACCGTGCCGGCCATGACGATTCCCGTGGCGGTATCGGAAACCAGACAATCCTCTACCGAAGAGTTCCAGATGTTTATCAAGGAAATGCCGTTCTTCGCATAGTGGCTCGCGCCATCCGCGATCGGCGTGGAATAGATGCCCTGCACCGTCATTCCGGCAATGCGCACATTTTCATATTCGCCGCCGCTCAGCGTTGTGACGATTCCGCCGGCCCCGGCCATATCGTCCCAAGCAGCAACGGTTCCAATCTGGGTTATCGTCGTCTTGCGCATGCCCTTCCCGATCAGAGCCACCTTCGATTGGAGAAGGATCGGGGACCCTATCGCGTAATTCCGTGCATCGAGCGCCACCACGCCGCCGCCGGCCGCATTCGCCGCCGCAATGGCCGCGTTGATCGCGGATGCATCGTCGGTGAACCCGTCACCCTGCGCGCCAAACTGCTCGGGCCGGATAGTGAAGCGCAACTCCTGCTGCACCTGGGTCGGGACGGCAGACAAGCCATGCTGTTCAAAACCGATTTGAGCAGCACCATTCGATGCGACCAATTCCTCTACTGTGACATACGCCATATGTTTCTCCTGTCCCGACACGATCCGCCAAAGGAACATTTAGAGAACATACAGAATCCTACAGTTCAACAAGGCCTCTCCAGCCCCGGCCGCCAATCCTCAGACACCCCCGCCAGCGCCGCCACCAGCGGCACGTCCGCCGGCGGCATCGGCAACTCCCGCATCTCTGCCGGGGTCGTCCAGCGCAGCGCCGTCGCATGGTGCGCGACCGGCTCCCCCGCCCATACCCGCAGCGTATAGAGCAGCAACAGCAGGTGCCGCCCTTCCAGCGGCTCGCTGGCGAAGGCGAGCGGCTTCAGGCCGGACGGGTCGAGCGAGATCCCCAGTTCCTCGTGCAGCTCGCGCGCCAGCGCCGCTTCGGGGCGCTCGCCCGGCTCGATCTTGCCGCCCGGAAACTCCCAGAGTCCGGCCATCGGCTTGCCCGGCGGGCGCTGCTGGAGGAGCACGCGGCCGCGATCATCGATCAGGGCAGCCGCCACGACGAGCAACATGTCAGAAGCAATCATCAGCTTTTCGTTAAGCCTCTTCGGCTAGATTGTTGCCATCATTGGAGAAGAAGCGCCCACAATGCGAGCCCTTGTACGAGCGATCCGCGATGTGATGCACGACCGCCGCGCCGCGACCGCAGTGGAATATGGCTTCATCCTCGCGCTCATCGTCATTGCAATGATGGCCAGCCTGATGAGCGTCGCCAACACCACCACGGACATGTGGAGCAACGTCACCAACAAGGTGCAGGCGGCCACCCAGTCCTGATTCTGGTTACGATGCCGTAACACTCGCTCTTAGCCGTTTCTTTACTTCCCAACCGTAGTTTCGAGCTGCCGAACCGGAGTCTCCGGTGAGGCCGGGTGAATGAAGCAATCCTTGAACACTGGAGACCGGTTATGCAGAAGATCCGCAACTTCCTGAAGAATTCGAAGGGCGCGACCGCCATCGAGTACGGCCTGATCGCCGCTCTGATCGCCGTCGCCGCGATTGCCGCGATGCAGGGCCTCGGCAACTCGCTGAAGTCGACCTTCACCAACGTTTCGGCGAGCATGAAGGTCTCGTAAGCCTTCCGACGAAACGAACGAGAACGGGCGGCGGGACCTTGGTTCCGCCGCCCTTTTTCTTGCCGGAAGAGCCTCGCATGCGCTCGGGCGCGCGCTCGCGCTTGCGAACCCTGACGGGTTCGAGGCCGCTGCCTTCGCGCACACCCCGGTAGTTTTCCTGAACCCCGGCGAACGGGCCGCTTCACCCGGCGTACAGCCGACTCCCCTATAAGGAAGGAATGAAGCAGCTTTCCTCCAAAAAGGCGGTGACGCGGATCGAGCTCGCGGTGGTCGCGTTCCTCGCGCTTTGCGCGGTGCTCGCGGTCGTCCAGGGCCTGGGCATGATCGGGGCGAGCATGGCCGCCGCCGAGCATATCGCCCCGATCCGCTAGCGTCAGATCCGGCCCATCGCCAGGAACTTGGCGCGACGCGCCTGGCGCAGGCTCTCGGGCGACATGCCGTCGAGCTTGCGCAGCGATTCCTCGATCGCATCCCCCAGCGCATGGATCGCCGCACCGGGCTCGCGATGCGCGCCGCCCAGCGGCTCGCTGACGATCCGGTCGATCACCTTCAGCTCCTTCAGGTGCTGTGCGGTGACCTTCATCGCCTCCGCCGCCTCCGCCGCCTTGTCGGCGGTGCGCCACAGGATCGAGGCGCAGCCCTCGGGCGAGATCACTGAATAGACTGCGTGCTCCATCATCAGCACGGTGTTGCCCGCGGCAAGCGCGATCGCCCCGCCCGAGCCGCCCTCGCCGAGGATCGACGCAACCAGCGGCACGCCGAGATTGAGGCAGGCCTCGGTCGAGCGCGCGATCGCCTCGGCCTGGCCGCGCTCCTCGGCCTGCACGCCGGGAAAGGCGCCCGAAGTGTCGACCAGGGTGATCACCGGCAGATGGAACTTGTTGGCAAGCGCCATCAGGCGGATGGCCTTGCGATAGCCCTCGGGCTTGCCCATGCCGAAATTATGCTTGAGCCGGCTCGCGGTGTCGTCGCCCTTCTCGTGGCCGATCACCATCACCCTGCGCCCGCGGAACCGGCCCAGGCCGCCCTGGATCGCATTGTCGTCGGCAAAGGCGCGGTCGCCGCCCAGCGGCATGAACTCCTCGATCAGCCCGGCGACATAATGCTTGAAGTGCGGGCGCTCGGGATGGCGGGCAACCTGGGTCTTCTGCCAGGGCGTGAGCCTGGCATAGGTATCCCGGAGGAGCTTCTCGGCCTTGGCCTGGAGCGGGGCGATCTCCGCATCGATATCGACGGCGCCGCCCTCCGCGGTCTGGCGCAGCTCGTCGATGCGGGTCTGAAGCTCGGCGATCGGCTTCTCGAAGTCGAGGAAAGTGGTCATCGCTGCGCGGGCTAACCTTGGCACGGAGCTACGTCAACGAGCGGGTGGGTCCGGCGATCCCGTTGTGAGGCGCGGAAACCGCTCCAACCGTCATCCGGCACAAGGCCGGGATGGCGGTTAGGTTGAGGACCCATATTCTTCTTTCGTCGCTCAAGGCCGGGATGACGCCAGAAAATCAAATACTTGCTTGGGCTCTCAACCTGGCGGCTAGCCGCGCTTCCCCAGCGCTTCGCCCAGGGGATGCCGTTGGTTGACCAGCTCGACCAGCCGGCGACTGTCGACATGGGTGTAGATCTCGGTCGTCGCGATATCGGCATGGCCGAGCATCGCCTGCAGCGCGCGCAGATCGGCCCCGCCCTCCAGCAGATGGGTGGCGAAGGCATGGCGGAGCACATGGGGGCTCACGCGATCGGGCGGGATGCCCGCCTCTCCAGCCAGCGCGCGGACGAGCTGGTAGAGCCGGATGCGCGAGAGATGCCCCTTGCCCGAGGGAAAGAGGAAAGGCCGGTCCGCCGTGACATGCCCGCGCCACGCCGCGACGGCGGCACGGGCGCGGTCCGAGATCGGCACCAGCCGCTCCCGCCCGCCCTTGCCCTTCAGGATCAGATAGGGCCGATCGGGCGACACGGCGTTGCGCGGCAGCGACACCAGCTCGGTGGCGCGCAGGCCCGAGCCATAGAGCAGCTCGACCAGCGCCAGCAGCCGCAGGTCGTTCGGATCCGGCGGCACCCGGGCGATGCGCGCATCGATGGCGGCGAACATCCGGTCGACGTCCCCGACGCCGAGCACCTTGGGCAATGCGCGCGCGGTGCCGGGGCGCGGCAGCGCGGCCGAGGGATCGTCCGCGCGCAGCTTCTCATCGGCGAGGAATGCATAGAAACGGCGCAGCGCCGCCGATTTGCGGGCAACGGTGGCGCGCGAGAGCGGCTGCCACTCGGCGCCGAGCCGCTCCAGCTCCGGCCGCCCGGCCTCGCCCAGCCCGCCGCCGAGAAATTCGGAGGCGAGCCGCAGATCGGTGCCATAAGCGGCGATGGTATTGGCGGCGGCGCCCGCCTCCGCCCGCATCATCTCGAGGAAGCGCCCGATCAGCGCCCGGTCTTCGGAGACGCTCAAGCCGATCGCGTGACCGCCTCCACGGCGATCATCCGCGCATAGCTGGCCATCCCCGCGGCGCGCATCGCCGCAACGATGTGGAACAGCGCCTCGGGAGTCACATTGTCCCAGACGCGCGACTGCATGCCGACCGCGGCGAGCAGCGCCACCATCGCCGAATCGCCGCGCCGGCCGGCGGCGTCGATCGCGCGGGTCCAGGCGTTCTGCGCGCCGATCTGCACCTCGAGCGCCTGGGCGCCGCGGCGCGCGTCGCTGCTCTCGAAGCGGCCGAGGCCGGCCAGGCCGGCAAAGGCCAGCTGGGCGCGGCGCTGGCCGGCGGCATCCTTGAACGCATCGAAATCGCCATAGGCGACCGGGCCCTGCGCGCCGGGATCCCCGAGCGCGAGCAGGCCCCAGGCGATGCTGCCGCGCGGCACCACCTGGCGCCATTCCATCGCCTTCGATTCATAGCCGGCGGAGAGCATCGAGGCGATCAGCTTCTCCGGCTCCTCCACCTTGGCATCGGCCGGGATCCAGGAAGCCGCGCGCGCGGTGAGGATCAGCCGGGCATATTGGGTGCGCGGCGTGCTCGCCTCGGCCCAGAGCGTGCGAATCGCCTTGATCCGGTCCCCGACATCGCCGTCGGTATAGGCGACGCGCAGATCGCGGGCGACGCCGCCCTCGGTGGTGTTGGCATCGTCGCCCTCGGCGATCTCGCTGTAGAGGTCGACAAGGCCGGCGCTGGAAAAGACGCCGGCGGTGGCGGCCAGCTCGGCGGCGGCGGCGCGCTGGCGGGGCGAGAGCTGCGGGGCGAGCGCCTGCCAATAGCGGACCTGCGGGCCGGCGGTGGCGTAGAGCGAGGCGGGGACCTCCTGGCCGGTCGCGGTGGCGAGGCCCCAGCGCCAGGCCGTCAGCCGGGTGATGCCGCCCCATTCGAGCGTGACCGCGCGGCGCCCCTGCGCGCCGGTGCCGAGCACCTTCTCGGCCAGCAGATTGTCGATATCGCTGACCGGCGTGCCGCCGCGCGCCTCGTCGAGCAGCTGGCCGGCCTCGTTGGGCTTGCCGGAGAGCCCGGCGCACATCGCCCGGGCGAGCGCCCAGCCGCGCTGCTGGATATATTGGTTGCCGCGCTCGGCGATCGGGCAGATGCCGCCCGGATCGGCGGTGGCGAGCGAGACCTGCATCGCCACCTGGAGCAGGCGTGTCGTGTAATTGTCGCCATCGACATCGTTCACCACCGCGCGGGCGGCATTGGCCTCGCCCATGCGCAGCAGCAGCCAGGCGCGCTCGGCGGCGAAATCGGCGCCATTGGCATGGCGCGGCGTGTCGAGCGGCGACATCAGCGCGCGGCGGAGCGCGATCGACGCCCAGCGCGACGCCACCGGCGCGCGCAGCCGCTGCATCAGCACCGCCAGGGTACGGCCATCGGCATTGCCGAAGCCCCTGGCGGGAAACGGCGTGTTGCCCGCGGCAAGCACGCCGACGCGGTTCAGCGAATGTTTCGCGAACTCGGGCAGCTCATAGCGCGACAGGTCGACCGGGCCGGTCGCCGTCACATCCTCGACCGCGCTGGCATTGGAGAGCGCGGCGTCGCCGCCGAGCGTGGGCACGCTCGGGATCGGCGCGCTGCCGGGCGCGCCGGGGGGCGTCGCGGCGGGGCCCGTCGCGGCCGGTGCGGGGGCGGGACGCGGCGCCGGAGTGGGCGCCGGCTCGTCAAAGCCCGGCGGCAGCAGCGATTCGGGCTTGTCCTGCTGCCCCAGCGCGGGCACCGCCGCGCCGGCCAGCAACAGCGTCCCGAAGGCGATGTGGCGGCGCTTAATTCGCGAGATTGTCAAGCGGGACCACCTTCTCCATGCGCACCGGCTCCTTCTTCGTCTCGCGGCCTGCGAGGAAGAAGAGGCCGCCGACCAGGACGACGAGAATGACGATCAGCGCAACGATCAAGCGGGACATGAAAAAGGGTCCGGAAATTGTGACTTCGCGGGCCTTTTGCCCGAGACCCGCCCTCGCTGTATAGCCCTTCCGAACATGTTACAAACGCAGGCAGCGAATACCGCGTGGACGGGCAAGGCCATCGTCCTGATCGGCCTCATGGGTGCGGGCAAGACCACGGTCGGCCGGCGCCTGGCGCAGCGCATGCGCCTGCCCTTCGTCGACGCCGACCACGAGATCGAGGCCGCCGCCGGCATGACCGTGGCCGACATCTTCGCGCGTTTCGGCGAGGCGCATTTCCGCGACGGGGAGCGCCGGGTGATCGCCCGGCTGGTCGATGGTGCGCCCAAGGTCATCGCCACGGGCGGCGGCGCATTCATGAACGAGAGCACCCGCGCGCTGATTCTCGAGCATGCGATCGCGGTGTGGCTCGACGCCGAACCGGCGGTGCTGGCGGACCGGGTGCGGCGGCGCGACACGCGCCCGCTGCTGCGCGGCCGCGATCCCCAGGCGGTGCTCACCGAGCTCGCGGCGATCCGCAATCCCTATTACGCGCTTGCGCCGATCCGGGTGCCCAGCATAGCAGCGCCGCACGACACCACCGTCGACGCGATCCTGAAGGCCCTCAATCCGTGACAATCGTCCCCGTCGCGCTCGGCGACCGCAGCTATGACATCCGCATCGAGGCGGGGCTCCTCGCCCGCGCCGGAGATGCGCTCGCTCCGTTCGACAATGGCCGGCGCCGGATCATCGTCACCGACGCGCATGTCCTCCCGCATCTCGCCACGCTGCAGGCGGGCCTGGGCACGAGCGAGGCGATCGTCCTGCCGCCCGGCGAAGGCACCAAGAGCTGGGGTCAGCTGGAGGCGCTGCTCGACCGGCTGCTCGCGCTGGGCGTGGAGCGCGGCGATCATGTCATTGCGCTCGGCGGCGGCGTGATCGGCGACCTGGTCGGCTTCGCCACCTCGATCCTCAAGCGCGGCTGCGGCTTCGTCCAGATCCCCACCACCCTGCTCGCCCAGGTCGACAGCTCGGTGGGCGGCAAGACCGCGATCAACACGCGCGCCGGCAAGAACCTGGTCGGCACCTTCCACCAGCCGGCCATGGTGCTGATCGACCCGCAGGTGCTCGACACGCTGCCGGCCCGCGACCTGCGCGCCGGCTATGCCGAAGTCGTGAAATACGGACTGATCGACGATTTCGCCTTCTTCGAATGGTGCGAGGCCAATGCCGCCGCGCTGCTGGCGGGCGACCCGGCGGCGCGCGCGCATGCCATCGCCCATTCGGTGGCGGCCAAGGCGCGGATCGTCGCGGCCGACGAGCGCGAGACCAGCGGCATGCGCGCGCTGCTCAACCTGGGCCACACGTTCGGCCATGCGCTCGAGGCCGAGGCCGGCTTCTCCGACCGGCTGCTGCACGGCGAGGGCGTGGCGGCAGGCATGGCGCTCGCCTTCGGCTTCTCGGCCGCCAGGGGAATCTGCCCCGGCCAGGACGCCGAAAGGGTTGCCGCGCACCTGGCCGCGGTCGGCCTGCCGGATGGGCTGAAGGCGGCGGGGATCACCGCCTCCGGTGCGCGGCTCGTGGAGCACATGCTCCACGACAAGAAGATGAGCGCCGGCACCCTGCCCTTCCTGCTCGCGCGCGGGATCGGGCGGACGTACCTCGACAGGAATGTCGACCTTGGCGAGGTGGCGGCGTTCCTGGATGCCCAGCCGCGCTAAAGCTCGCTCGTCAGCGTCAGGGTCAGCGTGCGCGGGGCGATCGGCGTGATCAGCCCCGAGCTGGCCGGGGTCCAGGCGAAGCGATCGGTAAGGTTGGTCACGCGGGCGCGCAGCGTCACCGGATGGCCGCCGATCGCGAAGGCCTGGCGGAGCCCCAGGTTGAACAGCGCATAGCCGGGCAGCGCGACGCTGTTCTCGCGATCGGCATAGCGCGCGCCGCGGATGTTCACGCCGCCATCCACCGTCAGCCCCTCCACGCCGGGCACCCGCCAGGTGAGATTGGCGAGCGCAGTCACACGCGGCCGGCCGATCGGGCGGACACCGATCACGCCGCGATCCACCAGCTCGCCGTCGATCCTGGCATCGAGCCAGGTCGCGCCCAGCACCGCGTTCAGCCGCGAGGTGATCGGCCCGGCCAGCGACAGCTCGACGCCGCGATGCCGCACCGTGCCGACGAAATCGAACGCGCCCGTGGCATCGATCCCCGGCGTCGGCTTGGACAGGTCGAACAGGCCGGCGATCAGCGTCGGCCCGCCGGCAAAGCCGTATTTCACGCCCAGCTCGGCCTGGCGCGAGATGGCGGCGGGGAGGACTGCGCCGCGATTGCTGGCATTGGCCGGCGCGACGCCGGCCTCCTCCAGCCCGCGCGCATAGCTGGCAAAGCCGGTGAGCCGTGAGGTGATCCCCACCGACAACGCCCCGCCATAGAGCCAGGGCCGCGTCGTCTGCTCGGTCACCGTGCCGTCGAGCCCCCGGACGCGCTTGGCATATTCCACGCGCTGCGCATCGAGGCGCAGCTCGGCCAGCGTGCCGATCGACAGGCGATAGCCGAGCCCACCCGTCCATTGCCCGACATCGTCGCGCTTCCGGAGCGTGCCGAGCGCCACCATGGGCCGGGCGATCCTGGGCGGCTTGTTCACATCGGCGAAGGTGCCGAGCGCGAAGGGGACGCCGGGATCGCTCTCCACCATCGAATCCCGCCGCCGGGCCATGGCGATGATGCGGTGCGTGAGATTGCCGGTGGCGAACTGCTTGGCCGCGGTCACCTCGGCCGAGACCGTGTGGCGCGTCTCGGTGCCGAACAGCAGCCCGCTCGCCACCGCCTCGCGGCCATTGCCGGTGAAGCGCAGCACGCTGTAGGCGCTATGGTCATAGGGCAGTGCATTGTAGAAGAGCGAGGCGCCGAACCGCCAGCCCTTGCCCGCATCCACATCGGCAAAGGCGCCGATCAGGTCCGATTCGTTGCGCCCGTCCATCCAGCTCTGGGTGCGATTGGTCCAGCGCTTCACTTCGCGCGGCGCGGCGGCCGGATTGGCATAATAGGTATCGCCTTCGCGCGGGAACCAGTTGCGGCTCCACACGCCGGTGATCCGCACGCCGGGCGCCGGCGACCAGCGCGGAACGAGGCCGATGGCAGTGAAGTCGCCGGTCGTGCCGTCGGTATATTGCTGGGCGGGCGTGAGCTGAAGGCCGCCCGCGATCGACCAGCGCCCATCGGCCGTGCCCGCCGAGCCACGCAGCATCGCGACCGGCCCCGAGCCGCCCCACCAGCCAGCCTCGATCGAGGCGCGCGCACCGGCGGCGGCGCCGGGCATCGTATATTGCACCACGCCGGAGGGGGCCGCGAAATCGGTCCGCAAGCCATTGGCGCCGACCCGGATCGCGGTGCCGCCGTTCAGCGGCTGGAGCATGCCGGAGACGCGAACGTAATAATGGTCCTCGATCCGGTAGTTGCCGGCGGCCTGCAGGTCGAACCCGCGCACCTCGCTCTCCGAATAGAGCCCCACTTCCTCGATCCCGATCCGCCGGCCGAACGCATCGTCGGCGGCGCTGACCACGTCGCCGTTCGCCGGCGGCTGCGGCGCCCGCACGGTCTGCGCATGGACGGCGGGCACCATGAGAAACGGCAGGCAGATTATCGAATGACGCATGACGGGAACCCTCTTCCAACTCCGGCCCGATTGACCGGCCCGGCGGCGGCGCGTGGAGCCGGCTGGGACGAATGGATCGCGGGCGTGACGAACGGCAGTTCGCGCGCGCGCGTTCGCGAGCTATCGTGCGTGCATGGAGATGACGGCGCGCGAGTCGATCTGGGACCTCAGAATCCCGTTGAGCGCGGCGACGGCGTTCGCGCTGTTCGCCTTCCTCCTCGGCTATGGGATAGGCGGGCTGGAAGCGAACACGGGCAGCTTCGCCGCCGAGCATCCGGACGAGGCACGGCTGGCACGGCTGCTGGTCTGGGGAGCGATGCTCACCATCGCCTGGGCCAGCCGCAAGCCGATGCAGGAGATATTGCAGGCGCCGAAGCGCTCGTCGCCCCTGCTGCTCGGCGCATTCGCCTTCGTGCCGGTGATGCTCACGGAACTGGCCGCGTCGCGCTTCGCGATGGCCATTTCCCCCTATCAGCTCTGCGGGCCCAACGGGCCGCCGCCGGTGCCCGTCGACAATTTCCTGCCGCGCGCGATCGCGCTGGGCTCGACGGCGTGGCTGTCGCTGATGGCCTGGAGGCGCCACCTCGCCAATGGACATGATCGGCGGGAGGCGGACCCGCCGTTCGCCGAGCCGCTGCCGCCGATGCTGCCCGTCCAGCCAAGCGCCGAGCAATGGCTGAGCCTGCCCGAGGCGCCCTTCCTGCGCGTGCGCGCCTGCGACGTGGCGCAGATCCGCTCGGCGGGGAACTATAGCGAGATCCTCGCGCATGGCCGGGTGCACCTGGTGCGCGCGCCGCTTTCCGAGCTGGCCGGGCGCTTCGCGGAGCTCGGCTTCGTCCGCGTGCATCGCCAGGTGGTGGTGAACCGCAGCCATGTCTCGCAAATCTATCGCGAGGCGGGCGGGCGGCTCGCCGTCCAGCTCAACTGCGGCGCCATCGTTCCGCTCGGCCGCAGCTATCGCACCGCCCTCGCCGCTTTCGCGCATTGAATCATCCCCGGCTTTTCCGGCGCATCATCCCCAGCTTTTCGGGAGCCGAATGGCGCCTGCCGCGTTGACTTGGCGGCGGGCGGCGATTTCGTCCGCGCAACGAAACAGACACTCTCCGGGGGACGGATGGCCACCGCGATCTCTCCAGCCACCTCGCTTGCAGCCTTTGGAGAATTGGGCCGGCTGACGGCCGCGATCGGCGACGAATCGCCGCTGGGGCCCGCTGCCGGCTGGTCGAACGCGCTCCTCGCCTCGCTTCGCATGATGCTGCCCGCGCGCGCCGAGATCGTGATGTTCTGGGGCCCCGAATTCTGCGCGCTCTACAACGAGGCCTATGCGCCGACGATCGGCGACAAGCACCCGCGCGCGCTCGGCCAGTCGGCGCTGGTCTGGTGGGGCGAGCTCTGGGACGATCTCGGCCCGCTGCTCCAGGGTGTGCGGGATACCGGCGAGACCTTCTGGGCCAAGGACCGCCCCTTCTATATCGAGCGCGACCAGGGACGCGGCGAGACCACCTATTTCGACATCAGCTATTCGCCCGTGTTCGACGATGACGGGACGGTGGGCGGCGTGCTCTGCATCGTCAGCGAGACCACGGCCCGCGTGCTCGCCGCGCGCGAGGCGATCGCCGATCGCAACCGGCTATGGTCGCTGGCGCGCGACCCCTTCCTGATCGCGGACAGCCACGGCGTGTGGCGCAACGTCAGCCCCGCCTGGACCGAGATCCTCGGCTGGAACGCCGACGAGCTGGTCGGCCGCACCTCGGAATGGATGGAGCATCCCGACGACCGCAAGCGCACCCGCGCGGAACTGGCCGGGCTGCAGCAGGGCGCCACCACCCTGCGCTTCGAGAACCGCTTCCGCGGCAAGGACGGCGACTATCGCTGGTTCAGCTGGACCGCGGTGCCCGAGGGTGACCTGCTCTATTGCGTGGCGCGCGACATCACCGCCGAGCGCCAGGCGGCGGATGCGCTCGAGGCGGCCCAGGCGGCGCTGCGCCAGTCCCAGAAGATGGAGACGGTGGGCCAGCTGACCGGCGGCGTCGCGCATGATTTCAACAATCTGCTCCAGATCGTCACGGGCAATCTCGACATCCTCCAGCGCAACCTGCCGCCCGACCAGCCCAGGCTGGCGCGCGCCGCCGGTGCGGCGATGAACGGGGCGCAGCGCGCCGCCGTGCTGACCCAGCGCCTGCTGGCATTCTCGCGCCGCCAGCCGCTCGCGCCGGAGCGGACCGATCCGAACCGGCTGATCGCCGGCATGTCGGACCTGCTCCACCGCAGCCTGGGAGAGATGGTGGCGGTGGAAGTCGTGCAGGCGGCGCGCATCTGGCCGGTGGAAGTGGATGCGAACCAGCTCGAGAACGCGCTGCTCAACCTGGCCGTCAACGCACGCGACGCGATGCCGCAGGGCGGCAAGCTGACGATCGAGACCGCAAACACCCATCTCGACAGCCATTATGCCGCGCTGGATGCCGAGGTGACGCCCGGGCAATATGTGCTGATCTGCGTGTCCGACACCGGCACCGGCATGGACGAGGAAACGCTTGCCCATGCCTTCGAGCCCTTCTTCACCACCAAGGAGGTGGGGCGCGGCACCGGCCTGGGCCTGTCGATGGTCTATGGCTTCATCAAGCAGTCGGGCGGGCATGTCCGCATCTATTCGGAGCGCGGAGACGGCACGACCGTGAAGATCTACCTGCCCCGCTTCCACGGCACCGCCCGCAACGCGGCGGCCCATGCTCCGGTGCTTCCCGCGCCGCAGGGCAATGTCGACGAGACGATCCTGGTATGCGAGGACGACGAGAATGTCCGCGCCTATACGGTCGAGGTGCTGCGCGAACTGGGCTACCGCGTGATCGAGGCGGGCGACGGCCCCGCCGCGCTCGCCGCACTCGATGCCGAGCGGGAAGCGATCGACCTGCTGTTCACCGATGTCGTGCTGCCCGGCGGCATGACCGGCGCGGTCCTCGCCACCGAGGCGCATGCGAAGCGGCCCGATCTCAAGATCCTCTTCACCACCGGCTATGCCCGCAACGCGATCGTCCATCACGGCCGGCTCGATCCCGGCGTGCAGCTGCTGCCCAAGCCCTTCACCTATACCGATCTGGCGGCGAAGGTACGCGACATGCTCGACCAGTGACGTCCTGCCTGGAAGAGAGGGGAGCAGCGCATCGGTTGCCGTTCCCGCCCGATCCGCCTAGCACATCGGCATGCGCATCCTCCCCGCTCTCGCCGCCGCGATCGTGATCGCCGCGCCCGCCGCCGCCCAGACCGGCAAGCCCGCCCCGATCCTGACCACGCCCGAAGCGAAGGATGCGTGGACCCATGCCGTGCCCGAAGTGGCGCGAGTCACGCATGTCGATCTGAACCTCGACGTCGATTTCGCGAGCAGGACGCTGTCCGGCGTCGCGACGCTCGACGTGCTCGCCGCCACCGGCGCGAAGGAGATCGTGCTGGACATCGACGATCTCGATATGATCTCGGTCACTTGCCCCAAGGGCAAGCCGCTCCCCTTCACGGTCGGCCCGCGCGACAAGGAGCTGGGCTCGGCGCTGACGGTGCAGCTCGAGGGCAACAAGCAGATCCTGATCCGCTACAAGACGCGGCCGGGCGCATCGGCGCTCCAGTGGCTCGCCCCGGAGCTCACCGCCGGCAAGCGCAAGCCCTATCTGTTCAGCCAGGGCCAGCCGATCAACAACCGCAGCTGGATCCCCACCCAGGACAGCCCCGGCATCCGCCAGACCTGGTCGGCCACGCTCACCGTGCCCGCCGGCTTCGTCGCGGTAATGAGCGGCGACCGGCTCGACGGCGAAAAGGGCCAGGCCGCGCCGGACGGCAAGCGCAGCTTCCGCTTCCGGATGGACAAGCCGGTGCCGCCCTATCTCGTCGCGATGGCGGTGGGCGACCTCGCCTTCAAGGCCACCGGCAAGCGCTCGGGCGTGTGGACCGAACCTTCGATGCTCGATGCCGCGGCGCACGAGGTCGGCGATGTCGAGAAGATGATCGACGCGGCACAGGCGCTCTACGGCCCCTATCGCTGGGGCCGCTACGACATGCTCGTGCTGCCGCCCAGCTTCCCCTATGGCGGCATGGAGAACCCCACCCTCACTTTCCTGACGCCGACGATCATCACCGGCGACCGCTCGAACACCGATGTCGTCGCGCACGAGTTGGCGCACAGCTGGTCGGGCAACCTCGTCACCAACGCAACCTGGTCGGACAGCTGGCTCAACGAGGGCTTCACCACCTATTTCGAGAACCGGATCATGGAGGCGGTCTACGGCAAGGAGCGCGCCGCCATGTATGCCGATCTCGACTGGGACGGCCTGCAGCGCGACATCAAGGATGCCGGCGGCAGCGACGCCGCCACCACCCGCCTCCATGGCGATCCGGGCGCGACCTTCGGCCAGCTCGACTATTTCAAGGGTTCCACCTTCCTGCGCACGATCGAGGCGGCGGTGGGCCGGGCGAAGTGGGACGCCTATCTGCGCGCCTATTTCGATCGCCACGCCTTCCAGCCGCAGACCACCGCCGGCTTCCTGGCGGACCTGCGCGCCAATCTGATCAAGGGCGACAAGGCGCTCGAGGCGAAGCTGGAGCTCGATCGCTGGGCCTATCAGCCGGGGCTGCCCGGCAATGCCGTGCACGTGACGTCGGCGACGCTCGCCGCCGTGGACGCGAAGCTCGCCGCGTTCAACGCGGGCGGGCCGGCGAGCGCGGTGCGGCCCACCGGCTGGGCGACCCAGCAATGGCTGCGCTTCCTGAACGGCCTTCCCCGCCAGCAGACGCCGGCCCGCCTCGCCGAGCTCGACGCGACGCTCGGCCTGTCCGCCTCGAACAATGCCTATGTCCGCTCGGCCTGGGCCGAGCTGGCGATCGCCAACCGCTACGAGCCCGCGCTGCCGGGGATCGAGGAATTCGTGAAGCGGGTGGGCCGTGGCCTGCTGATCTACCCGATCTACAAGGACCTGATGGCCCAGGGCGACTGGGGCAAGCCGATCGCGCGGCGCTTCTATGAGAGCGCCAAGGCAGGCTATCACCCGAATGCGGCCGCCGGCGTGGCGAAGATCGTCGGGGCCAACTGACCCTTTTGCCGTCACCCCCGCCTTCGCGGGGATGACGGTCATTGAAAAGCAAACACCTCCGTCACCCGCATCACGCCGCTGTCCGTCTCGGCGAACCGATATTCCGCCAGCGCCCGCAGCCGGTCCAGCGGCAGCGGCGCGCGGCGGGGATCGCCCACCAGCACCGCCACCCCGGCTGCCCGGCAGCGCGCAAGGAAGGGCTCGACCCGCGCCGCCGGCTCCGGATCGTAGAACAGGTCCCCGGCGAGGATCAGGTCCGTCTCGGGCACCGGCCCATCGGTCAGGTTGGCGTGCACGCCCTCAACCGCGACGCCGTTCGCCGCCGCGTTCAGCGCCACGGCCGCCAGCGCATAGGGATCGACGTCCACCGCCAGCACCTGGGCCGCGCCGGCCTTGGCCGCGGCGATCGCCACCAGGCCCGAGCCGCAGCCCAGGTCGAGCACCCGCCGCCCGGCCACGATTTCCGGCCGATCGAGCACGAACCGCGCCAGCGCCAGGCCGCCCAGCCAATAATAGGCCCAATAAGGCGAGCCGAAATCCCCGTCCGCCGCCGCCAGCCGGCCGAGCCCGCTGGCCGGCACGGCCTTGTGCAGCACGATCTCGGCAATGCCCGGCACCGGCAGCACGGGCAGCCGCGCCCGGATGAAATCGCTCGGGTTCAGGCGGGCCGCTTCCACGCCGCCACCGCCAGGCAGAGCCAGCCTGCGATCAGCGCCGCGCCGCCCAGCGGCGTCACCGCGCCCAGCCAGCGGGGGCCACCCAGCGCCATCAGGTAGAGCGTCCCCGCGAACAGCGCGCCGCCGCCGACGAACAGCCAGGCCGGAACGCGCGCGCCCATCCGGACGGCGACCAGCGCCGCCACCGCGTGGACCAGCTGATAATGCCCGCCGGTCCGGAGCCACTCGGCCGGCGCGCCGCTCGCGCCATGCGCGCCGAACGCTCCCGCCGCCACCGCCACCGCGCCCGAAAACGCCGCCAGCACCGCCACGATCCTCACAGCCCGATCTCCTCCAGGAAATGCGGCCCGCTCGCCGCCACCATCGCCACCGCCACGGCGAGCGCCGCGACGCTCGCCACCAGCACCGCGCCCGCCAGCAGGTCCTTGGCCGCCTTGATCGACGGGTGGATGCCGGGATGGAGCAGGTCGATCACCGCCTCCATCGCCGAATTGACCAGCTCCAATGCCAGCACGATCGCGCAGCAGAGCGCAACCAGCGCCCACCAGATCGGCGCCGGCCGCAGCACGAGCAGCGCCAGCAGGGCTGCCGCCGCGAGCCGCGCCTGGCTGCGAAAGCTCGCCTCGCGCGCCCAGCCGGCACGGATGCCGGCCAGCGCGAACCCCATCCGCGCGCGGAAGGGCCGCCCCTTCATCCCGAGGACTCGAGATCGATCTCGATCGCCGCCGCCCTGCTCGCATGGGTGATCATGCCGTCGATCCCGGCCCGCAGGTCGCCGGTCTCGCGCTGCACGTCCAGCCGGGCGCTGTCGCGGCGACGATATTCCGCCTCGGTCTTGTCGATCTCCATCTGGTCGACGCCCACCGCCTGCATCGCCTGGCGCGCCATCATCACCGCGCTCTCCAGCACTTCGCGCACCACGCCGCCCACCGGCGCGCCCTTCATCTTGATCACGCTGCGCCGGTCATAGGCACGCACGAAGATCGTCGCCTTGGGAAAGGCGTGGTGAACGGCCTCGAGGAACTCGGTGTCGATCCTGTCGCCATCGTTGCAGAACAGCACCAGCTCCGCCTCGGCCGCGCCGGCCTGGCGCAGCAGGTCGATGCGCAGGCCGTCGCCATAATAGACCTTCATGCCGAAATCGCTGGCGGTCTGGATCATCTCGACATCGGTGTCGATCAGCGTGACCGGGATGTCCTGCGCGAGCAGCATCTGCGCCACCGTCTGGCCGAAGCGGCCATAGCCGACCACCACCGCATTGGCGCCTTCGTGCTGCGGCGTGTCGACGCCCTGCGCGCTCGGCGCCGGCTCGGTCCGCAGCTTGCGGGTCGCCATCATCAGGAACGGCGTGGTGGCCATCGACAGAGTGACGATCGCGCCGAAGATGCTCGCCGCCTCCCCCTCGATCAGCATCGCCGACTGGGCCTGGGCGAACAGCACGAAGCCGAACTCGCCGCCCTGGCTGAGCAGGACGCCCAGTGCGAAGGCCTGGCGCCGCGGCACGCCGAACAACAGGCCCAGCCCCATGATCAGCGCGGCCTTGGCAGCGATCAGCGCCAGCGCCATGCCGACGACGAAGAAGGGCCGCTCGGCGATCGCATGCAGGTTCAGCGTCATGCCCACGGCCAGGAAGAACAGCCCGAGCAGGATCGAGCGGAACGGCTCCACATCCGCCTCCAGCTCGTGGCGATAGGGCGAATCCGCCAGCATCACGCCCGCGATGAACGCGCCCAGCGCGGCGGATAGGCCCAGCGCCTCCATGATCGCCGCGGCGGCAATCACGGTGAACAGCCCGGCGAAGATGAACATCTCGCGCTCGCCGAGATTGCCGATCAGCCGGAACAGCGGGCGCAGCAGGTAGCGGCCGGCCAGGATCAGGCCGATGATCGCCACCACCGTATAGACGCCGAGCAGCCAGCCGGGCGTGCTGCTCTGGTGCTGCGGATTGCGCGATAGCGCAGCGACGATGGTGATCAGCGGGACGATCGACAGGTCCTGGAACAGCAGGATCGCGAAGGCGCGCTCGCCGAGCGGGGTGCGCAGGCGCCCCGCCGATTGCAGCATCGGCAGCACCTGCGCCGTGGAGGAGAGCGCGAGCGGCAGGCCGAGCGCCAGCGCCGCGCCGATCGAGCTGCCCGTCGCCAGCCACACCATGCCCGCGATCACCAGGCCGCAGATCGTCACCTGGAGCAGGCCGAGCCCGAAGATGTCGCGCCGCATGCGCCACAGCCGCGCGGGGCTCAGCTCCAGGCCGACGAGGAAGAGCAGCAGCGCGATGCCGAGCTCGGCGATGCCCATCTTGCTCTCGGCATCGCCGACCAGCCCGAGCACCTGCGGCCCCACGATCGCGCCGGCGACGAGATAGCCGAGCGTAGCGCCCAGCCCGAACCGGCGGAACACCAGCACGAAGACCAGCGCAAAGCCGAGCAGCGGCACATATTCGCCGAGCAGCGAAGCCTCGTTGGCGTGCTCCATCAGCCGCGCGCCCGGGAAACGGCGGCTTGGGCAGCCTCGGCCACCGCTTCGAAAGCGAGCCGGATCGCCGCATGGCGGCCGCGATGTTCAAGCGCCGGCGTGAACAGGTCGAGCCCGGGCCAGTCGGGCGGGGTGCCGCGCGTGCCGGCCAGCCAGGCGGCGAGATCGTCGCGCGCCGCCTCCAGCTCTTCCGGTGAGCGGCCGATGGCATGCGCCTCCATCAGCGCCGCCGATGCCTGGCCGAGCGCGCAGGCGCGCACCACCATGCCGATCGCGGCGACGCGGCCCGCGTCATCCAGGTTCACATCGATGGTGACGCGGCTCCCGCAAACCGGGGAGCGTTTCTCGCAAGACGCCATCGCGCCTTCCAGCCGGGCCTCGAACGGCACGGAAGCCGCCAGGCGCAGGATTTCGGTGTTGTAGAGCGGCGCGTTCATCTGCTTCCGACTTAGGGGAGCGGCGCACGAAGTGCGACCCCCCTAATCGGTGGAATTCGCCCTGCCCCTGTCCGCAGCGCCATTGCCTGGCTCGTCCCCGAACACGGGCTCGCCCTTGCGGCGGCGATCGACGAAATCGGCGATGCTCGCGCTGGTGGCGTTGAGCAGCGGATAGGTGGTCGATTTGGTGATCCATTGCGGGCGATTGGCCGGGCCACCGCTCACCGTGTCGAACAGCAGCACGACCAGCAGGAAGCCGATGCTGACCAGGATCAGGCCCTTGAGCGCACCGAAGCCGAGGCCGAGCACGCGGTCGACCGGGCCGAGGAAGCTCTCGCGGGTGCGCGATCCGATCGCCCGGGCGAGCAGCCGCCCGCCGAAATAGGTGACGCCGGTCAGGATCACGAAGGCCAGCACCGCCCCGCCCTGCTCGGTGCCGACCAATCCGGCCAGCGCGGCGGCGAGCGGGGTGTGGAACAGCTTGAGCGCGAGCACGATCAGCAGCCACGCAACCAGCGCCAGCACTTCGGTGACGAAGCCGCGCAGGAAGCCCAGCACGGCGGCGCCGCCGATCGCGAGCAGCACGATGATGTCGAGCCCGGTCAAAGTCATTGGAACACGTCCCTCCCGGGGACGGCCTATAGCGGAGGATGGATGGGAAACGGGAGAGGGAATCAGCCCTGCCGCGTGATCCGCAGCGCCCAGCGGTCATAGCCGAGTTCCTCGACTCGCTTCATGATCGCCTGCGCCAGCGCCGAGGAGGGGACGGCATCGCGGCACAGCACCCACAGATAGCGCCCGCTCGGCTCGCCGACGATCGACCAGGCATAGTCGTCGTCATGGTCGAGGATCCAATAGTCGCCGGTGTAGAGCGGGCCGAAGAACGAGACCTTGAGCTTGGCGTTGGTCGTCTCGTCGGCGACGACGGCCTTGCCCTCCGAGACGCTGCGATCGCCCTCCGGCCAATCGAGCGTGCCGCTGTTGGTCACGCTGATCTTGCCGTCCTCGAGCAGCGCGTACTCGGCGGTCACCGCGTCCAGCCCCTTCTCGAAGCGGTTCTCGTGCCGCGCCAGCTCGTACCATTTGCCGAGATACCGGGCGAGATCGACCGGCCTTGCCGGCTCTGGCACCTTCTTGTTGATCACCGGCGGGCGGGTGGCGCGCGAATAGAGGAAGAGGCCGCCGATCGCGGCGACCGCGACGCCCGAGGCGATGGAAATGGCAGTGCTTCGCTTCATTCCGGCAATGTGGGGGGTAAGCCCCGGAAAGGATAGCCCTATCAATGATAGGGCGTGCAGCTTCGCTCCCGCTGGTTCCACGGGGGGAGGATCCGCGCCCGGCGCTTGCCGTAATAGCTGAGGTCCATCGACACGCGCACCGGCACGCCCTTGCGGGTATAGATGTCCTGGTCGCCCCAGCGCTCGTTGCCGGTCTCGCAATGCATCCAGCCCCGGCGCTGCAGGGCCTCGACCAGCTTGTAGATTTCCTCCTGGCCCCCGTTCGCCCACAAGGTCAGGTGATCGAAGCCGCCGCGCCCGTCGCTGCCGATCAGGTCGAGGGCCGCTTCATAGGGGCCCTCGCCGGCCATCATCAGCCCGCTGCGGCGGCAGCGCGCGCGGAACGCGTCGATCTTGACGCATTCGGTGAAGCCGGCGCGCCGCGCATCCGCCGCGCTGCCGCTCACCGGCAACCCTTCGAAGACGAGCGAGGGCGGCGGCGTGCGGACGGGCTCGGCGCCGGCCCACAGAATCGCCGCCATCAGCGCCACGGCGCAGGATGTCGGCACCAGCATCCCGGGGCGTGCCCATTCGCCGGCCAATTCTCGCAGCATCGATCGCCCCGCCAATCTGTTCGCGACACGATGTTCCATAGCCCAGCAAGCGATTGCAACCCCTTGGCAAATAACGGAGTCGCGCTCAGCGCCCCAGCAGATGATCGACGAACTGGCCCAGCGACTTGAACCCCGCCAGCTGCAGCCCGCCCTTGTCCTTCGCCTGCACGGCCGGGGCGAGCGCGCGGCCGAAGCCGAGCTTCGCCGCCTCGCGGCAGCGCAGCGCGCCATGCGCCACCGGGCGCACCTCGCCCGACAGCGCGATCTCGCCGAACACCACCGCGTCCACCGGGATCGGCCGCTCGGCCAGCGCCGAGACGAGCGCGGCCGCCACCGCCATGTCCGCCGCCGGATCCTGCACGCGGTAGCCGCCGGCGATGTTGAGATAGACTTCGCAGGTCGAGAAGCTGAGCCCGCACCGCGCCTCCAGCACCGCGAGGATCATCGCCAGCCGCCCGCCGTCCCAGCCCACCACCGCGCGCCGCGGCGTCGCTCCGCTCGCCAGCCGCACGGTGAGCGCCTGCACCTCGATCAGCACCGGCCGGGTGCCCTCCAGCGCGGGGAACACCACCGTGCCGGTCACATTCTCGTCGCGCGCGGTGAGGAACAGCGACGAGGGATTGGAGACTTCCTCCAGCCCCTCGGTCTGCATCGCGAACACGCCGATCTCGTCGGTGCCGCCGAAGCGGTTCTTCACCGCGCGCAGGATGCGATACTGGTGGCTGCGCTCGCCCTCGAACGCCAGCACCGTGTCGACCATGTGCTCGAGCACGCGCGGGCCGGCGATGCTGCCGTCCTTGGTGACATGGCCGACCAGCACCAGCGCGGTGCCGCGTTCCTTGGCGAAGCGGATCAGCTCGCCCGAGGCGGCACGCACCTGGCTCACCGTGCCCGGCGCGCCCTCGATCAGGTCCGAATGCATCGTCTGGATCGAATCGATGATCAGCAGCGCGGGCGGCGCCCCCTCGCCCAGCGTGGTCAGGATGTCGCGCACCGAAGTCGCCGCGGCCAGCATCACCGGCGCCTTGCCCAGGCCCAGCCGCCGCGCGCGCAGCCGCACCTGGTCCGCCGCCTCCTCGCCCGAGACATAGGCGACCGCCAGCCCGCGCGAAGCGATCCGCGCCGCCGCCTGGAGCAGCAGGGTCGACTTGCCGATGCCGGGGTCGCCGCCGATCAGCGTGGCCGAGCCCTCGACGAAGCCGCCGCCCAGCGCGCGATCGAACTCGGCGATGCCGGTCGAGGTCCGCTCGGGCAGCGCGATATCGGTGTTGAGCCCGGTCAGCTGGATCGCCCGCCCGCCCGATTGGAGGTTGTGGCGCGCCTGGAACGGCGTCACTACCGCCCCGGCGTCCTCCACCATCTGGTTCCACTCGCCGCAATCGCCGCACTGCCCTGCCCATTGCGAGGAGACCGAGCCGCAGGCCTGGCAGACATAACGCTTCTTGAGTTTCGCCATGGCCGCGAAGGTAGCGGGAGAACAAGATGAGAACAATAGCGCAAACGCCCGCTCATGGACCGGCGGAGGGCGGCGAACGGCCTCCTGCACGGGATATTGACGGTTTCTCCACACGACCTCCAGAAAGGAGAACTATGCGCCAAGGTTGCCCCTCGCGCCCGCGGACGGTATCGCGCGCGCCATGAAGCCCACCGAGCTCCGCGTCGCACTGTTCAGCGGCAACTATAACTACGTCCGCGACGGCGCGAACCAGGCGCTCAACCTGCTCGTCGGCTATTTGCTCGATCAGGGCGTGAAGGTCCGCGTCTATTCGCCGACCACCGATACCCCGGCCTTCCCGCCGACGGGCGATCTGGTGAGCGTGCCGGCGCTGCCCGTGCCGGGCGGACGCGACGAATATAAGTTCGCCAAGGGCATCAAGGCGGTGCTGCCGGATCTGGAGGCCTTCGCGCCCAATCTCGTCCATGTCTCCGCGCCCGAGATACTCGGCCACCGCGCGGTCACCTGGGCGCGCCGGAACAACATCGCCTCGGTGGCCTCGGTCCATACCCGGTTCGAGACTTATCCTGCCTATTATCATATCGGCTTCGTCACGCCGCTGCTGATCTGGACGCTCACCCGCTTCTACAACCGCTTCGACACCGTGCTGCCCACCGGGCGCGGCATGGAGGAGCTGCTGCGCGGCTGGGGCGTCGAGCGGCCGATGCGGATCTGGTCGCGCGGCGTGAATCACGACCGCTTCAATCCGGGGCGCCGCAGCCTCGAATGGCGGCGTTCCCTGGGCATCGCGGACGACGAGGTCGCGGTGAGCTTCCTCGGCCGGCTGGTGCTGGAAAAGGGGCTCGACATCTTCGCCGAGGTGGTCGGCGAACTGCAGCGGCGCGGCGTGAAGCATCGCGTGCTCGTGATCGGCAAGGGGCCCGCGGAGCAATGGTTCGCCGAGCGCGTGCCCGATGCCGTGTTCGCCGGCTTCCAGGCGGGCGACGATCTCGGCCGCGCGGTCGCCTCCATGGACGTGTTCTTCAATCCCTCCCTTACCGAGAGCTTCGGCAACGTCACGCTGGAGGCGATGGCCGCCGGCGTGGCCGTGGTCGCCGCCAATGCGGTCGGCCCGGTCGGCATGGTCGAGGAGAATGTGAGCGGCCTGCTGGTCGATCCGGGCAAGGGCGCGATGCGCCGCTATGCCGATGCGATCCAGCATTATTGCGAGAACCACGATGCGCGGCGGGCCGCGGGCGCGGCCGGACACGCGATCGCCGAAACCTATCAATGGGACGCGATCAACCAGAAGGTGCTCGACGCCTATCTCGAGGCGATCGGGAAGCGGGCCTGACTCCTTCTCCCCTTCAGGGGAGAGGGAAATTAGCGCCAATCATATTTCAGCCCGTCCTCGCGAAAGGCGAACCGGTCGAGATGGCGCTCCACCGCGCCCTTCAGCCCCTCGAGCTGCTCGGACGAGCTGGCGTCGATCCGGATGTCGAGCCCGGTCTCGGCGACATTGAAGGTCACCACCGCATCGCCCGGATGGTCCGCGCCGCGCGCGTCCCTGGGGAAGATCACCGTGCCGTTCTCCGGCGTGAACTCCACCTGGAGATTGTGCTGCCAGTGCTTGCACAGCTGCTGCAGATAGCGGCCGGCATGCTCGGTGGGGGCCAGCGTCTCGGCCGAAAACAGAGTCATCGTCATGCGCTTCGTCTCCATCGGCGGCGGCACGATCCCGAGCCGCCGCCTCAGCATTTCAATGCGCGGCACCGGGCTCAGAGCCGCTCGATCTTCCGCGCCGCTTCGTCGAGGATCTCGGCGACGCCGTGCAGCATGTCGGCATCGACGCTTTCGCCCGCAAGACGTTCCTGCAGCACGGCGCGCAGATTGCCCATCGCGCGGCGGATCGGCCCGCCATGGGACCGCTCGCGCAGCCCCGCCAGCTGCTGGAGCCGCTCGAACAGCGCCGCCACTTCCTCGGTCCGCTCGGCGAGATGCGCCGCGCCCGCCTCGGTGATCGCGAACTGCTTCTTGGCGCCTTCGCTCTTGCTTTCCTCGATCAGCCCCATGTCATCGAGCATGGTAAGCGTCGGATAGACCACGCCCGGGCTGGGGGCATAGGCGCCGCCGGAACGCTCCTCGATCTCGCGGATCAGGTCATAGCCGTGGCGCGGCTGCTCCTCGATCAGCTTGAGCAGGATGAGGCGCAGCTCGGTGCCGTCGAACATGCGGCGGCGGCCGCCCCGTTCGCCGCGCTCGCCAAAGCCGCCGCGCCCCATGCCCCATCCGATGATGAAGTCCGGCGCGCCGCCGCCAAAGCCGCCACGGCGGCCGAAATGCATGCCGCGATGGCCGCAATGATGATGTCGCATACTATCTCCTGTACGACTCGTGATGGATCTAAGATATATCTTGAGTCGATCTTTACAAGTCTCGAGATTGACATTCCTCGTTGTTCCCCTATTGTTCTCGTCATGCTTCTCAACCTCCCCTTCTCCGCCGGTGCCCTGCGCGGAAAGGCGGTGGGGGGCGGCGCGGCGCGCGATGGGGTCATGGCTTTTGTGACCTTCCGGTGCCGATATCCGCAGTGGGAAAACGGGTCCGCCGGCCCTATCTGTGCCGGCGATGGCTGATCTTTTCGCGACCGAGGAACAGGCGCCGCGCGCCTCCGAAAGCCCTGCCGGCCCGCTCGCCGATCGCCTGCGCCCGCAGCGGCTCGAGGATGTCGTGGGGCAGGAGCATCTGACGGGGGCCGAGGGCGCGATCGGGCGGATGGTGGCGGCGGGCAAGCTCTCGTCGATCATCCTCTGGGGCCCGCCCGGCACCGGCAAGACCACGATCGCCCGCCTGCTCGCCGACGCGGTGGGCCTGCGCTTCGTCGCGATCAGCGCGGTCTTCTCGGGCGTCGCCGACCTGAAGAAGGTGTTCGCCGAGGCGAAGGAATATGCCCGGATCGGCCGGCGCACGCTCCTGTTCGTGGACGAGATCCACCGGTTCAACCGCTCGCAGCAGGACGGCTTCCTGCCCTATGTCGAGGACGGCACCGTCACCCTGGTCGGCGCGACCACCGAGAATCCGAGCTTCGAGCTCAACGCCGCGGTGCTCAGCCGCGCCCAGGTGCTGATCCTCCACCGGCTCGATCCCGCCGCGCTGACGCGCCTGCTCGATCGGGCCGAGGCTGTCGAGGAACGCCCCCTGCCCCTCACTCCCGATGCACGCGACGCGCTGGTGGCGAGCGCGGACGGCGACGGGCGCTTCCTGCTCAACCAGGCCGAGACTCTGTTCGCCGTCCATTTCGAGCAGCCGCTCGATCCCGCCGGCCTGTCGAGCTTCCTCCAGCGCCGCGTCGCGGTCTATGACAAGGATCGCGAGGGGCATTACAACCTGATCTCCGCGCTGCACAAAGCGGTGCGCGGCAGCGATCCCCAGGCGGCGCTCTACTATCTCGCGCGCATGCTTACCGCCGGCGAGGAGCCGCTCTTCGTGCTGCGCCGGCTGGTGCGCATGGCGGTGGAGGATATCGGCCTGGCCGATCCCAACGCGCTGGTCCAGTGCCTCGCGGCCAAGGACAGCTACGAGTTCCTCGGCTCGCCCGAAGGCGAGCTGGCGATCGCCCAGGCCTGTCTCTATGTCGCCACCGCGCCGAAATCGAACGCGGCCTATGTAGCGCAGAAGGCGGCATGGCGCGCGGCGAAGGAGACCGGCTCGCTGATGCCGCCGCAGAACATCCTCAACGCCCCCACCCGGCTGATGAAGGACATCGGCTATGGCAAGGGCTATACCTATGACCATGACGCCGAAGGCGGCTTCTCGGGCGACGACTACTGGCCCGAGGAGATGGCGCCGCAGACCTTCTACACCCCCACCGATCGCGGCCATGAGAAGCGCATCGCCGAGCGGCTGGCCTGGTGGAACGAGATGCGGGAGCAGCGGCGGGACAGCGGCGGGAGATCGGACGAATGAAGGACTGGGAAGACGCCACTGCCTATGCCCGCACCCTGCCCGATGTGGTGATGGAGAAATGGTGGGGCACGCCCTGCCCCAAGATCAACGGCAAGGGCTTCATGTCGCCCGGGCGCGAAACGGGCAGCTTCGCGCTGATGGTCACCAGCCCGGAGAAGGAGATATTGTTCGAGACCGATCCGGACACCTTCTGGCAGACCGCCCATTACGCCAATTACCCGATGCTGCTGGTGCGCTACGGCAGCGGGAGCCGCGAGCGAGTCGAGCTCTATATCCAGCGCGCCTGGTGGGACCGCGCGAAAAAGCCCCAGCGCATCGCGGCGGGGATGGCGGAGCGGCCGTGAGCACGCTTCATTCCTCCCCGAGGGATTAGGTGTCCGTCTTCACCGATTTCATCGCGATCGACTGGTCGGGCCAGGCGGTCGAGCGGCCCCGGGGGCTGGCGGTCGCCCATGCGAAGTCCGGGACCGGCGCGCCCGAACTGGTCGAGCGCGGCTGGTCGCGCCAGGGCATTGCCGACTGGCTGGGCGAGTTGGCGGATCGCGGCACGCGGGCACTGATCGGCCTGGACCTCTCCCCTGCCTTCCCGCTGGTCGATGCGGGCGCCTATTTCCCCGGCTGGGCGCTCTCCCCGCCCGACGGCCCCGCATTGTGGCAGCTGGTGGAACAACTCTCCGCCGAAGACCCGCATCTGGCCGCCACCAGCTTCGTCGACCATCCCGAGGCGCGGCGCCATTTCCGCCGGATGGGCGATTGCGGCGATCTGTTCCCGCCCGGCCGCGGCCGCTTCCGGGTGTGCGAGCATGGCCAGGCGGCGATGCGCCTGTCGCCCTATAGCTGCTTCAACCTGGTCGGCGCGTCCCAGGTCGGCAAGTCGAGCCTCACCGGCATGCGCGTGCTGCACCGGCTGCGCGGGCGGGTGCCGATCTGGCCCTTCGATCCCCTGCCCGGAGACGGCCCGGTGCTGGTCGAGATCTACACCGCGCTCGCCGCGCGGGCCGCGGGCATGCGCAAGGGCATTTCCAAGATCCGCGATGCCGCGACGCTGGACGAGATGCTGGCCGCGCTCGGCTCGCAGGCCCATGCGCCGATCGCCCGCTACGACGATCACGCCACCGACGCGATGCTCAGCGCGGCCTGGCTGCGCCATGTCGCCGGCCGGCCCGAACTCTGGACGCCCGCCGGCCTCACGCCGGAGCTGGCGCGCACCGAAGGCTGGACCTTCGGTGTTTCCTGAGCGGCCGTTGATCGCGGCCGGGCACGCTTTCGTCGCAGGGGCGATGCGCGCGCCTGCCCGGGCCAGCAGCGTCTCCCAAAGGGCACCCATGGCGGGGCCGTTCTCGAGGGAGCATTTGCATGCAGGCCGTCCTCCTCATCCTCTCCAGCCTCGCGGCGGCGCCGCACGAAGCGCCGCAACAGGCGACCAGGCCCGCGCAGCCCGCCGCCAAGGCGCCGCCCGCGCCGGCCGTACTCAGGCTGCGCACGGGCATGAAGGTCTATGCGTCGGACGGCGTGCTGGTCGCGGAGACGGCGCATATTCCCTCGCCCATCGGCTTCTACGAGCCCAACGCCAGCTTCTTCACCGTGCAGGAGCGACCGTTCATGGAACGGCGCATCTATGCCCGCGAGGCCTGGCTGGACGGCGACGTCGTGCGGCTGCGGATGACCGCGGCGCAGTTCCGCGCGCGCGGCCAGAACCCGCCGGGGGCGCCCGGCTCGTAACTGCGTGCCTAGGCGGGTTCGGCCGCGATCTGGCGCAGCGCCTGTTCAAAGGCCTCGGGTGGCTGGCCGCCCGATATCAGCCATTTGTCGTCGATGACGATCGCCGGCACCGAATGGATGCCCCGTCCCTGCCAGAGCTGCTCGGCCTGGCGGACCTCGCCGGCATAGCGGCCCGAAGCGAGCACTTCGCGCGCGGCCGCGCCGTCCAGCCCGGCCCTTTCCGCCGCGGCGACCAGGACGTCATGGTTCGACGGGTCCTGCTGGTCGGTGAAATAGGCTTCGAACAGCGCGTGCTTCAACGCCGCCTGACGACCCTCGATCGCCGCCCAGTGGAGCAGCCGGTGCGCGTCGAACGTGTTGTAGATCCGGCTGTCGGCCGAGCCGTTCATCGTGAAGCCGAGCGCCGCCGCGCGGTCGCGGATCATCTCCCGGTTCGCCGCCGATTGCTCGGGCGTGGAACCGTATTTCCGCGCGATGTGCTCGCCGATATTCTCGCCTTCGGGCGCCATGCCGGGGTTGAGCTCGAACGGCTGGAAATGGATCCGCGCGTCGACGACATCGCCGGTCCGCGCCAGCGCTTCCTCCAGGCCCTTCAGGCCGATGATGCACCAGGGGCAGGAAACGTCGGAGACGAAATCGATCTTGAGCGGGCGGGGCATTGGCGGTCCTTTGTCGACTTGCTCCGCCAAGATGGGAACCGGGTGCCCCGATGCAATGTCAGCCCCGCTTCAGCGCGTCCGCCCGCCGGAGATATTCGTCCGCCATCTCGAAGCGGATGCGGCGCACGCCGGGATCGTCGCTGTCCGCGGCGCGCGCCCGCTCCTCGCGCGCGCGGCGCTGCAGATAGGCGCGCTCATCCTCCTTCGCTTCGGACTCCGCCGCCTTCGCGGCCGGAAGTCCGGTTCCGCTCCCGCGCTTCGGCTCGGTGGCCAGCGCCTCGTACATCGCCGCCAGGGTCAGATGCTGTTCGCGGGCGGAGCCGGTCAGCTCCGCCGCCATTTCACGCTGGAGCGCGGCGCGGGCCTGGTAATAGTCGTGCTGCTTGTTCATCGCTGTCCCCGCTGCGCGGATGCAATTCTACGAAACCTTGCGCAAAAGCGAAGGTTTCCAGGCAGCAATGGTCGCTCGGCGGCGCCATTCCATCGCATATCCGGGCACCGCGCGCCCGCCGACGACGGGGCTTGCGCGCACTACAAATGTAGCGTAGGCTACAAATGTAGCGTAAAGGGATTCTCATGCTGAACAATCTGCCGCCCCGCGAACGCCAGATCGTCGACCTGCTCTACGAGCGGGGGGAGATGGCGGTGTCCGATGTCTGCGATGCCCTGCCCGACAAGCTCTCCGCCTCGGCGGTCCGGGCCATGCTGACCCGGCTCGAGCAGAAGGGCGCGGTGCGGCGCACGCAGAGCGATCGCGGCTATCTGTTCTCGCCGGTCGAGGCCGAGAGCAAGGCGAGCGTCAATGCGCTCGGCCATGTCGTGCGCACCTTCTTCAACGGCTCGACCACCCATGCCGCCAGCGCGCTGCTCGGCATGAGCGAGAAGCTGGACGAGAACGACCTGGACGAGCTGGAGGCGATGATCGCCGCGGCGCGCGCCAAGAAGGGAGCCTGATCATGACCGCGTTGCTCGGCCTCGTGCTCAAGTCGCTGGTGATCGCCGGCGTCACCCTGATCCTGCTCCGCCTCACCCGCGGCCGCTCGGCGGCGGAGCGTTCGCTGATCGCGCATCTCGGCCTGGCCGGCCTGGTGATCCTGCCGCTCGCCACGCTGGTGCTGCCGTCGATGCGCCTGCCGATGCCCGAGTTCGTCCAGAGCGGGTTCGAGGCTCCGGCCGCGCGGATCGCCTCGCGGCCGGCCGCGAGCTTCACCGCCGCCCCGGTGACGGCAGACGCGCCCGCCATGGCGACGCCCGCCACCGAGACCGCCGCCGCGCAGCCCTGGTTCACGCTGCCGCACGGCTGGGAGCGCTATGCCTATGCGCTGCCCGTGCTGGCGCTGCTGCTGCTCACCATCGTCGCGCTGCTTCGCCTCGTCCGCCTGCGCGCCGGGGCCGAAGTGCTCGTCGACCCGGTCTGGCTGAGCGCGCTCGCCCACGCCCAGCGCCGCATGGGGATGAAGAGCGGCACCGCGCTGCTGGTGAGCGATGCGCTGCCCTCGCCCATTTCCTGGGGCCTCGCCCGCCCGACCATCCTGCTCAGCGCCGATGCGCTCGCCGCCACCGACGAGGCCGAGGCCATCATCGCGCACGAGCTGGCGCACGTCTCCGCGCTCGACTGGGCCAAGCTGATGCTCGCGCGCGTCGCCACCGCGATCCACTGGTTCAACCCGCTGGCCTGGCGGCTGGCGCGCGAAGCGCACCAGCTGCGCGAGGAAGCCGCCGACGATGCCGTGCTCGCCGCGAACATCGATGCGCCCGACTATGCCCAGCTGCTCGTCCGGGTCGCCCGGCACGAGAGCAAGGGCCTGTTGCTCGGCGCGCACGGCGTCGCGCCCGGCAAGGGCAGCCTCAAGCGCCGGGTCGGCCGCGTGCTCGACGCGACGCTGCCGCGCGGCCGCGCCCAGGGCTCATGGATCGCAGGCTTCGGTGCCGGCATGCTGGTGATGGCCGCGCCGCTCGCCGCGCTGACCGTCGGCGCTGCCGAGAGCCGCGACGCCACCACGACCGTAAGGGAGAGCAAGGCCGGCACCGGCCTGGCGGCGAGCCCGGTCACCGCCCCCACCATGTCGCCCGCCGCCCATGCGGCCCCGGCTCCGGCAGCTACCGAACATGCCCCTGCCGTTGCCGCCGCCACGCCTGCGCCGGTGGCCGCCGCCGCCGCGCCCGACCCCCGCCAGGACCGCGAGGCCCGGAGCGACAACGGCCGCGACCGTGAGCTCAATGCGATCATCGGCGCCCGCGCCGTCGGCGTCACGCCCGAATATATCGAGGCGATCCGCCGCGCCGCGCCGCAGCTCGGCCCGATCAGCCTCGACGACGCGACCAGCATGCGCGCCGTCGGCGTCACGCCGGAATATGTCCAGGCGATGATGTCCACCGGCCTGCGCATCCGGTCGTTCGACGACATCGTCTCGGCCCGGGCGGTGGGCGTGAATCCCGACTATGTCCGCAGCCTGGTGTCGGCCGGCTTCCGCGGCCAGCTGGACGATTATGTCGCGCTGGCCGGCATGGGCGTGAGCGCCGACGATGTCCGCCGCCTGCGCAACGCCGGCATGCCGGTCGAGATCGACACGCTCGCCCTCACGCGCAACGGCCGCAAGCGCGGTCCCAATCCCAACCCCAATCCGCGGCCCAACCCGAATCCGCATCCCGATCCGGACCCCAATCCCGACAACTAACCGGGTCCGCTCTTCCACCTGCCCATTGCCGAAGCGCCAACGCCCCGTCCGGGGCGGACGCCCCCGGCTTGCCTGCTGCATTAGGAGAAATGCCATGAACCGCGTTCTTGCCGTCATCGCCTCCGTTACCCTGCTCGCCACCGCCGCCATCGCTGGCGATCGTGCCCGCGACCCGGTCACCGCGTCCACGCCGATCAGCTTCAAGCTCCAGCTCGAAGCCAGCGGCACGCGCTTCGAGCTGCGCCTGTCCATGGGCCCGCGCAGCAACATGAACACCCATCTCAGCCACGAGCAGCTCGGGCTCGACAGCCGCGCGCTCGAAGCCGATGGCCCGGTCCGCTTCGCCATCGCCCGGGAGCCCGGCCGCCTCGACTGCGCGGGCGATGCCGGCAAGCAGGTCGCCACCGGCAACTGCACCTTCACCCCCGCCACCGAGTTCGCGCGCTATCTCGCCGGCCGCGGCATCGGCGCGCCGAGCTTCCGGGAATCGCTCGACCTGACGATGGTCGGCGCCAACCGCACGCTGGTCGAGGCGCTGGTCCAGGCCGACTATCCCAAGCCGACCATCAATCAGCTCATCGCCCTTTCCGCGCTCCGCGTCACGCCGGCCTATGTCGCCGACCTCGCGCGCCAGGGCTTCCGCCCCGACAATCTCGAGGATCTCACTGCCTTCGCCGCGCTCGGCATCGATGCCGATTATGCCGGCAAGATGCTGCGCGCCGGGCTGGGCAAGCTGATCGGCAGGAATCTGATCGAGCTCAAGGCACTCGGCGTGTCGCCCGAATTCCTCTCGGACATGGCGGGCGCGGGGCTGCGCAACCTTTCCGCCGACCAGGCCGTGCAGCTCAAGGCGATCGGCGTCACGCCCGCCTATGTCCGCGAGCTCGCCGCGATCGGCTATGCCGATCTGCCGGCGAACCGGCTCGTCGAGATGAAGGCAGTCGGCGTCACCGCCGAGGATGTGCGCCGCGCCCGCAAGATCGGAATCGCCAAGCCCACGCCCGATCAGCTCGTCCAGCTGCGCACGCTGCGCAACTGATCGTCGCGAAGCCTTTCCCAGATGCGTCCAGCTGCGCTGCTTCTCGCCGGCGCCGCGCTCCTCCCCGTGAGCGCGGCCGCCCAGACCACCACGCCGCCACCCAGCGCCAAGCAGGTCTTCGCTCCCGAGGACTTCACTCGCTTCGCCCCGCGGACCGCCTATGACATGCTCGTCCGGGTCCCCGGCTTCACCATCCGCAGCGCGGACCAGGAGCGCGGCCTTGGCCAGGCATCGGAGAATGTGCTGATCAACGGCGAACGCATCGCCAACAAGACCGGCGGTGCGATCGCCGAGCTCCAGCGCATCGTTGCCGGCAATGTCGAGCGGATCGAGATCGTCGACGCTTCCACCCTCGGCATCGCCGGCCTGGCCGGCCAGGTCGCCAACATCATCCTCAAACAGGCCCGCAAGGCAGGCGGCCAGTTCGAATGGCGGCCGGACTTCCGGGCCCATTATGCGCGCCCCAACCTGTTCCGCGGCAATGTCAGCTACACGGGCAAGACGCGCGGGATCGATTACACGCTCTCGCTCGAGGATCAGACCGGGCGCGGCGGCCTTGGCGGGCCGGAGCTGTTCCATGCCGCCGACGGAACGCTGATCGAGCGCCGCGAGGAAATATATCATTCGGAATCGGACACGCTCGTCGCCAAGCTCAGGCTCGGCTTCGACGGACCGGGCGGCGCCAAGGGGCATCTCATCCTCAACTATTCGCCCTATTGGGGGCCGGTCTATGATTTCGAGCGGCGCTATCGTGCCGATGGCAATGACGGCACCCGCCTGCGCCGCAACCGGCTCGACGGCTGGATGTACGACGTCAACGCGGACTATGAATTCCCGCTCGGGCCCGGCCGGTTCAAGATCATCGGCCTGCGCCATTTCGACCATGAGCCGCTCATTTCCACCCAGGTCGACAGTTTCGCGAGCGGCGCGCCCGATCAGGGCACCCGCTTCGAGCGCAACTCGTACATCACCGAAACCATCGCCCGTGCCGAATATGGCTGGAAGATGGGGGGAAGCGACTGGCAGCTCTCGCTCGAGCGCGCGGTCAACGGCCTCGACCAGCGCGGCGCGCTCGCCAGGCTCGATCCGCGGGGTGCCTTCGTGCCGGTTCCCTTCCCCGGCGGCAGCGGGATCGTGCGCGAAGTCCGGCACGAGGGCATGGTGACGTTCAGCCGCCCGCTCGGCGCGGGGATCAGCCTCCAGGTCGCCGCCGGCGGCGAGTCCAGCGCGCTTGAGCGTGTCGATGGCGACTTGCCCGCGCGCCGGTTCTTCCGGCCCAAGGGCAGCATCACGCTCGGCTGGCGACCGGACGAGCAATGGGATCTCAGCCTCAAGCTGCGTCGTCGGGTCGGCCAGATCAGCTTCTACGATTTCATGGCCCAGCCCAACCTGAAGTCAGAACGGCAGAATAGCGGCAATGCGGAACTCGTCCCCCCGCAGAGCTGGGAAGCGGAGATGGAGGTCGGCCGCGCACTGGGCGCCGCGGGCAAGACCCGGCTGCGCGCTTACTATTACGCCGTCGAGGACATCGTCGACATCGTGCCGATCGGCACGGATGGCGAAGGCGTCGGCAATCTGCCGCGCGCGACGCGCTTCGGGCTGGAGAGCACCAGCACGATCCAGTTCGCGCCGCTGGGCCTGCCCGGCGCCCGGCTCGACGCCAAGCTGGGCTTCGAGATCGCCCGCGTCCGCGATCCGCTCACCGGCGAGATGCGCCCGATCAGCGGGACGCAGGATCGCTGGGCCGAACTGGATTTCCGCCACGACCTGCCGAACAGCGATTTCGCCTGGGGCGCCACGGCCGGCCTCAATCACAATACGGCCTATTATTATCTCACCGAAGTGAACCGCGAGAACGAAGGCCCCTGGTTCGCCAACGTCTTCGTCGAACACAAGGACGTGTTCGGCCTCACCGTGCGCGCGCAGGTGGGCAATGTCCTCAACGGGCGGCACTATTATGATCGCCAGGTCTATGCCGGGCGGCGCAACGCGAGCCCGCTGGTGTTCCGGCAACGCAACGACCAGCTGATCGGGCCGATCTTCACCTTCACGATCCGCGGGAGCTTCTGATGCACATGATCGACCGAGCCCTGCGCTCCATCGCTTCGTCCGCCCTTCTTTCGAGCGTTGCCCTGGCGCATCTCGCAACGGCCGCTCCCGCCCGGGCACAGGCCCAGGCACCCGCGCAGCAGACCCCGCTGCTCGCGCCCGAAACCGTGATGCTCACGATCGACCTGGGGCCCGGCGAGCCGCCGCTCGCCGTGACGCTGGCCGAGCTGATGCAGGTCTTCCGCGTGCCGGGCATGAGCATCGCGGTGGTGAAGGACAATCGCATCGCCTTCTCGGCCAGCTTCGGCGTGACCGAGGCGGGCGGCACCGCGCCGGTCACGCCGGCCACGCTGTTCCAGGCAGCCTCGATCAGCAAGCCGGTCACCGCCATGGGGGCGTTGTGGCTGGTCGAGCGGGGCAAGCTCTCCCTCGACGCCGATGTGAACACCCAGCTCAAGGGTTGGAAGCTGCCGGAGAGCCCGCTCGCCGCCGCCCGCAAGGTCACGCTGCGCCGGCTGATGACGCACAATGCCGGGCTGAACGTCCATGGCTTTGCCGGCTATGCTCAGGGCATGCCGGTGCCGGGCATCGAGCAGATCCTCGACGGCAAGCCGCCCGCCAACAGTCCGGCGGTCCGCGTGACCGTGGAGCCCGGCACCCAATGCATCTATTCGGGCGGCGGCGTGACGATAGAGGGCCTGATGATCCGCGAGGCGGCAGGCCAGCCGTTCGAGGAATTCATGGCCGCGCGCGTCCTGCGCCCTGCCGGCATGACGAGCAGCAGCTTCGCCCAGGCCCTGCCCCCGGAACTGGCGGCCCGCGCCGCCAGCGGCACCGGACCCGACGGCGCCGTCACTCCGGGCAAATGGCACGTCTATCCCGAGCTCGCCCCCGATGGCCTGTGGACCACTGCCGAGGATCTCGCCCGGCTCGGCATCGAAGTGTCGCTCTCCCGCGAAGGCAAGGCCAACCATGTCCTCTCGCAGGCGATGACGCGCGAGATGCTGACGCCGCATTGCCCCGACGATCCCGGCAAGCCCGGCGGCATCGGGCTGGGTTTCGGTGTCGGCTATGGTGGCCATCCCGGCCAGTTCCGCCACAACGGCGCGAACGAGGGCTTCCAGTCGCTGATGTTCATGGACGCCGACAAGGGCTGGGGCATCGCCCTGCTCGGCAACTCGGACAGCTTCTCGTCCATCTATGAGCGCATCATGAAGGTCGTCGGCGACGCCCAGGGCTGGCAGTATCAGGCCCGCCAGCCGCGCGAAGGCGATCTGCTGCTCGTCGTCGCCGCCCGGCGCGGCCTGGATGCGGCGCTGGCCCATTATGATCGCACGCGGAACGGAAAGGACGACCCGTCGGTCCTCAACCTGCTCGGCTACCGCCTGCTCCGCCAGAACCAGATCGCCGACGCGCTCCGCGTCTTCGAGCGCAACGCCGCGCTCTATCCGGCGGACGCCAATGCGTGGGACAGCCTGGGCGAGGCGCATGCCCGCGCCGGCAACCGCGAAGCCGCGATCCGCAACTATCGGCGATCGCTCGCGCTGGATCCGGGCAACGCCAATGCGAAACGGCAGGTGGAGAAGCTCGAGCGCTAGGGGGGCTCATATTCTTCCTTCGTCATCCCGGCCCTGCGCCGGGGTCCCGCTATCTCGCCAGCGCAAGCAGAAGCGGGATCCCGGCGCAAGGCCGGGATGACGGCAGGGAAATCAGATACTTGCTTGGGTTCTCACCCTAATCCATTCCCACCTTGCCCGGCGCCCAATAGGCCTTGGTCGCGATCCGGCTCGGCGGCACCGCCAGCCGCTTCAGCCGCTGACGGAGGCGCTGGACGGTACTCGCCTTGCCGGTCAGCACGAAGCCGGTGCCGCCGGCCGCCAGCGTCGCGAGCCGCAGCTCCATCTCGCCGACATGTGCATCGTCCGCCGCTCTCGCGAACAGCGCGACCCGGTCGAGCCCCAGCTGCTCGGCCACCCGGCAGCTGCCCTCCACGTCGCCGACCTCGAAATAGCCGGCGACTACGCGCCCCGGGGTCTGATAGGCCAGCGCATGGGCGAGCCCGATCGAGGTCTCGTCGCCGAACACCGCCAGCGGGCCGTGCATCCGGCCGGCATCAAGCGAGCCGCGCGGCCCGAAGATGTCGCACATGGCGCCCGGCGCCACGTCGCGCACCCAGGAACTGCCCGGCCCGTCGCCGTGCACATGGCCCAGGATGCAGGCGCGCCCGGTCCCCGGGTTCCATTCGATCGGCGTATAGGTCCGCGCAGTGAACGCCGATCCCATCGCGATCTGGATCTTCTGCCCCGGCGTCCAGGCGATGCCCTCCAGTGCCGGACCTTCCAGGGTGATCAGCCGGAAGCCGTCGGCGAGCCGTTCGCTGGCCGTCACGGTCGCGCGCTTCATCAGCAGCCGGATGAGCGCCTGGCCAATCCGGCCGGGAGCCTTGGCCACGGGGCGTTCGGGCGATTCCATCGGCAGCATCACAGGGTCCTCATGCAGAATTCATTGCCACGTCTCCCCGCCCCGCGCCGCCGCCTGGACCCTTGCCCGGCCCATGCCCGCGACGGCATGCCGGCTTCCGTGCCCAATCTGTCGACTTGCGCCGCCCTTCCGGGCTCGACGGGTTCGCACACAACTGATAATGGCTCGCATTATTGTCGTCATTGCGAAGCATGGACAGATTATTATTATATCCTGCCAATCAAAGCGGAAGCGGATATGCCCATCCTGAATGAGATCGGCAGCGATAATGGCTGGACGGATCCGGACGCGGTGCCCCGCCCGGTCGTCACCTATGGCTTCATCACCGAAGCGTTCGGCAGCTTCGAGCTCGCCCCGCATCACCACGCCAAGGGCCAGATCATCCTGGCCCAGCGCGGCGCGCTGAGCTGCGAGGTGGACGGGGGGCTGTGGATCGTCCCGCCGCGCAGCGCCATCTGGATCCCCGGCGGCGCCCTCCATTCGGTCAAGGCGACGGGCGCGCTGGAAGGCTACAACGCCTTCATCGCCCCGGACGTGGCGGCAGGCCTGCCCGCCAGCTGCTGTGCCCTCTCGGTCAGCCCGCTGCTCCGCGAGCTGCTCGCCCGCGCCGCCGTCCTGCCCGTCCTCTACGAGGAGACCGGCCCCAATGCCCGGCTGGTCGCGGTCCTGCTCGACGAGATCGCTGCCGCCGGGATCGAGGATCTTCACCTCCCCATGCCCGCCGATGCCCGGCTGCGCCGGGTAGTCGACCTGATGATGGCCGCCCCGGCCGAGCGCGGCACGCTCGACGGCTGGGCCCGCCGCGCCGGCCTGGGCGAACGCACCCTCGCCCGGCTGATCCATCGCGAGACCGGCATGAGCTTCGGCCGCTGGCGCCAGCAGCTGGGGGTGATGCTCGCAGTCAAGTGGCTGGCGGGCGGCGCCTCGATCCAGCAGGTCGCAGGCGACCTTGGCTATGAGAGCGTGCCGAGCTTCGTCACGATGTTCCGCAAGGCCCTGGGCACCTCGCCCGGCCGCTACATGGCGGAACGCCATTCCAGCCGGCACTGATCCGCGCGGGGGCTGGACGCCGGCCCCGGCGCGCGCCACCCTGCCACCTCGCGCCAAGGAGAGCCCGATGATCCCCGCCCCTTTCCGGGTCACTCGCCATCTCGCCTGAGCCGCGCCTCGGCAGCCGCGCGGCGCGCCTGCTCTGGGTGGCGCTCGGCTGCTTCTTCGTCGCGCTCGGCGTGATCGGGGCGCTGTTGCCCGTGATGCCGACCACGATCTTCCTGATCCTGGCGGCCGGCTGCTTCGCCCGCGGATCGGCCCGGCTCGAGGCATGGCTGCTCGATCATCCCAAGGTGGGGCCGCCGATCCGGCAATGGCGCGAGCAGGGGGCGATCCCGCGCCGCGGCAAGATCGCGGCCTGTGCCGGGATCGCGCTGGGCTATGCGCTGTTCTGGATCTCGGTACGCCCCCATGCCGCGCTGGCGCTCGGCGTCGCGGCGGGAATGGCGGCCTGCGCGCTGTGGATCGTCACTCGCCCCGCGCCCATCGACCCGGCATAGTTCGGCCTTGACCGCCCGGACGAAGCCGACCAAGGGGCGAGCAACCTGCGGATCGTCGCGGGTTTCGGGCAGGTGCCGGGTTAGCTCAGCTGGTAGAGCAGCGGTTTTGTAAACCGAAGGTCGCGGGTTCGATCCCTGCACTCGGCACCAGCCCTGGCCTCGCGATTCGGCGGGAAGCCCTTCAGAACAGCCGGAATACCGCGTTGGAAGCTCGACTGGCCAAGGGTCTGCCCCCTTGTGTGCGGCTCCGCGCGTCAAGATGATGCGCATTCGAGATGGGCTTGATCGCCCCGATCCGAATGCTCCGGACCAAAAGCCCGAGCCGCCCCTTGTTCACGATATGATATAATGTTACGCGATTCGCACTTCTTGCATCGAGCCTTTCATCCGGGGGGATGGTCCTTTGAATCTCTGCACCAGAATCGCCGCCACGGGCGCGGCACTCGTCATGGCCGGCGTCGGACACGCGGCTGCAGACGAGGCGCACGCGAATACCGGCAACGAACCGCAGCGCGGCGCCGCGGAGATCGTGGTCACGGCCACCCGCAACGAGCAGACGATCGCCGACGCGCCCGCGACCATGTCGGTGGTGACCGGCACGGAGCTGCGGCGGCGCCCGGTCCAGGATCTCGCCGAAGCGCTGGAGAACGAGCCCGGCGTGGCGATCAACGGCATCGGCATGACCCGGCGCGGCATCTCGATCCGCGGCATGTCGAACGAGCATGTGCTGACCCTGGCGGACGGGCGCCGGATCAACGACGCCGCCGCCAATATGGCGCATGTCGATTTCGACCTCGGCTGGGTGCCCAGCATCGCGATCGACCGTATCGAAGTGGTGCGCGGGCCATTGTCCGCGCTCTATGGCTCGGAGGCGCTGGCCGGCGTCATCAACGTCATCACCCGCCGCCCCACCGAGCGGATCGAGGTGAGCGCGCTCGGCCTCGCCGGCTTCCGCGATGGCAGCGGCGGCGACAGCGCGCAGATGGCGGCGCTGGTCGGCGGGCCCCTGACCAGGACGCTCGGCATGGTCGCCTGGGGCGAATATCGCTACCGCGACCGCACGCAGAGCCTGACGGACCCGCGGCAGAGCGAGCTCGAGGGGCGCAGCGCACTGAGCGGCAGCATCATTGCCTGGTGGGAGCCCGTGGCGGGGCAGAGATTCGAAGTCGGCCAGGCCGCGATCGACGACGATCGCGCGCGCGATACGGTGACGACCTCGGCGCCGGCCACCTATTATGAATATCAGGATCACGTCACCCGGGCGCAGACCTATGGCAGCTATACCGGCCAATGGCGCTGGGGCGAACTGCGCGCCCGCGCCTATCGCTCGACGCTCGAACGGATCAACGAACGCGACCAGAATCAGGCGCCGACCCAGCCCACCAAGGTGACGGACACGGCCGCCGATGCGAGCGTGCTCCTCAACCTCTTCCGGGGCAACCGCCTGACCCTGGGCGGCGAGCACCGGCGCGAAGCGCTGCGCGACGCCACGGTCAACGCCACAGGCTCCGCAAGCGTCGATCACGACGCGCTCTTCGTCCAGGATGAATGGGATATCACCGGCGGCATTTCGCTCACCGCCGGCAGCCACTTCGATCACCATCCCGGCTATGGCTGGCAGGTTTCGCCGCGCGCCTATCTGGTCGTCGCGCCGATCGAGGGGCTGCGCTTCCGCGGCGGCTTCGGCGAGGCGTTCAAGGCGCCGAGCCTCAAGCAATTGTCGCGCGGCTATATCACCGTGGCCGCCGGGGGACGCTTCATCATCACCGGCAATCCCGAGCTCAAGCCGGAAACCAGCACTGCCTATGAATTCGGCGCCAGCTATGCGGGGCGGAACTGGAATGTCGGCGCCACGCTGTTCCGCAACGACCTGCGCGGGCTGGTGCAGACGATCTGCGTCGAACTTTGCGGCGTTCGTGGGCGCGAGCGGCGCGCCTATGTCAATGTGAGCCGGGCCCGCACGCAGGGTGTCGAGCTGTCGGCGGAAGTTCGGCCGGTGCGCATGCTGACGCTCGGTGCCAGCTATACCCATGTCGAGCCGCGCGACATCTCCGCCAATCGCGAGCTTGCCGAACGTCCGAACGACACGGTCAAGGTCAGGCTGGCATGGGAACCCCTGCCCGGCACGGCGCTCAACGTGCGCGGCCGCTATATCGGCAAGCAGACCGTCTACCAGACCGTGGGCGCCGCCACCAACGCGGTCCGGCTCGACGCCTATGATCTCTGGTCGCTCGATGCGAGCCACGCGCTGAACCGCCAGCTCACCCTCAAGGCCGGGATCGACAATATTTTCGGAAAGCGGCTGGCGGAGACCTCCGCGCTCTACAGCTTCGCCGAGCCGGGGCGGGTGTTCTTCATCGGCCTGGGCGCCAGTTTCTGACGATGCGGCTGCTTCTTGCCCTGATCCTGACGCTCCTGGCCGGCATGGCCTCCGCGCAGGAGACGACGGTGCCGGGACATCCGCCGGTCGTCAGGATCGTCGCGACGCGCTTCACGCTGCCGGCCAAGTTCGAGCGGCTGGCCGGCTGGGCCGAGGAGCGGGGGTACCGGATCGAATGGCGGCAGATCGAGGACGGCGGCACGCCGGCGGAGCTGACCGGTGGCGCCCGGCTGCTGGTGTTCGACGGCCCCCGCCCCGGCGACATGGCCGCGCTGGACAAGGCCGCCGGCGGCCTGGGCGACCGGCTGGCCGTCCCCTGGATCGCGATCGGGGGCGGCCCGCCGCGCTCGGGCGGTCTCGCGCCCGAGGTCGCGCGGCGGCTGATCGGCTATTATGCGGGCGGCGGCGCCGCCAATCTGCGCCGCTTCGTCGAAGCTGTTCCGCTGGCGCTCGCGGGACGCGATATCGGCGCCCTGCCCGCACCCGCGCGGCTTGCCGCGGCCGGTCTCTATCATCCGGCGGCGCCTGCCCCGTTTGCCGCGGCGGAACCGTTCCGAACCTGGGCAGGGACCCGGGGCTGGGCGGACCGGCCGGTGGTCGCCATCGCCATCGCCGATGGCATGATCCGCGACATGCAGACCGAAATCGTCGACGCGGTCGTCGCGGCGCTCGCCGAGAAGGGGCTGCTGGCGGCCCCCTTCTGGTATGACGATACCGATCCGCAGGCGATCGCCAGGACGGTGGGCGGGCTGCACCCGATCGCGCTGGTCAACATGACTCATATGCAGAACGGCGCCACGCGTGCCGCAGAGTTCGCGGCGCTCGATATTCCGGTTCTTCTCGCACTGAGCGCGCGCACGCAGACCGTCGCCGAATGGCGCACCGGACCGGGCGGCATCCCGGCCTCGACCGCCGCCGCGCTCCTGACCATTCCCGAAGGCTGGGGCGTCTCCGACCCGCTGGTGATCAGCGCGGTCGAGAAAGGCGCGGCCGTTCCGATCCCCGAACAGATCGATCTGCTCGCGGCCAAGCTCCGGCGGCTCGCGGCGCTGCGCGCCATCGCCCCCCGCGACAAGCGCGTGGCGCTGTTCTTCTGGAACCATCCCGTCGGCGAGAAGAACCTCGCCGCCTCCAATCTCAATCTGCCGAAGAGCCTCGCCAATGTCGGCCGGGCGATGGCGGCGGCGGGCTACGACGTGACGCCCGCCGAGGAGTCACGGCTGATCGCCGATGGTCAGGCGATGCTGGCGGGCTATTACCGGCCCGAGACGCTGGCGGTGCTCCAGCAACGCGGACTCGCGGCCAGGCTGCCGCTGGCGACCTACACGGCCTGGCTGAACACCCTGCCCCGCGAGCGCCGTGAGGAGATCGTCGCGCGCTGGGGCCCGCCCGAGCAGAGCCGCTGGCTGCGCGGCGGCGCATTCGTCATTCCGCGGCTGATGCTCGGCAAGCTGGCGATCCTGCCGCAGCCGCCGCGCGGCGGCGATCCGGTGAGAAGCTATCACGACCAGAAGCTGCCGCCCGATCACGTCTATCTGGCCGCCTATCTCTGGGTGCGCGGGCATGCCGACGCGATCGTCCATTTCGGCACCCACGGAACCCAGGAATGGACACCGGGCAAGGATCGCGGGCTCTGGGCGGGCGACTATCCCTTCCTGCTCGTCGGCGACCTGCCGGTCTTCTATCCCTATATCCAGGACAATGTCGCCGAGGCGATCCAGGCGCGGCGGCGCGGCCGGGCCGTGACGATCAGCCACCAGACGCCCGCCTTCGGCCCCTCCGGACTCTATGACGAGCTTCGCGACATCCATGCGCTGATCCACCAATATGCGCAGCTTGACGATGGCGGCGTGCGTGATCGCGTCGCCGGCGAGATCCGCGCCAAGGCCGCCGCGGCGCATCTGGATCGCGACATCGGCTGGGATGCCGCGGCGATCGATCGCGATTTCCCCGGCTATTATGCCGCCCTGCACGACCATCTGCACCAGGTCGCGCGCACCGCGATACCGCTTGGCCTGCACAGTTTCGGCGAACCCGCATCGGCCGAACATCGCCTGACGACCGTGATGCAGCAACTCGGCCCCGCCTATCTCGAGGCGCTTGGACAGGATCCGGTCGAGGCATTCGCGGAGGACTTCGCTGCGATCCGGCAGGGCCGGCCCTATCGCACGCTCGCCCGCTATCTGCGCGAGGGGGAAAGCCCGGCCGGCATCGTCGATCCGAAGCTGCGCGGCCAGATCGAGCGCGCCGCGCTGCTGGACGCCCGGCTGGCGGACACCGGCGAGATCGAGGCGTTGCTGGCGGGACTTGCCGGCCGCTTCGTGCGGCCCGGCGCGGGGGGCGACCCGGTACGCAATCCGGAGGTCGAGAGCGGCCGCAATCTCTACGCGTTCGAGGCCGACAAGATTCCGACCCGGGCCGCCTATGCCCAGGGCGGCGCGATGCTGGACAAGCTTGTTGCCGCCTATCGCACCGGGCATGGCGGCAAGGCGCCGGAGAAGCTCGCTTTCGTCATGTTCTCGGGCGAGACGATCCGCCAGCAGGGCGTGGTCGAGGGGCAGATCCTCCATGCGCTCGGCCTGCGTCCGGTGTGGGGACGTGGCGACCGGCTCGAGCGGCTGGAAGTGGTGCCGGCGGCGGAACTCGGCCGGCCGCGGATCGACGCGGTGGTTCAGGCCAGCAGCGTCTATCGCGACCAGTTCGACGGCTTCATGCGGCTGCTGGCCGGCGGGGTCGAGCAGGTTGCCGCGCTCGACGAGGGGAGCGGCCCCGCCGCGAACGCGCGGGCGCTCGCCGCGAAGCTGGTGGCGCGGGGCGTCCCCGCCGACCGGGCGCAGGCGCTGGCGCGACTGCGCATCTTCAGCAATGCGCCCGGCGACTATGGCACCGGCCTGCCCGGCCAGATCGCCAAGGACAGGAACTGGAACGCCGACAAGGACCTCGCCGATCCGTTTCTGGCGCGCCTGCAATATGCCTATGGCGCGAGCGCATGGGGCATGGCGCCCGGGGAGGCCAATCTGTTCGCCGAGCAGCTGCGCGGCGTCGATGCCGCGGTGATGTCGCGATCGTCGAACGTGCATGGCCTGCTCTCGACCGATCACCCGTTCGAACATCTCGGCGGGTTGTCGCTCGCGATCCGCAGCCTGACGGGCAAGGCGCCCGATCTCTACGTCGCCGATCTGCGCGGCACCGAGGGCAAGGTGACCACCGCCGCCAGCTTCCTCTCCAGCGAACTGCGCGCTCGCTATCTCAACCCGCAATGGATCGGCGCGATGCAGGCGGAGGGCTATTCCGGCGCCAATGCGATGCTCGACATCGTCAACAACCTTTGGGGCTGGCAGGTGACCGATCCCGCCAGCGTGCGCGCCGACCAATGGCAGGCGATGCACGATATCTATGTGCGCGATACGCGCCGGCTGGGCCTTGATCGCTTCTTCGCCCAGGCCCATCCCTCGGCGCAACGCCAGATCGTCGAGCGCATGCTCGAGGCGGTGTCGCGCGGCTATTGGCAGCCCGATGCGCGGACCCGCCGCTCCCTGGAGGAGAAGCGCGCCGCCCTCGCCATGGCCGCGCGCAGCAGCGCCTCCACGGCGGCGGGGGGCTTCGGCCTGCGGACCATCGCCCCAGCCGCTCCGCGGGCGGCACCCGCCCCTGCCCGGGCCGCCGCCGCGCATATGCCTGCTGCGCGCGGAATGATCCTGGAGCAGACCCCGCCAGGGCCGGCGCCCGCGATCCGCACCACCCCTGTCGCGGGATTGCTGCTGGCGCTCCTGCTGCTCTTCATCACCGGCATCCTGCGCGAAATGCGGATGCGCCGGCCCCCCGTTCCAGCCTGAAGGATCTGCTGATGCCCGTGCTCGAAGCGACATTGTACGACCTGTCGCGCCTGTTCCTCATTCCGGTGATGGTGCTGATACTCGCGTCCCTCGCCTATGCGGTCGTCAGCCTTGGCGGATTCGCGGCGGAAGGCGTGCAGCGGCTGCGGGGACGGCGCGCCAGCCGGCTGGCCATGCACCAGCGGCATACCGGCTGCGCAGCCGACGATCTCGAGCTCGTCGTGCTGCGCCGGCTCGAATGGCTGCGGATCGTGTCGCGCGCGGCACCGATGCTGGGCCTGGTCGCCACGATGATCCCGATGGGCCCGGCGCTGCTCGCGCTCGGGAGCAACAACAGCCGGGCGGTGGGCGAGAACCTCGTGGTTGCCTTCTCCTCGGTGATCCTCGCGCTGGTCGCCGCGTCGATCACCTTCTTCGTCTACACCATCCGCCGCCGCTGGCTCCTCGAGGAGCTGCGCGCGATCGAGACGGGAGCCGCCTGATGCGTTTCATCGAAGACGATGAGAATGACGATCCGATCCTCTCGGTCGTCAATCTGGTCGACCTGTTCCTCGTCATCACCGCCGTGCTGATGGTGCTGATCGCGCGCAACCCGCTCAACCCCTTCCAGTCCCGACAGGTGGTGGTGGTCGAGAATCCGGGCAAGAAGGACATGACGATCACGGTCAAGGACGGCGAGAAGCTCGAGCGCTATACCGCATCCGACCGCATGGGCGATGGCGGCGGCGTGAAGGCGGGCGTTACCTATCGCCTGCCCAGCGGCGATCTCGTCTATGTGCCGGAATAGGGCTCGAAAGGCGCCCTGGGGGCCCCTGATCCCGGCTTCGGTCAGGCCATCAGGCGATAGCCCACTCCCGGCTCGTTGCGGATCACCGACGGGGCCGCCGCATCGCCCTCCAGCTTGCGGCGGACGCCGCGCGCGGCGACGCGGAGATATTCGACGTCATGCTCGTGCCCCGGGCCCCAGACGGTGCGCAGCAGCTGGGCGTGAGTCACCACCCGCCCGGGATGCTTGGCGAGCTCGGCGAGAAAGCCGAACTCCTTGGGCGTCAGATGCACCTCCTCGCCGGCCCTGCGGACCAGCCGCGCGCCCAGGTCGATCTCGATCGCATCGATCCGCACCACCGGCATCTCGGCTTCCACCGAAAGGCGGTGGCGCAGCGCCGTGCGGACGCGGGCGAGCACTTCCTCGGTATCGAACGGCTTGGTCACATAGTCGTCCGCGCCCAGATCGAGCGCGGTGACCTTCTGCTCGGTCGCGTCGCGCGCGGAGACGACGATCACGGACGCGCCCGCCGCCTTGAGCAGCGGCACCAGTTCCAGCCCGTCGCGATCGGGCAGGCCCAGATCGAGCAGCACCGCCTCGGGCTTGTCGATCTGCATGGCGCTCAGCGCGTCGCGGGCGCTCGCCGCCTCGACCACGCGATAGCCCGCGCGCGCCAGCCCCGCGCCGAGCAGGCGGCGGATCGCCGGCTCGTCGTCCACCACCAGAATTTTCGCCTGCTGGCTCATTCGCCTGCATTTCCTTTCCGAAGCAATGCTTCCGGGAAGCGGATGGTGAAGATCGCCCCGGCCCGATCGGTGCGGTTCGCCGCGGAAACGCTCAGCCCCATCGCCTCGGCAAATCCCTTCACGATGGCGAGGCCGAGCCCGGTGCCTCCCTTGCGGTCCGATCCCTCGATCCGAGTGAAGGTCTCGAAGATCCGCGCCTCGTCACCCGGCGGCAGGCCAGGGCCCTCGTCCATCACGCTCAGCGTCATGCTCCCCGGCTGGCGGCGGGCGGTAAGGGTGATCGACGAGCCCGGATCGCCATATTTCCCGGCATTCTCGATCAGGTTGATCAGGCAATGGTGGAACAGCTGCGGATCGACCGAGGCGAAGGGAAGCTCGGGCGGCACGTCGAGCCGCACCGGATGATCCTCCAGCACCCGGCGCAGATCGTGCACGGCGGCGGCGACTGCCTCGGCCAGGTCGACCGGCTCGATCGACTGGTGAAGCGCCCCCGCCTCGATCCGCACCATGTCGAGCAGATTGGCGACGAAGCGGTTGAGCCGTTCCGCCTCGGCGCGGGCGGCGGACAGCTGCTCCTCCTGCCCTTCGCCCGCCGGCTGCATCTCGCCCAGCATGCCGAGGATGGTGGTGAGCGGCGTGCGCAAGTCGTGGCTTACCGAGGAGAGCAGGGCCGCGCGCAGCCGGTCGCGCTCCTTCAGCTGGGTCACCATCGCCATCTCGCTCTCCAGCGCGATCCGCTCAAAGGCGAGCGCGGCCTGGTCGAGCAGGCTGAGCAGCAGCGGCAGCTGGTCCGAGCGCAGCGGATTGCCCGCGTCGATCCGCGCCACGCCCAACACCCCCAGCGCCCGCCCGCCCGCCGCGAGCGGGTGGAACAGCCATTCCGAAGCGGTCAGCGTGTCCGAGCCGCGGCCGGCCGGGCTGTTGTGGTCGAACGACCATTGCGCCGCCGCCTGCTCGATCATCTCGAGCCGGTCCTCCGGCGGATAGGCCGCGCGCAGCCCGAGCTGGCCGTGCTCGGGGAGCAGCAGCACCGCGCTCACATCGAGCAGCCGCGCGACTTCGGCGCAGAGCGTCTGGCCAAGATCCTCCTGCGTGCTCACCCCCGTCAGCAGCCGCGCGAAGCCGGCCAGCGTGCTGTTCTGCGCGGCGCTGCGCTGGGCCAGCTCGGCCTGTGCCCGCACGCGCGCGGCAAGCTGGCTGGAGACCACCGCCACGCCCATCAGCACCAGCACGGTGATGATGTTCTGCGGGTCTTGGATGGTGAAGGTCCGGGTCGGCGGGATGAAGAAGAAATTATAGGCGAGCGACGAGACCAGTCCGGTCACCACGCCCGGACGCACGCCGTAGCGCGTCGCCGCGACCATCACCGGCAACAGATAGAGCAGCCCGATATTGGTGATGTTGCCGAGCGAGAAGATCGTCGCCCCCAGCACGGTGACCGCGACGACCAGGCCGAGCGAGACGACATAGTCGGCCGGGGAGCCCCAGCGGCCGCGCGGGCGGTGGTGGCGGCCGGGCGCGGGCGCCTCGAGCATCGGCAGCACGTGCACCGCGATGCCGGGCGTCTCGCGCACCAGCCGGTCCACCACCGAGCCGTGCCGCAGCTCGAACCAGCGCGAGCGCGCCGACTTGCCGACGATGAGCTGGGTGGCGCGCGCCTCGGCGGTGAAGCGCTTGAGGCCCTCCAGCACCGATTCCGCCGGAACCGTCGCCACCTGCCCGCCGAGCTGGCTGGCGAGATGGAGCGTCGCGGCGATCTGGGTATTCTCCGCGTCGCTGAGCCGGGCGGTGCGCGGCGTTTCGATGTGCACCGCCGTCCAGGGCGCGCGCAGCCCGTCGGCGACGCGCTTGGCGGCACGGACCAGCTCGGCCGAGCCGGGCAGCTCGCTCACCGCCACCACCAGCCGCTCGCTCGCCGCCCAGGTGCCGGCCAGGGCGTGGGTGCGCAGATAGTCGAGCATCTGCGCATCGACCGCCTGGGCGGCGCGGCGCAATGCCAGCTCGCGCAGGGCGGTCAGGTTCGATTTGGAGAAGAAATGCCCCAGCGCCCGCGTCGCTTCCTCGGGGACATAGACCTTGCCCTCGCGCAGCCGCTCGATCAGCTCGTCGGGCGGCAGGTCGACGATCTCAAGGTCCGCCGCCTCGAGCACACGGTCCGGCACGGTCTCGCGCACCCGCACCTTGGTGAAGGAGGCAACGACATCGTTCAGGCTCTCGATATGCTGGATGTTGACGGTGGAATAGACGTCGATCCCCGCGGCGAGCAGCTCCTCGATGTCCTGGTAGCGCTTGTCGTGCCGGCTGCCCGGCGCGTTGGTATGGGCAAGCTCGTCGACCAGCACCAGCTGCGGCGCGCGGGCCAGGATCGCGTCGATGTCCATCTCGGCGATGGTGCGGCCATGATAGGCGACCGGGCGGCGCGGCACGATCTCCAGCCCCTGGACCAGCGCCTCGGTCTCGATGCGGCCATGCGTCTCGACCACGCCGATGACGACGTCGATGCCGGCCTTGCGCCGCGCCGCAGCCTCGGTGAGCATCTCATAGGTCTTGCCCACGCCAGGGGCGGCGCCGAGGAATACCTTCAGGCGGCCGAAGCCCTCCTGCGCGGCGGCACGCAGCAGGGCGTCGGGATCGGGTCGCTGATCGTCGTCGCTCACTCGGCGGCTTTTGCGCCCTGCGCCGCCTGCTTGTCGAGATCGCGATTGAGCGCGAGCACGTTGACGCGCGGCTCGCCCAGGAAGCCGAGCAGCGGCTGCTCGACATGCCTGCCCACGATCGCACGCACCTTGTCCGCGCCCAATCCCCGCGCCCCGGCGACGCGAGCCACCTGGAAAAAGGCCGCCTCGGGGCTGATGTCAGGGTCGAGCCCCGAGGCGGAGGTGGTCACCAGATCGGCGGGAACCGAATTTCCTGGTGCGGAACGGTTGGCGGCAAGGCCCTTGGCGACGCGATCGGCGAGCGCCTGCGCGGTCGGGCCCAGGTTGGAGCCGGACGAAGCGGTGGGGTCATAGCCATTGGTGCCGGCGGCCGAGGGCCGGCCGTGGAAATAGCGGGGGCCGGCAAATCCCTGGCCCAGCAGCTCGGAGCCGCGCACCCGGCCGTTCTCGACGATCAGGCTGCCATTCGCCTGGTGCGGGAAGGCGAGCTGGCCGATGCCGGTGAGCGCCGCCGGATAGGCGAGCCCGAGCAGGGCGGCGAACAGGATCGTCAGGACGAGCGCCGGACGGAGAGCGGTGGTGAAATCCTTGAGCATTTCTTCTTCCTTCTTCTCCCCTTCCGCTTGCGGGAGGGGTCGGGGGAGGGGCTGGGGGAGAGCGAGGGACACGCCCTCCCCCAGCCCCTCCCGCAAGCGGGAGGGGCGCTAGGCCAGCCCCAGCCCCGCCACCACCAGGTCGATCAGCTTGATCCCCGCGAACGGCGCCAGCACGCCGCCCAGGCCGTAGATCGCCAGGTTGCGCGCCAGCAGCGGCCCCGCGCCGATCGGGCGATACTTCACGCCCTTGAGCGCAAGCGGCACCAGCGCCGGGATGATCAGCGCGTTGAAGATGATCGCGGAGAGGATCGCGCTCTGCGGGCTCGCCAGCTGCATCACGTTGAGCACGCCGAGCGACGGATAGAGCGCGACGAACATCGCCGGGATGATCGCGAAATATTTCGCGATGTCGTTGGCGACCGAGAAGGTGGTCAGCGCCCCGCGCGTCATCAGCAGCTGCTTGCCCAGGCCGACGATCTCGATGAGCTTGGTCGGATCGCTGTCGAGATCGACCATGTTGCCCGCCTCGCGCGCGGCCTGGGTGCCGGTGTTCATCGCCACGCCCACATCGGACTGGGCGAGCGCCGGCGCATCGTTGGTGCCGTCGCCGCACATCGCCACCAGGCGGCCGCCCTGCTGCTCCTTGCGGATCAGCGCGAGCTTGTCCTCGGGCGTGGCCTCGGCGAGGAAATCGTCCACCCCGGCCTCGGCGGCGATCGCCGCGGCGGTCAGCGGGTTGTCGCCGGTGATCATCACGGTGCGGATGCCCATCCGGCGCAGCTCGCCGAACCGCTCGCGCACCCCGGCCTTCACCACGTCCTTGAGCGCGATCACGCCGAACAGCCGGCCATCCTCGGCCACCGCCAGGGGAGTCTGGCCCTGGCGCGCGATCTCCTCGGCGCTGCGGCGCAGGTCGCCGCCCGCCGCCGCCTCGCCCAGGCCCGGATGGGCGCGCAGCACCGCGTCGACCGCGCCCTTCTGGATCAGCGTGGTGCCGATGCGGACGCCCGAGATGCGCGTCTGGGCAGTGAAGGGAATGACCTCGGCGGTCTTGGGCAGGCTGCGGATCTCCACCGCATATCTGCCCTGGGCGAGCGCCACGATCGAGCGGCCCTCGGGCGTCTCGTCGGCCAGGCTGGCCAGCAGGGCGGCACGCGCCAGCTCGTCGGTGGTGACGCCGCTCAGCGGGCGGAACTCGCTCGCGGCACGGTCGCCGATCGTGATGGTGCCGGTCTTGTCGAGCAGCAGCACGTCGATATCGCCCGCCGCCTCGACCGCGCGGCCCGACTTGGCGAGCACGTTGAAGCGCACCAGCCGGTCCATGCCCGCGATGCCGATCGCCGAGAGCAGCGCGGCGATCGTGGTCGGGATCAGGGTGATCAGCAGCGCCGCGAGGATCGCCACCGGCACCTGCCCGCCCGCATAGGCGGCGAAGCCGGGAATGGTCGAGACGGCGATCAGGAAGATGATCGTCAGGCCGACGAGCAGGATGGTCAGCGCGATCTCGTTCGGCGTCTTCTGGCGCTCGGCCCCTTCCACCAGCGCGATCATCCGGTCGAGGAAACCCTGGCCCGGCTCCTGGGTAACGCGCACCTTGATCCGGTCCGAGATCACCCGCGTACCGGCGGTCACCGCCGAGCGGTCGCCGCCCGCCTCGCGGATCACCGGCGCGCTCTCGCCGGTGATCGCGCTTTCGTTGACCGAGGCGACACCCTCGATCACTTCGCCATCGGCCGGGATCAGGTCGCCGGTCTCGACCAGGACCAGGTCGCCCTTCTTCAGCTGTGCGGCCGGGACGGTCTTGCCGCTCGGCAGCCGGGCGCTGAGTTCCGACTTGGTGGCGCGCAGCGACGCGGCCTGGGCGCGGCCCCGCCCCTCGGCCAGCGCCTCGGCGAAGGTGCCGAACAGCACGGTGAGCCACAGCCAGACGATGAGCTGGACCTGGAACGACAGGGAGAGGCTGGTGCCGCCGATGAACAGCAGCACGGTGAGCAGCAGCGCGACCACCGCGGTGGTGAAGAGCACGGGGTTCTTCACCAGCTGGCGCGGATCGAGCTTGGCGAACGCGTCGCCGATGGCAGGCCCGATCAGGGCGGGCGTGAACAGGGTTGCGGTCGTCATGGCAAGGGACCTCAGAAGAGCTGGCCGTGGATCATCGTGAGATGATCGGCGATGGGACCGAGCGCGAGGCTGGGCAGGAAGGTGAGCCCGCCCAGGATCAGGACGATGCCGACGAGCAGGCCGACCCAGAGCAGGCCGGTGGTCGGGAACGAACCGGCGCTTTCCGGATGCACCTTCTTCGCGGCCAGGCTGCCGGCGATGGCGAGCGCGGGCACGATGATGAAGAAGCGGCCCACCCACATCGCGACGCCCAGCATGCCGTTGTAGAAAGGCGTGTTCGCGCTCAGGCCGCCAAAGGCCGAGCCATTGTTCGCGGTGGCCGAAGTGAAGGCGTAGAGGATCTCGGTGAAGCCATGCGGTCCCTTGTTCAGCGGCCCGGCCAGGCCCGCCGGCAGCACCGAGGCCAGCGCGGTGCCGCCCAGGATCATCAGCGGCAGCACCGCGATGGCGAGGACGGCGAGCTTCACTTCGCGGCTCTCGATCTTCTTGCCGACATATTCGGGCGTGCGGCCCACCATCAGCCCGGCGACGAACACCGCGAGGATGGCGTAGAGCAGGAAGCCGTAGATGCCCGCGCCGACGCCGCCGATCACGACCTCGCCAAGCTGCATGTTGAACAGCGGGATCATGCCGCCGAGCGGCGTCAGGCTGTCGTGCATCGCGTTGACCGCGCCGCACGAGGCCGCGGTGGTCACCACGCTGAACAGGGCGCTGGCCGCGATGCCGAAGCGGACTTCCTTGCCCTCCATGCTGCCCCCGGCAAGGCCGAGATGATGGAGCGCCGGATTGCCCGCGGCTTCCTGCCAATAGCTCATGGTGGTGCCGGCGACGAACATCACCAGCATCGCGGCGAGGATCGCCCAGCCCTGGCGCGGATTCCCCACCGCCCTGCCGAACGTGTGAGTCAGGCCCGTGCCGATCAGCAGGATCGACAGCATCTGGACGAAATTGGTGAGCGCGCCCGGATTCTCGAACGGATGCGCGGAATTGGCGTTGAAGAAGCCGCCGCCATTGGTGCCGAGCATCTTGATCGCTTCCTGCGAGGCGACCGGCCCGAGCAGGATCGTCTGCCGGGCGCCCTCCAGCGTGGTCGCGTCGACCGAGGACAGGAAGGTCTGCGGCACGCCGCTGGCGATCAGGAACAGCGCATAGACGATGCACGCGGGCAGCAGCACGTAGAGCGTCACCCGGGTCATGTCGGCCCAGAAATTGCCGATGCCGCTCGCCTGGCGCCGCGCGAAGCCGCGGAACAGCGCGAAGGCGATGGCGATGCCGGTCGCCGCCGACAGGAAATTATGGATGGTGAGGCCGAGCATCTGGCTGAGGATCGACAGGCTCTCGCCCGAATAGCTCTGCCAGTTGGTGTTGGTGGTGAAGCTCACCGCCGTGTTGAAGGCGAGGTCGGGCGACTGGCCGGCCAGTCCGCGGGGATTGAGCGGCAGCAGGTCCTGGAAGCGCAGGATGCAATAGGTGAAGGCGAAGGTCGCCAGCTGGAACGCCAGCATGTGCAGCGCATAGCGGCGCCAGCCCTGCTCGGCGTGCGGATCGACGCCGGCGAGCCTGTAGAAGCCGCGCTCGACCGGGCCGAGCACGGCATGGAGCGGCGTGCGCCGCCCTTCATAGATGGCGAAGAGCCAGCTCCCCATCGGCTTGGCGAGCGCGACGAGGAGCAGCAGGAAGACGAGGATCAGCGTCCAGCCTTGCACGGTCATGGGGAAGTCCGATCAGAAGCGCTCGGGCCGGACGAGCACGGCCACGAGGTAGATGAGCAGGCCCAGGGCAGTGAGCCCGGCGAGCGCGAGCGGGAGCGGCATGGCGTTCTCCTCAGGCCTGGTCGCAGAGGCGGACACAGGCGAGCGTGAGCAGGAAGAGCCCGGCGAGCGCTCCCAGCCAGATCAGGTCGTTCATGGTCTTGTTCCCCTATTGGCGGCGATCATGGCGCCCATTGTCGAACCGGACGTGCCCGGGCGGCACGGGGATCAGCCGGAACAGGCCCGGCCCCTCGATCAGCAGCGCCCAGCCCAGCGCCCAGGCGATGACGGAAAGCACGGCCTCGCCGAATTCGGCGGGATCGGCATTGTGCAGCGGCGCATGGTGGATCGAGACGGCGAGCGCCGACACCGCCAGCGCGCAGCCGCCGAGCAGCAGCGCGCCGCCCAGCCGCAGCCCGGCCTGTGCCGGCCAGCCTCCGGCGCCGCTTTCCAGACGATGCAGAAACGCACCCACGATGAACCTCCGAACAGGATGTCGTGAGCAGCGATGTGGGGCGGCGGCCAGTTAAGGTTCCACGGGGAAGTTCGGCCCCCGCATAAAGATTCCATAAAATCGTTGGCAGCGGCCGAAACCTCTGAATACTAGGCGGGCTCGACGGCGCCGAAGGGGGAGCCGGCAGGGAAAGGCCCGCCTTGAACGCGACGCAGACCGCCGAAACCGGCCCCACGCACGGCCATCAGGATCGGCTCGGCACGCTTGCCGTCGGCGCCATCGGCGTGGTGTTCGGCGACATCGGCACCTCGCCGCTCTATTCGCTCAAGGAAAGCTTCATCGGCCATCATCCGCTGGCGGTGGACCGGGAGCACATCTTCGGCGTGCTCTCGCTGGTGTTCTGGACGATGGTGCTGGTGGTGACGGTCAAGTACGTCGTCATCATCCTGCGCGCGGACAACAAGGGCGAAGGCGGCAGCCTGGCGCTGCTCGCGCTGATCACGCGCAAGCTGGGCGAGACGCGCTGGACGCCCTGGGTGACGATCCTGGGCGTGATCGCCACCGCGCTCTTCTATGGCGACGCGATCATCACGCCGGCGGTGTCGGTGCTGTCGGCCGTGGAGGGGCTCGCCACGGTCGAGGATTCGCTGTCGCAGCTGGTGCTGCCGATCAGCATCGCCATCCTGATCGGCCTCTTCATGATCCAGTCGCGCGGCACGGCGCGGGTCGGCAGGCTGTTCGGCCCGGTGATGGTCTTCTATTTCGCGGTGATCGCGGTGCTGGGCGTGACCGGGATCACGCGGAGCCCCGACATCCTCTGGGCGCTCAATCCCTGGTACGCGCTCAACTTCTTCCTGCTCGATCCCATGCTTGCCTTCCTGGCGCTGGGATCGGTGGTGCTGGCGGTGACCGGAGCCGAGGCGCTCTATGCCGATATGGGCCATTTCGGGCGCAAGGCGATCATGGTCTCCTGGCTCTACATCGCCTTCCCCTGCCTGATGCTCAACTATCTCGGCCAGTCGGCGCTGCTGCTGAGCAACCCCGCCGCGGTGGAGAACCCGTTCTTCCTGCTGGCGCCCGAATGGGCCCGCCTCCCCCTCGTCATCCTCGCCACCATGGCGACGGTGATCGCCAGCCAGGCGGTGATCTCGGGCGCCTTTTCGGTGACGCAGCAGGCGGTGCAGCTCGGCTTCCTTCCGCGCCTGCGCATCCGCCATACCAGCGCCAAGGCGGCGGGGCAGATCTATGTCCCGCTCACCAACTGGCTGCTGCTGATCATGGTGATCCTGCTCGTCCTCGGCTTCCGCAGCTCGAGCAATCTCGCCGCCGCTTATGGCATCGCGGTGACCGGCACGATGTTCATCACCGCCTGCATGCTGGGCGTGCTCACCTTCGCGGTGTGGAAATGGCCGCCGGTCGTGGCCGGGCTGGTCACCGGCGGCTTCCTGCTGATCGACGGGCTCTACTTCGCCTCGAACGTCACCAAGATCCCCGATGGCGGCTGGTTCCCGCTGCTGGTGGCAGCGATCGTCTTCATCCTGCTCACCACCTGGGCGAGCGGGCGCCGGCTGGTCCGCGCGCGGCTGCACGAAGGGGCGATGCCGATCCAGATCTTCATCCAGTCCGCCGGCCATTCGGTGCAGCGCGTGCCGGGCACCGCCGTGTTCCTCGCCAGCACCGACGACATTCCGCCCGCGCTGCTCCACAATCTCAAGCACAACAAGGTGCTGCACGATCGCGTGGTGATCCTCACCGTGGCGATCGAGCAGGTGCCGCATGTCGCCCCCGCGGCCCGTGCCGAAGTGAAGCCGCTCGGCGAGGGCTTCTACCGGATCGTCCTCCATTACGGCTTCATGGACGAGATCGACATTCCCGCCGCGCTCCATGCGCTGGGCGAAGCCGTGGGCGACAAGTTCAAGGCAATGGAGACGAGCTATTTCCTCGCCCGGCAGACGCTGATCGCTTCGTCCCGACCGGGCATGGCGATCTGGCGCGAGAAGCTGTTCGCCCTGATGGTCCGCAACGCCGAGAGCGCGATGGAGTTCTTCAAGCTCCCCACCAACCGCGTGGTCGAGCTGGGGAGCCAGGTGGAGATTTGACGCGGCGCCCCCCTCCCCGAAAGGGCGGGGAGATAGACGCGAACCGCGCGGCGCCGGCCGGCCGGAAAGGGGGCGGATCGCCGCCCCCTCCCCCAGCGGATCAGAAGCTCATACGCAGGCCGGCGGTGATGATCCGCCCGGTGCTGGCATAGGTCTGGCTGACCGGATTGGCCGCGTACATGGTGCGATATTGCGGCGCGTTGGTCATGTTGCGGCCCTCGAGCGACAGCTTGGCGAACTTGGTCACCGCATAGGACATCGCGAAGTCGATGTTCAGCTGGTTCTCGTTATAGCCGAAGTCTGCGAACACCGGCGAGTTGCAGGGGCCGCCGCCCACGGTGGTGGTGCCCACCGAGCAGGTGCCCGTCGCCAGCGGGAAACGGTTCACGTAGCGCGCCCGCCACGCGCCCGAGACGCGGGCCGAGAACTTGCTGTCCTCGTAATAGAGCGTCGCGTTGAACGCGTCCGGCGACGTGTTGAGGAACGGCCCCTCGGCATAGCTGTTCACCGCGGTGCCCGACACCGTCTGGCTGGTGCTCAGCGCCGTGCCCGTCAGATAGCTCAGGCTCGAATCGATGTGCGTGTAGTTCGCGATCACGCCGAAATGCTTCAGGAAGCCGGGCAGGAAGAAGAAGTCGGTCTGCAGATTGACTTCCACGCCCTGGATATGGCCGCCCGGCGCATCCTTGAACTGGCGGATGCCCCAGGTGCCGCCGGCCGTGGTGTAGCTGAGCAGCGCGGGGTTGGTGATGAAGGTCAGCACCTGCTGGTACACCTCGGGCTCGAACACCGCCGACAGCGGCGCCTCGAGCGCCACCTGCTGCGGGAAGGTGTCGATGTTCTTCCTGAACAGGTTCACCGCGATCAGGCCGTTATGCGCGAAATATTTCTCGAGGCTCAGGTCGAGATTGGTCGCGCGGAACGGGTTGAGATAGGGATTGCCCACCGTCAGCGTCGGCGCCGTGCCGTTCGCGTTCAGGCTGGTGGTGAAGGCAGTGGTGCCCGGCGTCAGGCTGGCGAGCTGCGGCCGCGACATCACCTTGGACGCGGCGAAGCGGACGAGGAAATTGTCGGCGACTTCCCAGTTCGCGTTCATCGCGGGCAGCCAGTCCCAATATTCGTTCTTCGCGGTCACCCCGAGGCCCGCCACGCCGTCGGCGCCGCCGACATTGCCCGAGCCCGAGACCCGCGTGTTGGCGACGCGCATGCCGATATTGCCGCGCAGCGGCCGGCCGAGCAGGTTGACGTTATAGTCGACCTGGAAATAGGCCGACACGTCGTTCTCGCTCACGCCCGAGCGCTGCCGCCCGTCGACCACGGCGCGGAAATCGCCCCATTTGTTCACGCAGTTGCAGTTGATGCCGAACTGATTGATGAACTTCTTGATATCGGGCGCATAATAGCTGGTCGGCGTACCCTGGGACACGTTCAGCCCCTGGCCGAAACCGATCGTCTGGCCGAGATCGGTGATGTTGAGCCGCGCCTCGGCCAGCGTCGGGTTGATCGCCTCGATCGACTGGTTGCGGCGGCCCTGGTCGCCCGAATAGGTGAACTGCTTGGCGGTCCCGCCGAAGCGGATCGACATCTCGGGCAGCGCTTCATAAGTGAAGTTCACCCGCGCCACCTTGAACTCGTTGTCCACGGTGTTGGTGAAGTAGCGGATCGTCGACAGGCCCTTCACCAGCGTCCAGCTGTTCGGGTTCGCCACGTCGAAGCCCGGCTTGAACACCGGCATCTTGCCGCCGGCGCGCTCGTCGAAGGTATAGCCGTCCTGGTCGATCGCGTTGAACTCGGCGAGCAGGCCATAGGCGCGGAATTGCGATTTCGACCAGCCGCCGGTCGCATCGGCATAGAAGCCCGGCGCGAGCTCCTGGTGGACGTTCAGCGTCACCTGCTTGAAGTCGGTGCGGCCGAACTGCGTGTCGGCGAAGCTGCGCCAGTCGACATCGTCGAGGACCAGATAATCGGCCTGGCCGACGCTGTTGACATGCGCCTCGCGGATCTTGGTGTTCGGACGGCCGAGCAGCTCGTTGTAATAGCCGATCTGGTTGGCGGTCGCGACATAGCCCGGCGAGGCGGGATTGTTGTAATAGTCGAACGGATTGAGGTTGTTCGGGTTCAGGCTGTTGAAATAGCCGGCCAGCGGCGCCTGGCCCACGCCGTTGCCCGGCTGATCGCCATTGCAGTCGATGATCGCGCTGGGCACGCAGTTCGCGTAGAGCGCGACACGATCGGCATAGCCATTGGCGGTGCCGATCGCGCGCAGCCCGTTCGCGCCCGTCCCCACCACGCGCGCATTGGTGCCGTTGCGGTTGAGGCCGATCGGCGTGATGCCGGTATTGTTGCTGTTCTGGTCGTAGCGCGAGAACACGCCGTCCAGCGTGATCTCGGTGCCGGGCCCCGGCTTCCACTGCATCGTCGCGGTGGCGCCGATCCGCTCATAGTCCAGATACTGGCGGCCGACCGAGGGCAGGCCCGGGATGATCGTGGTCGGCGTGACCAGCGCATAGGCCGCCGGATCCGAGCCGAAGGTGGCGCCGGTGCCCTGGTTGCTCGGGCGCGCGAAGCCGAAGACGTTCGGCGTGACGCCGGCGATCTGCGAGTTGCGATAGGCATATTCGAACACGCCGATGTTGCGGCGATAGGCGTCGATCTGCTGTTCCTGCTTCTGGTACGCGCCCGAGACGAGGATGCCGAAATTGTCCGTCACCCGCACCGAGGCGAGGCCGGTGAAGCGCGGGTTCCACTTCTTGCCGTTCTCGCGATACTCGGCCTCGGCACCCACGGCGAAGCGGTTCTTCTTGTAGGAGAGCGGGCGGCCGGTGGTGAGGTCGATGATCGCGCCGAGCGACCCTTCGTCATTCTCCGCCGCAGTCGACTTGGTCACCTTGATGCCACCGAACAGCTCGGAGGCGAAGGTGTTGAAGTCGAAGCCGCGCGAGCGGTTCGCGCCGGAATCGGACTGGTTGCCGCCCGAGATGTTCTGCGCATCGGCACCGTTCAGGCGGACCATCTGGAAGTCGCCGCCCAGGCCGCGCACGGTGATCGTGCGGCCCTCGCCATTGTCGCGATCGATCGAGACGCCGGGCAGGCGCTGGATCGATTCCGCCAGATTGGCGTCCGGGAAGTCGGCAATGTCCTCGGCGGTGATCGCGTCGACGATCTGGTTCGAATTGCGCTTGATGTTGACCGAGCTGGCCAGCGAGGCGCGGAAACCGGTGACAACAATCAGGTCGCCGCTTTCCGTCTGGTCCTGCGGCGCAGCCTGCGGATCGTCCTGCGCGGCGGCGGCGGCAACCGCGGCGGCGGCCTCGGCGGTCTGCGCCCAGGCGGGTGCTGCCATCAGCAACGCCATGCCGAGCGCGCCCAGCGCCGTCGTGCCGCGCAGCGCCGAACGGCGCGCGGCAAGGGTGTCAGCGATAGAAAGCATGAATTCCTCCCCCAAAGTCTTCTCATCGACAAGCATGGGTCGATGCGCCCGGGGGAGCCTGGAATCAGGGTACGACGCAGCATTGCGGAAAACGACGCAAGCCGCCCCGCAAGATCCAGCCATGTCGCGACTTGCCCCCTCCCACGCCCCTCTTGCGGATCTTCTCGTCCACTTGGGCGCAAGCGTATTCAGCCACGCTTGTTCACCCTATTGATCGCGCTACCACCCACGCGTGTCAACCGGTGTCATTGAACAAAATGTCACAATCGGGCGATTGCGGCATTTCAGCAACATCGGGGAAATGCCGCCGTGCCGCGCGGGTTTTCGGGGAGGTTTTGCGCGCCGGTTCCGTGCGCTGGCCAGGTGCCGGCGGGCAATGGCTCCTTCCGCACCTTCTCCACCGTCATCCCCGCTATGCCTTCCTCGTCATCCCCGCGAAGGCGGGGATCCAGGGCCAGCAGCAAGGCGTGCGAGGCTCGCCTTGCCGTTTCCGGCAAGCGCCCGCGTGATTGCTTCGATCATCCCGAACTACCCTGGATCCCCGCCTGCGCGGGGATGACGGTGGAGAATATGCGGGGATGACCGGGTTCGCCGATTGGGCGGGGTCTTGAACCTAGCCCTCGCGCGGCGGCGCGACCGAGGCGCGGTGGATCAGCGTCGAGGGGAAGAGCGACGGCTCCTCCACGGCATTGCCGTCATCCCCGAAAAAGTCCGCCAGCAGCTTCAGCGCCGCCGAGCGCGCCATCGAGATGATCGGCCAGTGCACCGTGGTGAGCGGCGGCCAGATGTGCGAGGCGATGGCGGTATCGTCGAAGCCGACGATCGACAGGTCCTCGGGCACGCTCATGCCCCGGCGGCGCGCGGCGTGGAGGGTGGCGGCAGCCATCTCGTCGTTCGAGGAGAAGATCGCGGTGGGGCGCGGCGACAGGTCGAGCAGCCGGTCGGCGGCGGCCAGCCCGGTCTCGAACGTGTAGTTGCCGTCGGCGATCAGGCTGCGCGGCAGCTTGATCCCCGCTTCCTCCAGCGCATTCTCGAAGCCCTTGCGGCGCTCGCGCGCGGAGCGGAAGCCGTGCGGGCCGGCGATCAGGCCGATGCGGCGATGGCCAAGCGAGATCAGGTGGTTCACCGCCTCGGTCACCACGTCGCAATCGTTCGAGGCGACCATATGCTCGGACGCGTCCAGCGTCGCCGATCCCATGCGGACATAACGGATGCCGAGCTCGCGGCAGAGCTCCGCCACCATCTCGTTCTCGGAGACGGGCGGCAGGAACATCACGCCGTAGAGCCGCTGGCGCTCGAGAAAGTTGCGCACATCCTCGAGCATGGTCGAGCTGCCCCGGTCGATCGGGCGGACGATCAGCTCGAACTCGGTGTCGCGCATCGCCTCGAGCATGCCGGCCTGCACGTTCATCACCATCTGCGCGTTGGGATTGTCGTGGATCAGGCCGATCAGGAAGTTGCGGCGCAACGCCAGCGCGCGCGCCTGGACGTTGGGGACATAGCCCAGCTCGCTGATCACCTGCTCGACCTTCGCGCGCGTGTCTCCATTGAGCAGCGGCGAGCGATTGATCACTCGGCTGACGGTTTTCTTCGAGACGCCCGCGATACGGGCGACGTCGTTGATCGTGGGCTTTCCGGTTCTCTCCATCCCACGAACATAATGGCTTGCAGGACAAAGCGATACGATATTATCGGCTTGGTCGGCGCCGCGGATTGGCCACCGGTGTCAGCCATCGTCTCAACTGCCCGGCTGGATGTACGGCACCCTGCTCCACAGCTCGCGTTCCCATTTGCGCGGGTCGCCGGCCAGGCGGCTGGGCGCGTCGAACAGCATCGTCGCGCGGCCGGGCAAAGTATAGGGTGCCCAGACGGGCAGGCCCGGCGCGGCCGGCCGGCCGGTGCGCGCGAGCGCGGCGAAGGCGCCCATCACCTGCCCGCTCAGCTTCCGCGCCGCCGGCCCGGTGCCGGTATAGGATCCCGGCGCATCGAGCGTGCCAAAGGCCAGCGCGATGTCCATCGTGTGCGGCGCGCCGCGCTCGGGCCGGGTCGGCGACTGGTAGTCGACCTGATAGACCCAGGTCGCCCTGGCCCCCGCCGCCGCCCGCGCATCCGCCTCGAGCCATTGGCCCGGCCAGCTCCGGCCGGCGGTGGTGGCGCGGTAGAAGAGCTGCTCCGGCGTGTCGCCCGGGAAGCGCGCGCGATATTGGGCGACCACCCATTCGGGCAGCAGGTCCATGCGCAGCTCGGGCGCCATGCGCGCGGCCACATTGTCCCAGGTCAGCCCCCGCACCTTCTCCGAATTGGGATCGATGAAGGCCCGTGTCTCGTCATGCGTGTTGCCCAGGATCATCGGGATCGCCAGGCTCTGCGGATTGGCGTCGGGCCAGAAGGGGTGGCGGGTGAGCCACTTCATGTCGAGCACCGGCCCGAAATAGACGCCGCCGCCCAGGATCGGGTCGGTCGCGTCCAGCGCCTCGACCAGCTTCTCGACCGGCATGTCGAGCAGCGGCTGGAGGTCGCCTTCCCGCACGCCCAGCCGCGCGAGATAGGCCTGGGCCCGCTTCGTCGCGTTGAGCGGGCCCGACGCGGTCACCTGCTGCCCGCTCATCGTCGCCGCCGAATGGAACAGGCCCCTGGCCGCCGGCATGCCCATCAGCGTCGCGATCTTGGCGCCGCCGCCCGACTGGCCGAACACGAAGACCCGGCGGGGATCGCCGCCGAATGCCGCGATATTGTCCCGCACCCATTGCAGCGCCAGGATCAGGTCGAGCTGGCCGAGATTGCCGCTGTCGGCAAAGCGCGGATCGAAGCGGGCGAGATAGAGATAGCCAAGCGCGTTGAGCCGGTGGTTCACCGTCACAACCACCACATCCTCGGCCGCCGCCAGCCTCGCGCCATCGTTCAGCGGCACGGTGACGGTGCCGTTCGAATAGGCGCCCCCATGGATGTAGAGCATCACCGGGCGCTTCGCCGTGGCATTGGGGTCGGGCGTCCAGATGTTGAGGAACAGGCAGTCCTCGGAAGCACGCTGGTCGCCCCTGCCCTGCGGGCAGATCGGGCCGAACGTATCGGCACGGAAATCGGTCACGCGCGCGGCCCGGCGCGGGGCGCGGAAGCGATCGGCCACGCCGTAGCGGATCCCCAGAAATGCCCAGGGACCGCCCTGGTCTTCGGAATGGCCCATGCTGAGGAAACGGCCTGCCGGCGCATCGACCACCATGCTCACCGGAGTCGCACGGGCCACCAGCGGCGCCGCCGCCAGCGCCATGCCGCCCGCCACTACCGAACGCCGCGTTACCCCGCTCATTGCCCTGCTCCCGTCATGATATGTCCCGTCGCCTCTTCGATCCGGCCGAGCGCCGCGCGGGTCAGCGCCGCCTGGCGCCCGGCTTCCTCGGCCTCGCCGGCCAGCCGCCCCACCTGCAGGCTGATCGTCGCGATCAGCGCCGCGATCTCGCGCGAGGAGACGGCGGTCTCGTCGATCGAAGCGAGGATGCCCGCCACGGTGGCCATCTGCGCCTCCATCGCGCCCGACACGGCGCGGACGCGCGCCAGCAGCTCGGTGACGACGCCCAGGATCGCGCGGTTGGTCTCGGCCATCGCGGCGCTCGCGGCCTGTGCCTCGCGGATCGTCCGGGTGACGCCGCCGGTCGCGTCCGCCGCCTGGTCCGCCAGCGTCCGCACTTCCTGCGCGACCACCGCGAAGCCGCGCCCGCTGTCGCCGGCGCGCGCCGCCTCGATGCTGGCGTTCAGCGCGAGCAGCCTGGTCTGATGCGCGATGCCGGAGATCAGCGTGACGACGCTCTCGATCCGCGCCGTGTTGGCGGAGAGGCGCTCCGCGCTCTCCTTGCCCGTGAGCGCGATGGCATCGGCATTGCCGGCGACTTCCGCCGCGGCGGAGGCATCCTCGCGGGCGCGCTCATAGGCGGTGATGAGCGCCGCGGCGCTGCGCGCGGACTCGCCCATCGCGATCGCCGCCTGGTCCGCCGCCGACGCCACTTCCGCCGCCGGCGCACGCAGCCCGAGCAGCTCGGCGGCGGTGCGCTCGGTGAACCGGGCGATCTCGCGGCTCGCCCCGGCGGTGCTGGCGATCGATTCGGTAAGCTCGGCGCGAACCTCGGCGAGCTCGTGCCGCCGGGCCGCCTGGGCGCGCAGGCGGGCGATCTGGCGCAGCCGGCTGGCGATGATCTCGAACTCGATCACCGCCAGCTTCTGCGTCGCGCGGGTCAGCCGCTCGAGCTGGCCGGGATCGCTGCTCAGCGCGAAGAACAGGGCATGGATGTGCATCTGGGCGACGAGCATCGATGCGGCGACAGTGGAGAATTCCAGGCCGTCCTCGGCGATGCGGTCGGCCTCGGCGGCGACGCGATCGACCCAGGCCTGGTCGATCGGGCGCGAAAGCTTGGCGCGGGCATAGTCGACGCGGCTCTCGACCAGCGCGGCGGGCACCGCGCCGCCCGCGCGCCGCTCCAGCAGCTCGCGCGCCACGCCCGCTATATGCGGCTCGATGAAGCGCCAGGCCTCGGCCAGCTCGCGCTCGAAGCCTGGGTCCATCCCATAGACCGCACGCAGTTGCGCGGCGTCACGCCCTTCCGGAGCCGTCTCGGCGGTGCCGGCGAAATCCTCCCCCATCGGCCATCCTCACCCATGCCGGGGCGATGTTTCGCCTCCGGTCGATCATCGGCGGACGTCGAGCCCGCCTTCGTCGAACGCCGCCAGGTCCGCGCGCGTGAACAGGCTCGCGTCGCCCGGCAGCGAATGCTTGAGCGCCGTGAGCGCCAGGCCGGCCCGCGCCGCCGCTTCCGCATCGCCGCCGCTCTCGATCAGGCCGTGCAGCACGCCTGCGGCGAACGCGTCGCCCGCGCCGATGCGGTCGACGATCCCGGCGATCAGCACCTCGTCGGTCTGGTAGCCGCCGGCCCGCGTATCGACCCGCGCCGAGACGCGATGGCTGTCCGCATCGTCGACATGCCGCGCGGTGTTGGCAATCGTCTGGAGCGTCGGGAAAGCCGCGAACGCCGCCTCCGCCGCCTCGCGTCGGCGATCGGCGCCGTCGCCCGAGAATTCCCGCCCGAGCAGCAGCGAGATGTCGCGATGGTTGCCGAACAACAGGTCGGCATGGCCGATCAGCCGAGTCAGCACCGCCTTGGGATCGCTGTCCCAGCTCTCCCACAGCTTCGCGCGGTAATTGCCGTCGAACGAGACCGGGATGCCCTTCGCGCGCGCCGCCTCGGCCGCGGCGATCGCGGCGGTGGCGGTGTTGTGGCCGAGCGCCGGAGTGATGCCCGACAGGTGCAGCCGCGTCGCCCCTTCGAGCAGCGCGTCCCAGTCCCAGGCCTCTGCCGGGCGCCGGGCGAACACCGACCAGGCCCGGTCATAGACGACCTCGGACGCGCGCAGCCCCGCGCCGGGGGTCAGGAAATACAGGCCGAGCCGCCCGGGCTCCGCCACCACGGTCGAGGTGTCGACGCCGCGCCGGCGCAGCTCGCCGATCACCGCGCCGCCCAGCGGATTGTCCGATACGGCGGAGATCATCCGCACCGAATGGCCCAGGCACGCCAGCCCCGTGGCCACGTTCGCCTCGGCCCCGCCGACGTTCACGTCCAGCTTCGGCGTCTGGAGCAGCAGCTCGCGCCCCGGCGGCGAGAGCCGCAGCATCAGCTCGCCGAAAAAGGCAATGCTCATCGCGCCAGCCACCCGCCATCGACCGCCAGGATATGGCCCTGGACATAATCCGCGGCCGGGGAAGCGAGGAACACCGCCGCGCCGCCCATGTCCGCCGGATCGCCCCAGCGGCCGGCCGGGATGCGCTCCATGATCGAGCGGTTGCGATCCGCGTCCGCCTGGAGCGCCGCCGTGTTGTTGGTGGCGATATAGCCGGGCGCGATCGCGTTCACGTTGATGCCCTTGGCCGCCCATTCGTTGGCGAGCAGCTTGGTCAGCCCGCCGATGCCCGACTTGGACGCGGTGTAGCTGGGCACGCGGATGCCGCCCTGGAAGGTGAGCATCGAGGCGATGTTGATGATCTTGCCCCGGCCCTGCGCCACCATGTGCCGCGCCGCCGCCTGGCACAGGAAGAACACCGACTTCAGGTTGGTGTCGACCACCGCGTCCCAGTCCGCCTCGGTGAAATCCAGGCTGTCGGCGCGGCGGATGATGCCGGCATTGTTGACCAGGATGTCGAGCCCGCCCAGCTTGTCCACAGTTTCGTCCACAACCCTGTCCACAGGCGCGATGGTCGAGAGATCGGCCGAGACGATCTCGGCGCGGCGGCCGAGCGCGCGGACCTTCTCCACCGTTTCCTCGGCCGGCGTGCGGCCGACGGCGGCGATGTCGGCACCCGCGGCGGCGAGCGCCAGCGCGATGCCCTGGCCGATGCCGGTATTGGCGCCGGTGACTATGGCAACCTTGCCGGAGAGATCGAAGGGATTGGTCATGTTCACTCCCACCCTCACCGCCTTCGCTCCCCTTCCGCGGAGCGGGAGGGGTCGGGGGAGGGCATGAAAAACGGGAGTGCGCCGCATGCGATGCCACGCCCTCCCCCAGCCCCTCCCGCAAGCGGGAGGGGAGTTAGAAGACTTACGCCAGCTGGCAGATATCCAGCACGTTCATATCCGTATAGTCCTGGTTCTCGCCGGCCATCGCCCAGATGAAGGCATAGGCCTTGGTCCCCGAACCCATATGGACCGACCAGGGCGGGCTGATCACCGCTTCCTCGTTCTGGACCACGATGTGCCGCAGCGCATCCTCCTGGCCCATATAGTGGAACACACGATCCTTCTCGAGATTGTCGAGCTCGAAATAGAGATAGATCTCGCTGCGGCGCTCATGGATGTGCGGCGGCATGGTGTTCCACACGCTGCCCGGCTTGAGCACCGTCAGGCCCATGACGAGCTGCGCGCTGTCGCACACGCCCGGGATGACGAGCTGGTAGATCGAGCGCTCGTTCGATTCCTCCAGCGTGCCGCGGTCCAGCCGGTTGGCGTCGGCAATGCCGAGCTTGCGCGTCTGGAAGCCCTTATGCGCCGGGCACGAGACCAGGTAGAAGCGCGCGCCGTCGCCCGAGAAGGTCACGTCCTTGGCGCCCATCGTCACGTACAGGCAGTCCTTGTTGCCCAGCGTGAAGACTTCGCCGTCCACCGTCACGGTGCCTTCGACGCCGCTGATGTTGACCACCGCCAGCTCGCGGCGCTCGAGGAACGGGTGCCCCGCCGCCGAGGCCGGCTCGGTCTGGTCGGGCAGCTTCACCGAGCCGCCGGCCACCGCGACGCCGCCGATCACCATGCGATCGGCATGGGTATAGTTCAGCACGCACTCGCCGGCGCGGAACAGGTCGGTGATCAGATAGCGGTCGCGCAGTTCCTCGTTCGAGACGCACTCCATCATGTCGGGGTGCGTGGCGTAATAGGTCCGGTCGAACATGAATGCTCCGTAGGTTAGGCAGCGGCGGCGACGGGCGCCGGCGCGGGGTGATCGAGCTTGTACGCTTCGCGCACCAGCCCGTTGGTCAGTTCATAGGCCAGCTCCGCGGCTTCCCAGTCGAGCAGCCGCCCCTCGGCGACCAGCCGCGCGAGGAAGCCGCAATCGATCCGCCGCGCGACATCGTGCCGCGCCGGGATCGAGAGGAAGGCACGGGTGTCGTCGTTGAAGCCGACGGTGTTGTAGAAGCCGGCGGTCTCGGTCACCTGCTCGCGGAAGCGGCGCATGCCCTCCGGCGAATCATGGAACCACCAGCTCGGGCCCAGCTTCAGGCACGGATAATGGCCGGCCAGCGGCGCCAGCTCGCGGGCATAGACGGTCTCGTCGAGCGTGAAGAGGATGATCGAAAGGTCGGTCGAGGTGCCGAACCGGTCGAGCAGCGGCTTCAGCGCATGGACGTAATCGGTGCGCATCGGGATGTCCGCGCCCTTGTCACGGCCATGGCTCGCGAACAGCCCGCCATTATGGTTGCGGAAGGAGCCCGGATGGATCTGCATCACCATCCCGTCCTCGGCGCTCATCGCCGCCATCTCGGTCAGCATCTGGGCGCGGAACAGCTCGGCGTCCTGCGGCGTCCAGCTGTCGGACAGGATCGTGCGGAACAGCCGCTCGGCCTCGTCCTTGCCCAGGTTCGCGGTCGCCGCGGTCGGGTGGCCATGATCGGTCGCGGTGGCGCCGGCGGCGCGGAAATCGGCGCGGCGCTTGCGGTGGGCGGCGAGATAGCCGTCCCAGCTGTACACGTCCTCGCCGGTCTTCTCGGCGAAGATCCGCATCGCGCCGGCGAACTGCTCATGCTCGACGTCGATCACCGCATCGGGGCGATAGGTGGTGACGACGCGCCCGGCCCAGCCCGAGGCACGGATCGCATGGTGCGGCGACAGATCGTCCTGCGGGCCCTCGGTGGTGGCGAGGAAGCCGATGTTGAACCGGTCGAACAGCGCGCGCGGCTTGAACGCGTCGGTCGCCAGCTTTTCGTTGATCGTGTCGTAATAATGATCGGCGGTGCCGGCATCGAGCGCCACGTCGAAGCCGAACACCGCGCCGAACACATGCCCAAGCCACATCGCCGAGGGGGTGCCCCGGAAGAGATAGATGTGCTCGGCAAAGGTCCGCCACGCTGCGCGCGGATCGGTGGCCGGCATGCCCGCCTTGCTGGGCACGCCCAGCGCGTCGAGCGCCACGCCCTGCGAATAGAGCATGCGATAGATATAGTGATCCGGCGAGAGCAGCAGCTCGGTGGCGTTCGACCAGTTGGCGTTGGTGGAGAACCAGGTCGGATCGGTGTGCCCGTGCGGGCTGATGATCGGCAGCCCGGCCACTTCGGCATAGAGCGCGCGGGCAATCTCCCGCGTGCGGTCCTCGGCCGGGAACAGCCGGTCGGGATCGAGCTTCAGGGGCCGGGCCATCGTCCAGTCCTTCCGTTACGCGACATCGACGCGCGCCAGGCGCGGCGAAAGCAGGTGAATCGAAAGCAGCGCCAGGAAATATGCCGCACCGGCGACGATGAAGAGCGGCGCATAGCTGCCGATCGCATCGAGCACATAGCCCGCATATTTCGAGAACACCATGCCGCCGACCGCGCCCAGCGTGCCGCCGATGCCGATCACCGAGCCCACCGCGAAGCGCGGCACGGTGTCCGAGGGAATGGTGTAGAGCGTCGCGGAGAAGCTCTGGTGCGCCGCCGCGGCCACGCCGACCACGAACACGCTGAGCCAGAGATTGCCGTAGAAGGTGGTGAACATCACCGGCAGCACGAAGCAGGCCGAGATCAGCATGGTGAGCTTGCGCGCCTTGTTCACGCTCATGCCGGTGCTCATCAGCTTGCCCGAGAGCCAGCCGCCCGCCACCGAGCCGACATCGGAGATCAGGTAGATCGCGCCCAGCGCGATCGCCGCCGTGGGCGAATCCCAGCTGGTCAGGTTCAGGCCATATTCCTTGCCCAGCCAGCTCGGCAGCCAGAACAGGTAGAACCACCAGATCGGGTCGATGAAGAACTTGCCCAGCGCGAAGGCCCAGGTCTCCCGGGTGCGGAGCAGCTTGCCCCACAGATTCTTCACCTTCACTTCGGGATCGGCCGGATCCTGGGTGATATAGGCCAGCTCCGCCGCGCCCACCTTGGGATGGTCGGCGGGCTTGTCGCGGAAGATGGCGAGCCAGGCGACCAGCCAGATCACGCCGAAGATGCCGGTGATCACGAAGGTCATGCGCCAGCCGACGGCCGGCACCATCGCCCAGATCAGCAGCGGGGTAAGGATCGCGCCCACGTTCGATCCGGCGTTGAACAGGCCCACGGCAAAGGCGCGCTCCTTGGCCGGGAACCAGTCCGCGACGGTCTTCACGCCGGCCGGGAAATTGCCCGATTCGCCGATGCCCAGGCCGAAACGGGCCATGGTGAACTGCATGACGGTGTGCACGCCGCCATGCGCCACGTGCGCGATCGTCCAGATCACCACCGCGATGGCATAGCCGAAGCGCGCGCCGATCGCGTCGACGATCTTGCCGAAGGCGAGATAGCCGATCGCATAGGCGGCCTGGAAATAGAAGACGATGTTGGCGTAGTCGGTCTCGGTCCAGCCGAGTTCCTTCGACAGGTCGGGCTTCAGCACCGCGATCATCTGCCGGTCGACATAGTTGATCGCGGTCGCCGCGAAGAGCAGCCCCACGATCACCCAGCGATAGCGCCCGACGCGCGAAACCGCGCCGGAGACTGCCGCCTCTCCCTTACTCGCCATCATCCCTCTCCCTCGTCTCTCTCGATCGCGTTTCGCGACTCAATTCTCAGGCGGCGTGGATGCCGACGATACGGCACCGGACGCTGTAGTCATTCGCGAACCGCGCCTCCACCAGCTCGCCGACGCGAACGGGATGGACGCCCGTGACCGCGCCGGTGGAGATCCACTGGCCCGGCGCGAGCGGCAGCTGCCGGTTGGCGGCAAGCTCGAACAGGAAGCGGACGGCGCCGAACGGGCCATCGAGCATGGTGCTCGCGGTCGCCTCGCCGGCCACTTCATTTTCGATTGTTAGCGCTACCGGCCACTCGAGGAAATCCGTGCCGCGCGGAATTTCCGCGCCGACCACCAGGCCGTTGTTGTTGCCGAAGTCGGAAACCGTCACCGCCGGGCCGTGCGCGTTGATTCCCGCAAAGGGCGAGCTGGCGACCTCGATGCCGACATGGACGGCATCGACATATTCGGCGACTTCCGCATTGGTCCACGGCCGGTCGAAATCCTCGGGGAGCGCGCCCAGGCGGAGCAGATATTCGGCCTCGCCGGCGGCGAAGCCCCGTTCGAACACCGGCATCTCCGGCACTTCGCCATTGGCGGCGGTCACCACCGAATCGGCGAAGATCGGGCCGGTCAGCCGGTTGGTGCCATAGGTCGCGTCGAGCGGCGCGGGGATCTTGCCCACTTTCCATCCCGCGATCCGGTCGCCGAACAGCGCGATCGCGCGTTCCTGGATGCCATATGCTTCCTCGAGCGTACCCGGCAGCTCGCCGGGATAGTCGGTCAGCGCATTTCCTGCCTGTCGGGCCGCGACAAATGCTTGGGCGATGGCCTCGGCCGGTTCCCGTCCTTCGATCAACTTGAAATTCCCCATGTTCCCGTCGCGTGAGGGCCGCCCGCCATGTCCGGCCCGCGCACGCGCAAGCCGTCGCCCGACATCGCCGTCCCTTCCCGCTTCGCCTGCCCGGGAACCGCTCGCCTCCTGCGGTCCAGGGCTATGGGAGAAGACAGGCCGGAACCGGTGCCGGGCCATGTCGAGTAACTTGCGCGCGATCTCCTCTCCGAAGTCCTGCGTCCGGCTTTGCGCGGTTCCGCAGGTGTCGCGCTGATGCTACCGGTGTCAGGTCGGCGCGTCAACGCACGTCAGGCGAGATGATCGACCAACGCGCCGTTCACCCGCACATTTTCCAGCCTCAGCCCCTCGGTATGCCGGATCACGCTGGGCTGGGTGACGCCGTCGAAGCTGCAGTCGCGCAGGGTGATCCCGGTCACCGGCGCGCCGGCCAGGCCCTGGCTGTCGAGCACCCGCACTGCGTTCTTCGCGTGCAGCCGCTCGATCACGACGTTGCGCAGCTGCGGCACGAACGGTCCGTTGGCGCCTTCCTCATAGTTGAAGTCGCAGGTCACCGCGGCGCGGCCGACCTGGCCCACCGCCAGGTTGCGATAGTGGAAATTCTCGAGCAGCCCGCCGCGCAGCGCGTTGTTCTTGAAGCGGATCGCGTACCACAGGTCCGGCGAATCCATCACGCAGTCCTCGGCGAAGATCCAGCGCGCGCCGCCCGAGATCTGCGATCCCACCACCACGCCGCCATGCCCCGCCTTCATCCGGCAGTTGCGGATCAGGATATTCTGCGCGGGCGCGGCCAGGCGCCGGCCATCGGCGTTGCGCCCGGAATTGATCGCGATGCAATCGTCGCCGGTGTCGAAGGTGCAGCGCTCGATCAGCGCGCCGTCGACCGATTCGGGATCGCAGCCGTCATTGTTCGGGCCGTGCCCCAATATGTCGAGCCCGCGCACGATCAGGTTGCGGCAGAGCACCGGATGCACTTGCCAGAACGGCGCGCCGCGCAGGCGCACGCCCTCGATCAGCACATTCTCGCAGGCATAGGGCTGGATGAAGGCGGGGCGCAGGAAGTCGCCGTCGCCGAACACGCGCTTCTCCACCGGCACCTTGTCCTCGGCCATCCGGAACAGCCGCGCCCGCGCCTTGCGCTGGTCCGGCATGCCTTCGCGCCAGCCATGATCGGTCGCACCGCCCCAGGGGCCCTTCCATGCCCACCAGTGCCGGGCGCTGCCCTGCCCGTCGAGGATGCCCGCGCCGGTGAGCGCGATGTTCCGCTGCCCGCGCGCATAGACGAGCGGCGAATAGTTCATCAGCTCGATGCCTTCCCAGCGGGTGAAGACGATCGGATAGTGCGCGGGGTCGGTGCTGAAGAGCAGCGTCGCGTCGCGAGTGACGTGCAGGTTCACGTTGGACTTCAGATGCACCGCCCCGGTGAGGAAGCGCCCGGCCGGCACCACCACCCTGCCCCCGCCCGCGGCGGCGCATGCCGCGATGGCGGCGGCGATCGCATCGGTGTTGAGCGTCGTCCCGTCACCCTTCGCTCCGAACCGAGTGACGTCGAAGTCGCGTGCCGGGAAGACCGGCGGCTTCACGGTCCGCGCGATCGCGGCGGCGCGCATCCAGGGATCGGGATCGGGCGCGGGCGCGGGCGCGGGCGCGGCCGCGAAAGCGAGTCGCGGTGTCAGCCCCAGCACTGCCCCCGCGCCGAAATTGTGCAATATGTCGCGGCGTGCGATCATCGCCCTCTCCCCAGTTCGTATCCCGGTTTTCGCATCGGCATTTTCTGACACCGGTCACCAGGAAGCTGTCGCGCACCCGCCTTCGCGTCAAGCGGACATGCCGCCGAAACCAGAAAGATATTGTCACCGGTGTCAAGCGCCGCCATGCTGGACGGGAGAGACGGCGCAGACCGTCCCGTTCGTTCAGAGAGGCAAGTCATGATCCGCACCTCCACCAGCATCGCCCTGGCATGGGCGCTCGCGCTCGCCGCGAACCCCGCCGCAGCCCAGAACACGGACGATCGCCTGCTCTTCCGCGCCTCGGGCGACAGGGACGGGACGGCGGAAAAGGCCGGCGGCGATGCGGTCCCCAATTTCCAGACCAGGGTGACCAGCGTGCCCGACGGCGCGATCGGCGGCGCCTTTCGCTGGGCGGACGACGGCTACATCGCCTGGAACGCGCCGGGCAACATCCAGGCGCAGCGCGGCACCCTCTCCTTCTTCTGGCGCTCGCGCGAGCCGGTGGGCGAGGCGCCCTTCGTGATCTTCCGCGCCGGCTATGCCGATCATTCGAGCTGGGACATGGCGTTCCTGCGCATCGACTGGAACGGCCATGGCTTCGACGCCTTCGTGACCGATGCCAACCTGTCGCGCGTCCGGGTCTCGTTCAAGCTGCCCGCCAATCCCGCCCCCGATGCCTGGCAGCACATCGCCTTTGCCTGGGACGAGAGCGTCGGCGTGCGGCTCTTCGTCGACGGCAGGGAAGTCGCCCGCAAGGACCAGAAGGCCGATCTCGATACCGGGCTCGACCAGTTCGGCATGGCCGGCCGCGTGATGGCGCCGCACCAGGTGCAGAGCCGCTACAATTTCATGCGCGGCAGCGATCTCGACGAGATCCGCGTCTATGACCGCATGCTCGACGCCGCCGGCGTGGCCGCGCTTGCCGCCAAGGCCGAGCCCGCCCCCGCCCCGGCCGCCGACGAAGCGGGCAAGCGGGCCGCCTGGCTCCACCGCTTCGGCTGGGATGCCGCCTCGCCGCCGGTGCTCGCCGACAAGGTAACCCGCGTGCGCAAGGTCGAGTTCGCCGATGCGAAGGACCTGAAGGAATGGATGTGGAAGGGCGTGGACGGCATCGCCGAGACGACCTGGCCCGGTGTCTATAATCGCTCCAAGCTCCCCGGCCGCGACGATTATTTCGAGCTGCCCGACTGGAACGTCTATGTCGAAGGCGGCAAGACCTATACGCTGACCGTCCCCGCCGCCGAGAAGTTCAACCGCGTCGAGATCCGCGGCGCCGCCTATGGCGCGCTCGACTATGGCGCGGACGGCGCCAGCTTCCGCAACCTGGCGAAACGCCCCCAGGGCGTGGTCCGCAGCGTCACGTCCCTCGGCACCGCGCAGGGCGGCACGCTCCGTTTCACCAATGGGATGCAGGAGCAGCCGATCCAGGAGATCTGGGCCTATGACGTCGGTGCCGCGAGCGAGCCCGAGGGCAGCTTCAAGCTCAGCTACACGGTGAACGCGCAGGTCTCCGCCGATCTCGCCGCGCTCGCCCCGCTGAACAAGTTCATCCGCGGCCGCTATCCCGCCGACGAGCGCAACACCGTGCTCGCCCTGCCCCCCGGCGCCGGTTCGGCCGCCGCCGGCGCGGGCAGCGCCGCCTCGACCGGCGCAGCCGCGCATGTCGAAGGCGCCATGCCGATCGTCCATGTCCTGATCCCCTCGGGCTTTGGCGACGCCTTTCCGGGCCGCGCCCTCGCCCGCGCCTGGAACTATGGCTGGGAGAACAGCCGCGACGGGCTCGACGGCATCGCGATCGACCTTCCCGCACTCAAGGTCGCGCCCGGCAAGGACGGGCTGATCCCGCTCAACATCAGGGTGAAGGACCCGATCTGGCCGGGCCGCGACATGATCGACCTGTCGGTCTCGGTCCGCCCGGGCGAGGCGCGCACGCTCTGGCTCGACCTGCGCGACCGCATCCTCACCAATGACAGCCTCTATCTCGCCATCGCCTCGGCCGCCGCCGATTTCGGCCCGGCATCGCTCGACGGCATGAACGTCCGCCTGGTGTTCAAGGACCGCGCCGCCGCGCTCCCCGAGCACGTCGCCGACCGGTTCAACCAGGTTAAGGACAATTGGGGCTTCCTCGTCGAGGAGCACACCGCCTCGAAGCGTGCCGCCATGTATGCCCGGGTCTTCGCCGATATCGGCGACCTGCTCCGCGTCGATCCCGACCATGTCGAGGGCCGCCGCTACTGGGCCGATATCAGCTACGGCGCCCAGAACCTGCCCGCGTTCAAGCAGCCCGAAGCGCCCGCCGGCGTGCCGCTCTGGGCCTTCCGCCAGCTCGAGGATCTGAAGATCACCCGCCAGTTCGTGAACTGGTGGATCGACAATCGCCAGGTTCCCTATGGCGATTTCGGCGGCGGCATCTCCGACGATACCGACCTGACCCAGCAATGGCCGGGCCTGGCGCTGATGGGCGTCGATCCGGACAAGATCAACGCATCGCTCCGCGCGCTCTCGGACGCGGTCTATCGGAACGGCATGATGGTGAACGGCCTTGGCCATATCACCACCGACGAGCTGCACGCGTATGAGGAGGGCATGAACTCGGACGCCGAGCGGCTCTATCTCAACTGGGGCGAACCGCGCGCGGTCGAGCGGCTGATGGCGACGGCAAAGGCGCTCAAGACCGTCATCCTCCCCAACCCCGCCGGCCATCTGCACTTCGCGAGCAACTGGTACGGCGCGCGGAAGATGTACCGCGAGGGACCGTTCGAGTGGCAGAAGCCCTATAGCTGGGTCGTCCTCCACGCACCGACGCTGATCGGGCTCTACAACGGCAATCCCGACGCGCGCGGCCTGATCACCGGCACCGTCGACGGCCTGCTCGCCCATGGCAGGCAGGACGCCAGGGGGAACTGGAGCTGGCCCAACGAAATCAACTGGCGCACCGATGCCGAGCGCGCCGGCGATGGCGGCGGCGCCTCCACGCCGCTCCAGGCGGCCTGGGCGGCATATCGCTTCACCGGCGACGGGAAATATCTGGCCCCGATCCTCGCCCGGGTGGGCAAGAGCGGCCCCGCCTCGGTACAGGACATCAACGAGAATGTGATCAAGCTGCTCGGCACCGGCACGGACTGGGCGAAGACGCTCGCCGGCAAGGCCGGGAAGGGCGGGGCCTTCGAGCAATGGGCCGCCTGGGACGCGAGCGGCGACACGCGATATCTGGAATCGCTCCACGCCGCGGCGATCGCGGACAAGTCGCAGCGCCAGTACATGTATACCGAGGGCCATTGGTGGTCCGACCGGGTCGACCAGCCCAACGAGATCCTCCAGCGCGAGCGGCTGGGCGGAATTGCGCTGCGCCGCAACCAGACCTGGCCGGGCAATACGGTGAGCTGGCGCTTCGACGACCCGGAAGGCGCGCTCAAGACCGCGATCCTGATGCCCGGCGCAACGCCCACGCACTTCAAGGTGATCGCCTACAATACCGGCGGCACGCCGCAATCGGCCGAGATGTCGACCTGGAACGTGACTGCCGGCGAATGGGAGATGGTGACGAACGGCACCACCACGCCGCTCCGCCTCGAACGCAGCGCCGCGACCCGCGTCACCTTCGCGCCGCATGCGACGACCGAGATCGAGTTCATGCTGAAGACGGCGGGCGAGGACGTCGCCGCGCGGCCGGACCTGGGCATCGGCAGCGATGACCTGGTGGTGAAAGGCCGCCGGATCGCGGTCACGGTGCATAGCCTGGGCGCCAGGGATGTGCCGGGCGGCACGCTCGTGATCGAGGACGAAGCGGGCAAGGCATTGGCGACCGCCGCCATACCCGCCCTCGCCGCGCCGACCGATCTCGTGCCCAGGACCGCCACGCTGCGCCTCGCACTGCCCCCGGGCGCCGCCCGCGTCCGCGTCGCGCTGCCGGGCGATGCCCCGGAAGTGACGCTGCGGAACAACCTGGTGCCCCTGCCCCGCTGAACCGGAGGACCGCGATGCATCGCCGCCAGTTCCTCGCCGCCGCCGGCGTCGCCGCGCTTCCCCGCGCTGCCCTTGCCGCGCCGAACCGCGACGCCGACCTGCGTGCCGCGCTCGACGGCCTGGCGATGCTCGACACGCCCGCCGCGAAGCTCGCGCGGCTGCGGGGCTTCGATCCCCTGTCCCTCTCGCCCTCGGCCCGGCTCGACCTGGAGACGGTGCGCGCCGGTCTCGCCGTCGACGCCGCGCTGCTCCGCAGCCTGCCCGTGGGCCGGCTGGGCCGCTCGCCCTATGCCGTCGCCCCCAATGCCGGCGCCTGGCGCGATAAGGCACCCGATCCCCATCCTATCGAAGCCGAGAATGCGCAGATCGCGGCGGACGCCCGGCGCGGCGTGATCCTGCCGGCGCCGCTGCTCGAAAAGACCCGCTCCGGCGTCATCGCGGCCGCCGGCAGGGCGACGGGTCCCGTCGCGGCGGCGCTCGCCGGCCAGGCCCGGCTGCTCGGGGAACTCGCCCCCCGCGCCCCGCAGGAGCCCGGCACCAGCCGCTTCCCCGGCGGCGCCCGCTATTTCGCGCTGCTGCTCGAGCGGCACTATGGCGCCGCCATCGACCCGGCCGAGGCGCATCGCCGGATGCTTGCCATGGCCGAAGCGCTCACGGCCCGCGCCGATGCCGTGCTCAGGCGCCTGGGCTATTCCCAGGGTTCGGTCGGCGCCCGGATCAGCGCCGCGTTCAAGGATCCCCGCTTCCTCTACGGCGACGACGATGCCGGCAGGAATCGTGCGGTGGCCGATATGAACGCCGCGCTCGCCACCGTCCCCGCGCGCCTGCCCGCGCTGTTCGGGCCGTTGCCGCCCGAATGCCTGAACGTGTCGGCGCTGAGGATGACGCCGCAGGAAGAGGCCGAGGGCAAGCAGGGCTATCGCACCATCCCCGCCCCCGGCGTGGCCGGCGCCTATTTCCCCGACCTCGCGCGCATCCGCGACCGCCCGTCCTGGACGTTGCCCGCCGTCGTCCATCACGAGCTGCTGCCCGGGCACATGATCCAGCTGCCCATCGAGGCGGCCGCGAACCCGCATCCGCTGCGCATCGAATATGTCCCCGCCTTCGCCGAGGGCTGGGCGATCTATGCCGAACAGCTGATGGCGGATCAGGGCGCCTTTGCCGGCAACGACCATGCGCTGCTCGGCCATTTGCACTGGCTGCTGTTCCGGATCGGCCGCGGGCTGGTTGACACCGGTGTCCATATCGGACAAGAAACGCTGGCACAGACGAGCAGCAAGCTCGCGACACTGCAGGGAGAGGCGGCTTATTTCGCGCCGATGGCGCAGGATATCGAGCGAATCTGCATTGAACCCGCCATGCGCGCCGCGGAGGCGCTCACTTGGCTCGGGCTGGCCCGTCTGGGCTCCGTCGCGCAGCGCAACGGACCGGAATCGCTCAGGAAATTTCATCGTAAGCTGCTCGCCGACGGGCGCAGGCGCTTCGCGATGATCGCATAACGGCGGGCGAGAGCCGGCCGAGAAACCATAGAGAGCTGGCGCAAGCCGGCCGGAATGCCGGGCAAGCCGCAGCGGCGGCGCGACCCGGAGACACTGATCATGGGAGAATTGGGATGCGTAAAGGGATTTTGAGGCGGAATCTGTGGTGCGCCGGCGCCTCGCTGGCCGTGATCGCCGGTGCCGGCATCGTGACCCCGGCGCTGGCGCAGGAGGCGCAGGACACGCAGGCGGCGCCCGCCGCCACCGGCGTGCAGGAGCAGGACCAGGGCACTGACGGCGCCATTGTTGTCACCGGTTTCCGCCAGTCGCTCCAAAAGGCGCTCAACCTGAAGCGCGAGTCGGTATCGTCGGTCGACGCGGTCGTCGCCGAGGACATCGCCAAGTTCCCCGACCAGAATCTCGCGGAGTCGCTCCAGCGCATTCCGGGCATCTCGATCCAGCGCGACGCCGGCGAGGGCCGCGCGATCACCGTTCGCGGTCTCAGCGCGCAATTCACCCGCGTCCGCCTCAACGGGCTCGAGACGGTCGCCACTTCGACCGACGGCGCTTCGGCCAATCGCGACCGGGCATTCGATTTCAATGTCTTCGCTTCCGAGCTGTTCACTTCGCTGGTCGTGCACAAGACCGCCGAGGCATCGCTCGACGAAGGCTCGCTGGGCGCGGTCGTCGATCTGAACACCGGCAACCCGCTTGCCGGCAAGGCCGGCTTCACCTTCGTCGGATCGATCCAGGGCAGCTATAACGACCTGTCCAAGAACTGGGGGCCGCGCGCGGCCGGCCTGCTCTCGTGGAAGTCGCCCGACGGCACGCTCGGCGCCTCGGTCTCGGCTGCCTATTCGAAGACCGACAATGTCGAGCTTGGCAACAATTCGGTGCGCTGGGCCCAGGCCGCGTTCGACTCGGTCAACGGCACGTCGTGCTTCGCCACGCCCAATTCCGGCAATGGCTGGCTGGGCAATGCCGCCTGCACCAAGGCCGCCCTCGCCTTCCATCCGCGCATCCCGCGCTACGGCATCGTCGGGCATGATCGCGAGCGGCTCGGCGTGACCGGCAGCGTCCAATGGGCGCCGAGCGACGCCACCAAGATCTCGATCGACGGCCTCTATTCGCGGTTCAAGGAAACCCGCGAGGAGAAGTGGCTGGAAGTGCTGGCCCGCTCGAACGAGCGCGCGATGGACATCGTGAACCCGGTCTATGATTCCAACAACAACATGATCTCGGCGACGATCAACGACGCCTGGGTTCGCACCGAACATTATCTGCGCAAGTCCGATACCGAATTCTACCAGCTGGGCGGCACCTGGGATCAGGATCTCGGCGACAGCTTCCGCTTCACCCTGCTCGGCGGCTTCTCCAGGTCGAACGCCGACATCCCGGTCGAGACCACGCTGATCCTCGACGATCGCGACGCGCAGAACTATCGCTACGACTATACGGACATGAAGCGCCCGGTGCTCACCTTCGGCACCAGCGTCACCGATCCCGCGAACTTCCAGCTCGCCGAGATCCGCGACCGCCCGTCGAACGTCACCAACAAGTTCCGCACCGCGCAGCTGCGCACCGAATGGGACGTGACCGAAGGCTTCCAGATCAAGTCGGGCGCGATGTATCGCCGCTTCGATTACGCAGTGAAGGCGTTCCAGCGCGATACTGCGGTTTGCGGCAATGGCGGCCTCGATCTCGTGCTCCGCACGATCACCTGCTCGCCCAGCTCCGCCTTCGGGCCGAGCGCGGTCTATGGCTTCCAGGCCACCCCGGCGCTGACCGAGCTGGTCAATCTCGGCAATGCCGGCCAGCCGGCGGGCACCACCACCAGCTGGGTGGTCGCGAACATCGATGCGGCCGCCAGATATACCGGCCTCTACAATCGCCCGCTGGCGCTCGACGTCGGCAACAACCGCTCCGTCATCGAGGAAGTGAAGGGCGGCTATCTCCAGTTCGACGCCAAGGGAGAGCTGCTCGGGCTGCGCTACGCGCTCAACGCCGGCATCCGCTATGCCTCCACCTCGCAGACCGCGACCGGCATCAACGGCACCACGCCGGTCACGCTGAAGCGGACCTATGGCGACTGGCTGCCCGCGGCCAACCTCGCCCTGTTCCCGACGGAGAAGCTCATCCTGCGCGCCGCCATCGCCGATGTGATGACGCGCCCGACGCTGGGCAGCCTGACGCCGGGCGGTTCGGCCGATGGTTTCAACTATCGGGTCAATTTCGGCAACCCGAACCTCGATCCCTATCGCGCCACATCCTACGATCTTGCGGCCGAATGGTATTTCGCGCCACAGTCGATCTTCTCGGTCGCGCTGTTCAAGAAGGACGTGAAGAGCTTCCCGGTCAGCCGGACCCTGACCGAGCAGACCTTCCTGTCGACCGGCCTTCCCGCCAATGTGCTCGCGGCATCCTCGCCGGCGTTCCTGGATCCGGCCAGGCTCGCCATGCCGATCTGGACCGTGGTGACCACGATCAACGGCACCGGCGCTTCGCTCAAGGGCGCCGAAATCGCGATCCAGGCGCCGTTCCGCTTCCTGCCGGGCTTCCTCAAGAACTTCGGCGGCATCGCGAACGCGACCTTCATCGATTCGACCGCGACCTATATGCAGTCCGCACCGGGAACCGCGGTCAGCGCCACCGGCACGATCGCGCTGCCGAACCTGCCCTTCAAGTCGACGCTCTACGGCGTGTCGAAGCGGGCGTTCAACGCGACGCTCTATTATGAGGACAAGAAGTTCAGCGCGCGCGCCTCGGTCAGCTATCGCGGGCCCTATGTCGATGCGGGCTCGGGCACGGGCAATGTGTTCGAAGGCTATAACGCGATCACCAATGTCGACGCCTCGGTTCGCTACAAGCTCACCGACTGGATCGAGCTGTCGGTCGAGGGCACCAACCTCACCGATGCCTATCGCGACCGCTACACCGACACCGCCGCGAACCGGAACTACGAGTATAATCATTTCGGCCGCACCATCCTGTTCGGCGCGCGCCTGAAACTCTGATCGCCTCCGCGACCACTGCGGGGCCGTCGCATCGTCCGATGCGGCGGCCCTTTCTTGTCGGGGATCAGGCCGCCAGCGCTGCGTCGCGCCGCTCCACCGCACGCGCTTCGCCGCCGCGGAACAGCAGGATGCAGGCGGCCAGCGCCGCGACCGTTGGCGGCAGCGCATAGGCGGCGCGCACCGCCAGCAGGGCATCGGCCTGCCCGGGCTCGCCCGGCGCGAAGCCGGCCCAGCCGAGCGCCCCCAGCGCCGCGGCCACGCCCAGCCCCATGGCCAGCCGGAGCGTGACGTTGAAGAGCGCATAGCGGCTCGACGCCCAGCGCTGCCCCTGCTCCACTTCGCGCCGGGTGATGTCGCCCACCATCGCGCGCAGCAACATATAGTCGACCCCGAAGACCAGGCTCCGCGCGATCAGCCAGAGGACGAGCGCTGCCAGCCCGCCCATGGGCAGCAGCAGCGCCAGCGGGGCCACCAGCGCCTGCCAGCCATAGCCGGCGAGCAGCACCCGCCGCTTGCCGAAACGCCGGCTCATCCGCGCCCAGAAGGGCAGCAGGACGAGCGGCACCACGCCCTGGACGAGCATCAGCGTGCTTCCCCAGCCGGGCAGCGCCAGCGCCTGCTCGACGAAGAACAGGAAAGTGCCGGCCGCGGCGGCGTCGGCCATTCCGACCAGCCCGTAGAGCATCAGGATGCGCCGCATCTCGCGCGTGCGCAGCATGCCGGCGAACAGCGCGAAGGGGCTGGCGACGCGCGCGATCGCGGGCGCGTCCGGCTCGCGGATCCGCCGGAGGACCAGCGCCACCGTGATCGGCGCGAGCAGCACGATCGCCGCGCCCAGCGCCCCCACCTGCGCCGCCCGCCCCAGCCCGAAGCCGCGCTCGAGCAGGCTCGGCAGCACCAGGGTGACGATCATCCCCGCCATCGCCACCCAGACCTTGGCCCCCATCACCCGCACGCGCTCATGCGCGTCGCGCGACAGCTCCAGCCCCCAGCCGCCATGGGGCGTGGCGATCAGCGTGTAGCCGAGATGGAAGACCAGGCTCCAGGCCGCGAGCGTCGCGATGCCGGTGCCGGGCACCGCCCAGAACAGCCCGAGCGCGCCCAGGCCGACCAGCGGCGCCCCCAGCGCCATCCATGGCCGGCGCAGGCCGAAGCGCGTCGGAAACCGGTCGCTCGCCCAGCCGATGCACGGATCGATCAGCCCGTCGAACAGCCGCGCGGCGAGCAGCAGCATGCCCACCGCCGCGATCGGCAGCGCCAGCGTCGTGGCGAAGAAGGCGGGAAGATAGGTCCGCCAGGCCAGTTCGATCGCCTGGAACAGGATGACCGGGGAAGAGAAGACGAACAGGTCCACCCGGCTCAGCCGCTCGGTTCGACTCGCTCCGATATCCCCGCTCACCCACCCCCTCTGGCCGAGGGGGATGACAAATATGCGACCGTCAGCCGCCGCGCAGGAAGGCCAGCAGCGCTTCGGTCTCGGCCAGGCCCGCCGCCTGGCGCTCGCCATCGGACAGTCCCCGATGCGCATTGCCCTGGCCGATCGCGAAGCTCGAGAAGATCGCCGCGTCGAGCGGGCCGATCGGCCGGTCGCGGCCGATCATCGCCTGCAGGAACAATCGCGAGGTGCGCCCGCGCAGATAGCGCAGCTGCGCGGCGAAGGGCGCCAGCGCCGGATCCCGCATCGCCGCCATCATCAGCTCGGAAGTGGCCAGGCGGAACTCCTCCGCGCCCGGCCGCTCGCCAAGCCGGTCGAGCATGGCCCGGCCGTTGCCATCGGCCGCCGCCGCAAGCTCGGCCTCGAGTTCGCCGGCCGGCACGTTGCGGCGATAGATCGCTTCGAAGGCCGATCCGAGCAGTTCGGCGCTCGTGCGGAACTTGTGCGAGACCACGCCGAGCGTCAGCCCCGCCTCCGCCGCCACCGCGCGATGCGTCACCCCGGCCACGCCGCCCCGCGCGACGATCGCCGCCGCCGCCTCGGCAATGCGTTCGGCAGTCTCGTCGCGCGCCTCGGGCAACCGTGCGGAACGCTGGGCGCAGCCGCGCGCCATGTCGCGCCAGGGCCCCGGCCCGGCCAGGCTGCCGCCCAGCCAATTGCCCCAGCCGCGGCACAACTCGTCCAGCGCGGCGCGATCCACCGAGCGGCGCCAGCGCATCATGTGCAGGAAGCTCTCGCCGTCGAACAGCCGTTCGGTGATCGTCGCGGTGCCGGGGATGCCCAGCCGGTCGCAGACATGGCGCCAGAACCCCGCCCAGAGCGTCCGCCAGCGCTGCGCGGCCGGGCCGTACCGCGGATCGCGCGCGACCAGCAGCTGGCATTCGCGCCACGCAAAGGCCAGCCCGCGCTGCCCCTCGCACCAGTCGTCGATCAGCACGGCGAGCAGGGCCGGCAGCGACTCGGCGCCCGCCGGCACGTCGGCAAGCTGGTCCAGCCGCGCGCCGCACCATTCCGCCGCCAGTGCCTGGGCATGTTCGTGCGCACTCACATACAAACGTTCGAGATCACCAAAATGGTGATAAATGGACGAGGCCGGCAACCCCGTCACCTGCGCCAGGCCGCGCGCGGACACCGCAGCCTGACCACTCACTTCCCAGGCACTTAGCACTGCGGCGATCCATTTCTCGGCACTTCCACTCGCCTTGCCGGCAGCTGCGATCCCCCGACCGGACATCCGCTTCTCCCCCTTCTCGCGCCCATGCCAATGCCGGAATGCACAGCTCCATACAAGCGTCACAGAAGATACATACAATCGTTCTAGTTGACCGCTCGTCATCAGCTTTTGGGGGTCATCATGGAACTGAACGTCAAGCACCGGTTGCGCCTGTCAGCCCTGTCGGGAGCCGCCGCGTCGGCGCTGCTCCTCGCCCCGCCCGCCTTCGCCCAGCAGGCCGATACGACCAGCATCGTCGCGGCGGACGAACAGGATCAGAGCGGCGGCCTTGGCGAGATCGTCGTCACTGCCCAGCGCCGCGAGACCAATCTCCAGAAGACTCCGATCTCGATCGCGGTGCTGAACAGCGCGGCGCTGGAGAACCGGCACGTCCAGACCCTTGCCGACCTGGCCGACGGCTCGGTCCCGGGCCTGCGCGTCGCCCCCTTCTTCTCGCGCACCTCGGCGCTGGTCATCGGCATTCGCGGCGTGGGCTTCCTGGGCGACGCCAACCAGCCGGCCCGCGAGCAGGGCGTCGGCGTCTATATCGACGGCATCTATCTCGGTCGCGCCCAGGGCCTGGGCACCGCCCTGTACGACATCGAGCGCATCGAAGTGCTCAAGGGCCCGCAGGGCACGCTGTTCGGCCGCAACACCGAAGGCGGCGCGATCAGCATCGTCACGAAGAAGCCGAGCGGCGAGTTCCATCTCAATGCCTCGGCCGGCATCGCCAATTTCGGCGGCTACGAGACCGCGCTGCACCTCGACCTGCCGCGCGCGGGCAATATCAGCCTGAAGTTCGACGGCGTGATCCAGAAGCGCGGCGGCACGATCGACAACCCGATGGCGGGCCAGCTCGACTTCAACAGCCATGATCGCCGCGGCGCGCATGTCGCCGCGCTGTGGGAGCCGAGCGACAAGTTCAGCGCGCTCTGGCAGTTCGACGTCTCGCACGACGAGAGCTCGCCTTATTATCTCCAGCTGCTCCGCAAGGGCAGCCTGCCGCTCGCGCCGATCGTCAAGCTCCAGCCCGAGCGCGCCAAGGCCGGCAATGTCGGCGTGCCGCTCCAGCCCAGCGTCGGCGACACCACCGGCATGTCGCTCCATCTCGACTGGAAGCTGGGCGACGGCATCCGCGCCCGCTCCATCACCAGCTATCGCACGCTGACCCAGAGCCAGTATGACAACGGCTCCGCGATCCTCTCGGTCTTCGCGCCCAACGGCAATTTCGCGCGCTACAGCATCGCCAATTTCGGGCAGCGCCAGTTCAGCCAGGAGGTGCAGCTGCTCGGCGAGCTGCCGCGCCTCAGCTTCGTGGCCGGCGCCTTCTATTACAGCGAGCATGTCGGCGATAACGCCTTCGCGCCCAACACGCTCAAGTTCAATGCGGACGGCACCGACTATAGCGTGCTGCCCGCGCCGGTCTCGGCCACGCGCTTCCCCGATCGCGCCAGCATCGCCCGGACGAACAGCGCGGCGGTGTTCGGCCAGTTCACCTACACCCCGGCATTGCTCGGCGACCGGCTGCACCTCACGCTCGGCGGCCGCTATTCGCACGACAAGAAGACCGGCGAGCTCGACAAGGTCAACGGCGCGCTGCCGGTGGTGAACGGAGTCAGCGCGGTGGTGCCGATGCGCGTCACCTCGGATCGCGTCGATCCGCTGGTCAACCTGTCGCTCGACGTCGCCGACGGCGTGATGCTCTACGGCAAATGGAGCACGGGCTATAAATCGGCCGGCGCCAATTCGCGCTCGCTCACCTATCGCGGCTTCGGCCCGGAAGCGGTCTCGGAGTTCGAGGGCGGCGTGAAGGCCAGCTTCCTCGACAATCACGCCCGGCTGAACCTCGCCGCCTATACCGGCACCTACAAGGACGTGCAGATCGATTTCAACGCCGTGATCCCCGGCTCGAACCGCGGCACGCTGGAGACGACGAACACCGCCGGCAAGGGCCGGATCTCCGGCTTCGAGGCGGAACTGACGGTGATGCCGGTCACCAACCTCACTTTGTCGGGCACCTATACCCGCCAGCACATCCGCCTGCCCGAAGCGCCGAACCCGTTCGTCACCGGCAATCCGCTGGTGCCGGTCTATCCGATCTTCGCGCCGAAGAATTCGGCGAGCGGATCGATCGACTATCGCGTGCCGATGGGCGCGGCGACGCTCGTCGCGCATCTCGACGGCAACTATGCCTCGAGCCAGTACAGCTCGACCAGCGATCCGACGAAGAGCGACCCCTCGTTCATCGTCAACGGCCGCCTGGCGCTGACGGACATCGCGCTGGACGAGGGCGCCGCGCGCCTCGAGCTCTCGCTCTGGGCCCGCAACCTGCTCGACAAGCAGTATCTGTACCTGCGCAACACCAGCGCGGCGCTCGGCACCTATGGGATCTTCAACGATCCGCGCACCTACGGCCTCACCGGCACCGTCCGCTTCTAAGGAGAACCGACATGCGTATCCCCACTTCCGTCCGCGTGATCGGCCTTGCGGCGCTCGCCGCCGCCGCGGTGCCGCTCGCGGCCAACGCCCTCCAGCAACAGGCCCCGGCGGCGCAGGGCGAGAATGCGCGGCTGCTCCCGCTCCAGGGCGGGCAGAATTTCCGCGATCTCGGCGGCTATCGCACCCGCACCGGCCGCACGGTGCGCTGGGGCGTGCTCTATCGCTCGGGCTCGATGCATTTCCTGACGCGCGCCGATTTCGACTATCTCGCCGGGCGCGGGATCCGCACCGTATGCGACTTCCGCAGCACCGGCGAGCGCAGCACCGAGCCGGTGGTCTGGCCGTCCGGCAAGGCGCCGCGCGTGCTCGCCGACGACTATGTGATGGACACCCGCGCGCTCGCGCCCCGGGCCGATCACCTGCCCACCGCCGCCGAGGCCCGGGCGACGATGACCGCGACCTATCCGCAGCTGCTGAAGCAGTTCAACGGCCAGTACCGCCGCATGTTCGGCGAGCTCCTGGCCGGGCGGGTGCCGCTGGCGTTCAACTGCACCGCGGGCAAGGACCGCACCGGCGTGGCGGCCGCGCTGGTCCTCACCGCGCTCGACGTGCCGCGCGAGACGGTGATCCAGGACTATCTGCTCACCAACAGATATTTCGATCCGCGCAAGGTGGTGCGAGCGGACGACCAGGCCTCGCAGGCCTGGCGCAAGCTCCCGGCGGACGTGCTCAAGGCCTATATGGCGGCCGATCGCGACTATATCGAAGCGGTGTTCGCGGTGATGGACAAGCATCGCGGCGGCGTCGCCGGCTATCTGAACGACGCGCTCGGCCTCAGCCCGGCCAGGCTGGCCCAGCTGCGCAAGGCCTATACGCGCTAGGTTCGGCGCATATCCTTCCATCGTCACCCCGGCCTTGCGCCCGGGGTCCCGCTATCTCGCCAGCGCGGGAAGCAGCGGGATCCCGGCGCAAGGCCGGGGTGACGGTGAAAGATCAGATATTTGCTTGGGTGCTCAATCCAGGCACGGCACCTCGGCCGCCCCTTCGGGGCCATTCCGGCATTTCGATGGTACGGGTGGTCGGACTCGAACCGACATGTTGTTGCCAACGGCGGATTTTGAGTCCGCTGCGTCTACCATTCCGCCACACCCGCATGCCGATTGGCACGGGGCCATGGATCGACTTCGGACCCTATAGAAAGGCGCTTGCGGGATTTCCAGATGCTAAGATGCGATATGGCGAGCGCCCCGCCGGGCGCCCGCCATGCGCAAATGCCCTAGCTGAAGACGTCGGCTGCCTGCTCGACGCCGAACGGATCCTTGGGATCGTCGCCGAAGCGGTTCTCTCCCTTCGTCCCCGGCAGCACCATGAAGACCAGCACGATCAGCCCGCCGATATAGGGAATGAAGTTCAGCAGGCACAGCCAGCCCGTCTTGTCCTGGTCGTGGAAGCGGCGCACCTGCACGGCCACGGCGGGGATCAGGATGGCGAGATAAAGGAGAATCCCCACCACCACCCAGGCCGTCTCCGCGCCGTTCATCTCACCTGTCGTATAGGCACCGCCTCCGGTCGCCTTGCCGAGCACGACGAATGCGAGCGCCCAGGCGATCATCACCAGCGTCACGAACAGCGCGAACATCCAGTATTCGAGCCGCCGCGAACGGCCCGAGAAATCGAAATAGCGCCTGAGCGGCATAATCATCCAACGCATGCATTTCCCCTCTGAAAGCATCCCGGACGGGACGCCGGCATCTGGGCACAAGATCGGCCGGGATACAATCGGATCAGTTGCGCGGCGAAGGACGCCGATAGCGCAGCGCCTCGGCGACATGCAGGCGCTCCACCCCTTCGGGCCCCGCCAGGTCCGCGATCGTGCGGGCCACCCGAAGCACCCGGATATAGCCCCGCGCCGAGAGCCGCATCGCCTCGGCCGCCTGCGCCAGCAGCGTGCGCCCGGCCTCGTCGGGCGTCGCATGGCCGGCGAGCAGATCGCCGTCCGCCTCGGCATCGGTGCGCACGGGCGCACGCGGCAGCGCACCGACAGCATCGCCCGTGCCCGCCCCCCGCTCCGCCACTGCCGCCGAGCCCTCGGCCGGCCGGGCGAGCACCAGGTCCGCGGCAGTCACCGGCCGGACCTCGACGTACAAGCCGCTCTGGTCATGGAAGTGCAACGCGAAAGAGCGGCCCGCCTTTAACGTGATGAGCGGTTCCTGGAGGACTTATTACCTTCGGTCGCAAGGACGCGCGCGACCACCCAGTGAGCCGCTATTCCCCTCCAGAATTGTTCACGCACCGCCGCTCGCAGCGCCCGTCTGGACCATATCGCGTTACATTCGCGTACCAGCGACCGCAATGGCCGTCCGGGCGGTTTATGGGTTCACGACCTAGGTTGAGGACTCATTTAAGCCACGCGGTGATAAGGGCTACGAGAGCGATGGCAGCGAGGTAGTTTGTGGCATGCCGGTCGTATCTGGTAGC